>NZ_JAFZ01000002.1:2500-302500 GCF_000526395.1 Aminobacterium mobile DSM 12262 | reverse complement strand
CTGGAATGAGGATGTTAATGATTTAGGTTTTCAAAAACCTACAGAAAAGAGAAGTGTTCGTAGAAGACACCATGCTCGTTTTTGGAATACAGGTTACGTGTCGAAGGAAGGTAACTTTTTATTTGTAGGAACAGCTAGTTTTGACAGTGGCATTAAATGGGGCATTACTCATCATATAGAACCTAATATTGACTCAGAAAGAGAATATCTTTTTCAAAACCTTCAGGATTATGGGCATGTTAGCCAGTTTAAGAAAATACAACTTGTCGACCCAGTTTTAGGTAAAAATTTTATAGGAGATCCCTTCTTTTCCGATGGAAAGGCCTATATTGTATATCTTTCTCCTTGACTGGAGTACCTTAAGCGTATCGAGATGGTGGCTTCTCTTAGTGGTGACTATCTAGTAGTAAATAATATAAATAAAAAATGAGGAGGAGAGGAATATGAGCATAAGTTTGGTAGTTATTATCGGTGTAGGTGTTGTTACTACTCTTTTGTTGAAAACCCGTAGAGTGGAAGCCCATTGTGACACGTTAGATGGTCCTGTAGTACAGGCAGCTCGAAAGGCTTTGGCCGATGGAAATGTTTTGCATGCATTGAAATGGGTTCGGCACGATGATGAAGAGGAAGTTCGAAAAGCCTTTGAACTTGCTCGGAAAGTCTCAACCTTGGGGATGGATGCTAAAGAGGTAGCTGAGAGATTTTTTTTCGAGACTTTAGTGAGAATTCATAGAGCTTCTGAGGGAGAACCATACGAAGGGTTAAAGTCAAGTGATACAGTTCCACCTGTGATTCGATTAGCAGATGAAGCCCTTGATACGGGAGATGTGTCTCAACTTTCAACACGTATGCCAGACCACGTGAAACGGGCTATAGAAGAAAAGTTTCATCGAGCGTGGGAGTTAAAAGGTCACGCTGAAAATTCTCTAGAAGCTGGCCGTGAGTTTGTAGAGGCATATATAACGTTTATTCACTATGTGGAGGGTATACATGCCCTCACTATGGGAGTTCACCCTCATAAACATCTCAGATGAAGAAACGATCTTTATGAGGTGAGAAGAGACATACAATAAAGATGATAACGCGCAATGTAAGGCATATATTGGGAGGATGAAATATGATTGCTGAATTGTTTGACGTATTCTTTTTGGATCTTGACGGAGTCGTTTATATTAGTAGAGAACCGACATATGGTGCCATAGAAGCCCTAGATAGGTTAAGAAAAATAGGCAAGTCTGTTCGATTCCTGACGAACAATCCCACGGGGAGAAACTTTATCGCTCAACGTTTGAACAGAATGGGTATTGAGGCTGATGAGAGAGAAATAGTGACTTCTGGTTGGGCTACTGCACGTTTTTTAGCAAAGAAGGGAGTTTCTAAAGTATGGGTATTAGGCGATGAGCCTTTAAAAAAGGAGATAGAACAGGCAGGAATAAGCATAGTGGATCAATTACCTTGTGACGCAGTTGTGACTGGTTGGGGAGACGCTATTACGTTGAGGGAATTAAGGAGGGCAGCTCTTGCTATTCGTAACGGCGCTCTTTTTGTGGCTACTAATGTAGATAAAACATTTCCCTCTGCGTATGGTCCTCTTGCGGCTGTAGGAGCTGTGGTAGAAGCATTACGAGTCGCTTGTGGACAAAATCCTGTTGTCATTGGTAAACCTTATCCGCCTATGTTTTACGAAGCGATGCAGACGGTATCTTCTGATCGAGTTGTGATGATAGGAGATAGCCCTGAAGTAGACATTTTAGGGGCTCATCAAGCTGGAATTTCTGCTATTCTTATGGGGGATCACATGCCTTTCCCCTTTGAAAAAGACTTTAGAAATGCTGATGCTCGTATTCACTCTCTTATAGATCTTTTTAACCCTCAGGTGCTTATAAAAAAGTGGTCTTTACCTTCTTTTCCTTGGCCAGAAAAAGTGGAACCAGGAGTAGCAGGCATAGTTTTTGATGATCAAGGACGAGTTCTTTTAATGAGAAGAGCTGATAATGAACTATGGGGCATTCCTTCAGGACATGTAGAACCCGCAGAAAGGGTGGACCAGGCCATTGTTCGAGAAATATTGGAAGAGACAGGGCTGAGGGTGCGAGTAAAGCGGCTTATTGGTGTTTATTCAGATCCTTTCTCACAAATTATATGCTATCCAAATAAGTGTACGTCTCACTTTATAACCATCTGTTTTGAGTGTGAATTAATAGGGGGGCACATAAAAAGAAGAGGGGTTGAAACCCTAGATGTAAACTTTTTTAGCCCCCAGGAATTGCCTTCAGATTTAATGCCGATGCACCCCCAGTGGTTAAAAGATGCCTTAATAAAAAGTAGAAATTCTTTTATTCGCTAAAACTAAAAAGTTTTAAAGCGGGGGACCGTTGGTGGTTCTTTCGTATAGTACGAAAGACCTCTTTACGTAAAAGAGGATAGGAAGAGGAGGGGCAGAGATGGTTATACGAGAAGCGGTGACTCAGGATCTTGGCCGGATATTGGATCTTTTAAAAGAGCTGGATTCCGAATCTTACATATCCTTTGAAGAAGCAAAACATATTTGGTACAAAATGGAACAGTACTCTTATTACAAGTTTTTTGTTGCTCTTGATGATCATAAGTATGTAGTCGGTGTTTTTAGTCTCTTAGTAGCAGAGAATTTAGGACATAGCGGATCGCCTTTTGCTGTAGTTGGAAATGTAGTGGTAGATAAAGATTATCGTCATAGAGGGATCGGTACTATGATTATGAAAAGAGCCATGGAATTGGCTATGGAAAAGGGATGTTATAAGTTAACTCTTTCTAGCAATATCAAGAGAGAAGAAGCTCACGACCTTTACCGGAAGTTGGGTTTTCAGGAACATGGCCTCAGCTTTTATATAGAATTGCCTCGGTAGCGTATACGCCGTCTGGTTGAGTGCGCTCCTTCATACGAGGTACCAGATGCCAGACGGCGTATCAAAAGTTAGATATATTTAGGTAGAGATTCGAATAGTGTCTCTATAGTAGTTAATTTTTCAGCCTCGTATAAACCGCTGGCAATGGAAAGGTCGGTAGTAATGCCCTTCTCTATAAGAGGCGCAAAGAGGTTGGCTCCGCCATAAATGACCATGAATCCTTTATTCCGATCCCTTGAGCTAATGCGATATGAGGGAGGGATAAGTCCGCTATGGTAAAGAAGGCCTGAGAAAATAGAAGGGTCAAGATCTTCCAGTGCAGCTTGAAGCTCTTTATACAAAAAAGACGGAAATGTTTTAATTGCGGCGGTTACCAGACCATTCCCTTTTTCTGTCAATTGGCTTACAGATGTGTATTTCCCGCGGATAAGTATTTCCCCAGGGCTCAGGGTTGTTCCTGTATGCGATATAATTTCGGTAAAGCCACGAGGGGATTGATTTTCAAGACGATATAAACCTGTGGCCGTCGTTTCAATATAAATGCCCATTTTTTGAAGGATAATGTCGTAGTTTCTGGAAGAGACACATACGAGTCCAACATAATCTTGAGAAATATCACAATTCCAAATTTGCCTTGGCTCTGCAATAAGCCCAACGAGCGGCGAAACAAAAACATCGTTTTTTATAACTTTTCGAAGTTCTGTCAAGGCTTTTTTTACTTTATTTTGTTCCAAAAGCAGACAATTCACTACGATACGTCCCTTCTTTTTCTTTTTATCGTAAGAATATTGAGAAGAGAGCTTTTCTGTCTCGAAAGAAGGAGTCCCAATCCTATCGAAAACAAAGAGCATCTTCGCTTCCTTTGTCCCCTTTTCAGTAAGTAAAGCGCCTCTATTTCCTTTCCGTTTTATCAGT
Source organism: Aminobacterium mobile DSM 12262 (assembly GCF_000526395.1). Taxonomy (NCBI): domain Bacteria; kingdom Thermotogati; phylum Synergistota; class Synergistia; order Synergistales; family Aminobacteriaceae; genus Aminobacterium; species Aminobacterium mobile. Next base: position 298,700 of record NZ_JAFZ01000002.1, on the reverse strand, counting down.
TCATCGTCTTCCATATTGGAAAGATGATAGCGAACAGTTCTAGAGTCGAGCTCAAATCCTCGTTCTTCCAATTGAGAACGGATAACGCTGGATGGTTGAAGTCCCTCTGAAAAATAGAGGATTCTAAGAATTTCTATTACTGTAGATGGATACCTTTCATTGGAAATCATGAAAAAAACTCCTTCCATAAAATGTTTATATTTATAATTATACGTTTAAAAGGTTTAAAAATTTTCGGAAGCGTTTGTCCGATAAATAAATAGAAATAGCATATAATATTTCTATTTATTTTGTTTATAGCGTAATAAAACCTTTTAAAGAGGTTTTTAAAAGGTTTTATAGGGTGTTTTATTCAAATAATACTAGGTTGACAAAATCGTATTAATATATTAACCTATAACAAAACGGAAATCAATTTCCGAAAAAAGAGGAGGGAATGTTGTGGAGAAATGTTCACTTCTCGTGTCTACTGGTAACTTAGGAGACAACATTATTGAGGAGGAATCTTTTTACGAAGGGGTGAAACATCATATTGATTGTTTTGCCGCTGATGCTGGAACTGCTGATGCCGGACCTACTTTTTTAGGAGCGGATAAACCGCATAATCCAATTGAGTGGGAAAGACATGACCTTGAAGTTATGCTTGTGGAGTCTAGGAAGAAAAACGTACCAATGATTGTAGGGTCATGCAGTACTACAGGAACTGATCGGACTGTAGATTTGTATGGAAACCTTATTCGTGACATTGCGAAGGACCACAGCTTAAAACCTTTCAAAATGGCTCTCATTTATTCCCAAGTTGATAAGGAAGAGCTTTTAAGACGAGTTGAACGAGGCGAAACAGAACCCCTTGAAGCAGATTTTCCCCTTACAAAAGAAGTTATCGATCAAACAACAAACGTGACTGCTAGTATGGGGGTCGAACAGTTTCTTTATGCCTTGGAACAGGGCGCAGATGTGATTATTGCAGGACGAGCCTGTGATGACGCTGTATTGGCCGCATATCCTATTTTTAAGGGGTTTCATAAGGGAATTAGCCTTCATATGGGGAAAGCAGCAGAATGTGCCTCTCTAGTCTGTTGGCCTCAAATGGTAAAAGAATCTATTATTGCTACCGTTCATCATGACCATTTCACTATTGAACCTATGCACCCGAAACAAAGAGCGACCCCTCATAGTCTTGCGGCTCACTCTATGTACGAACGTACCAATCCTTTTGTACAAGGATTACCCGGTGGAATTCTCGATATGCATGAGAGCGTATATGAAACTGTGACAGATAGAATCGCTAAGGTTTCTGGAAGCAAGTTTGCTCCATCTCCTGATGGCTCCTATAAGGTGAAACTAGAGGGAGCTGGAGAGGCTGGACATAGGGTGTATCACTTTGTTGGTATTCGCGATCCTCGAGCTATAGAACATATTGATATGATCATAGAAGATACGAGAAAAAAAGTTTCTCATATTATCGGCCCATCTAGAGATAAGGATTATCAGCTGTTCTTCCACGTCTTTGGTCGTAATGCGGTAATGAAAGAATATGAGCCTGTGATAAAAACCCAGTCCCATGAATTGGGAGTTTTTATTGAAGTTATTTCTCAGGATTTAGAACTGGCTACTACAGTAGCTAAGTGTGCTAAATTCCGTTTCTTTTACATGAGTTACCCTGGACAGATGAATTCTTCCGGTGGCTCTGTAGCCCTTCTTACCGATGAACCTCTCTTCCCTCAAAATAAGTGTTATCGCTGGACTATTGATCATCTTTTAGCTCTGGAAGATCCCCTTGATAACAAAATTTTCCGTTATCACTTTGAGATGGTGGGAAAAAACAAATGATAGGCGATATTGCCTTGGATCAGACCTATCTTTCCCAACTGAGCCGGTTTTATGTAGAAAAAGGGAAACATTGTATGACTCCTGAGGTAATAAATAAGGCTCGGCGTGTACTTGTGGATTTTCTCTCTGAAGTTGCCGTGGGATTTCAGACGGGTACTTTTCAGTCACAGTGTGCATCGTATCTCCACCATATAGGTGGAGCGAGGGAAGCTACTATCCTTTGCCACGGGAATCAAGTCCCAGCTATGCATGCAGCTTTAGCTTTGGGTGTGTTAGGTCATTCCATAGAGCTAGATGATGGGCATAGGTGGGGAACGTGCCATCCAGCAGTAGCCATAATTCCTGCAGTTCTCGCCATGTCTGAAAGAGATAACGCTTCCTTTACGAAGCTTCTAGAGGCTATCATTATTGGTTACGATGTGATGCTGAGAGCAGCAAGAGCTATTAATCCTTCTCATCTCAAGCGAGGGTTTCACTCTACAGGTACATGTGGCGCCCTCGGAGCAGCAGCCGCATGCGCATACCTTAAAAATTTCGATGCCCAACGTTTTGCTTACTCCGTATCTCTTGGAGGATTACAGAGTGCTGGCTTACAAGAAATGCTTCACGATCATCCCGGTATAAAACCTCTTCAGCCAGGGAAAGCTGCTTTGGGCGGAGTATTAGCAGCAGATTTAGTAGATCGAGGTGCCAAAGGTCCTCGCACTCTTTTTGAAGGCGAGCATGGGTGGTTAAAAGCCATGTGTAACAACGAGTTTTCAGAAGAGGCTCTTCTGGGAGCTTTAGGGAAACGATGGGAAATTATGTACACCTATACGAAGCTCTATCCCACGTGCCGTCATTGTCACGCAGCTGTAGATCTTGCTAGAGAAGGGAAGAAAAGACTGGGGTTGTCCGTTGAAGACGTAAAGTCTATTCATGTTAAAACCTATGCTTTAGGTATTGCTGAAGTGGGAAAGATTTTTGTTCCTCATACGTTTGAAGAAGCCATGTTTAGCCTTCCTTTCTCCGTGGCTATAGCTCTTGAGCGTGGAAATGTAACGTTGCAAGATTATGATGCAAAAACATTGGCTGATCCTGTTTTGAGAGAAACAGCTCTTAAAGTGCGCATAGAAGAAGATGAAGAGATGAATCGAATCTATCCAGAAGAACGAGGAGCATGGATAAACATTACTCTTCATGATGGTCGACAGTTTGAAAAAGGGATTCCAGTAGCTAAGGGCGAACCTGAAAATCCAGTTACAGATGAAGATTTAGTGGAAAAACTGGCCGGTATGGTAGGTCCCTACTATCCCCAAGAGTTTTTTAATGGGCTATGGGAGCTTTGTGTGAAAAAGCCCCAGGACGAAGTCTCCTATGGGGAAATAGTTAACCACTTCGGGAGGTTTCACTCATGAAAACAAAAAATATATGTAATTTGGCACGAACGGTGAGGAGCAAGAATGCCGGGAGTTTCATGATTACCCTGGAAATTATTTTTGACGACCGTTCAGTATATGAAAAAGTGAAAAAAAGTGGAGTTATTACTCAGGAAGCTATAGCTCAGGCTTATGATATCCCAAAAGACAAAGTTTTAGACTTCATGTTCTTTGATCCGGGTATGGGGATCAAGGCCAATATACGAAGATCTATAGCGAGCGGCGGGCCCAGTGAAACGGATGTATACGGTTGTCAGCAATACGCCCCGCTTTTCTCTTTGGAGGTTCCATGGGATGGAGAGTAAGACTACTCTTTCCAGAGAACTTGCGAAGTTTGCTATAACGGCTTCTTACGGTGATCTTCCAGAAGCCGTTATTCACCAGGCTAAACGATGTCTCTTAGATACGATTGGGGTCATTATTGCTGGGGCGGCCTTAGCTGATTCAGCAAAAGTTATTCAAGACTTTGTTAAAGAACATGGAACAGCAGGAAATGCCACAGTAATTGGGGCATCTCAAAAATTGGAGGCATCTTATGCAGCTTTGGCTAATGGGGTTGCAGCTCATGCTCTTGAACTTGACGACGGATCTAAATATGCTACCTATCACCCAGGGGCTTCTATGATCCCCACTGCTTTAGCATTGGGGGAACAATGTAATGCTAGCCTTGCAAATATTCTGTTAGCCCTGGCTTTAGGGTACGAGGTCTCTTTACGTATAGGAACGTCCGTAAACCCTTCTCATTATTTAAAGGGTTTTCATCCGACAGGAACTGTGGGAACCTTTGGAACTACAGTGGTAAGCTCTAAGCTGTTGGGGCTCTCTCTTGAAGAGTTAATTTCTGCAATGGGAATTGTGGGAAGTTTGGCTTCTGGCATTAACCAATACGAAATTGACGGATCTTTTGTAAAACACCTTCATCCTGGAAATGCTGCGAGGAATGGAATTTTCGCAGCATATCTGGCCCGAAAAGGCTTTACAGGCCCTCAAGAAATTCTAGAAGGGCGTTTAGGGTTTGCCCATTGTTTCTCTCATGCCTTTACCCCTGAAATAGTAGATCGAAATTTAGGAAAAGAGTGGGAATTCCAGAAAATTTATTTCAAGCCTTATTGTTCCTGTCGTTACGTCCATTATGCTGTCGAAGCCGTACAGAATATTCAGAATGAGCATGTTGTTACGCTCGAAGATATAGAGAGCATACGGGTTCGAACCCACCAAAATGCTAAACAGGGTTCCGATATCCCAGACTATCAGACAGTGCTTCACGCTCGGTTGAGCATACAGTATGGCATAGGTTCCATGTTAGTGAGGGGGAAAGCTGGGCTTCAGGAATATACGGAAGAAAACATTAAAGATGATCGTATCAAAGCTTTAGCCCAAAAAATAGTTATAGAGGAAGATCCTGTGATTCAAGCCTCTTATCCTGAAAAGCGCACCACTATCGTGGAAATCAGAAATAAAGACGGTCAAATATGGAGTTCCACTGTAGATTACGCCAAGGGAGACCCATTAAATCCCATGTCTGACGAAGATCTACGGGAAAAATTTAAAGAAGTTACACATAATATTTTTTCTGGTGAGAAAGCAGACAAGGTTATGAACTGGGTTATGAGTGGAGACCCAACAGAAAAACCAATAGTGGATCTTACCAAAATGCTGTCATATTAGGGAACCAGAAAAGGAGGAGAGCATTAGATGGCCACGGCAGACAGAATTAACGATAGTCTTTCTCAGTTTATAGTGAACCTTAAGTACGAGGATATCCCTCAAGAAGTTGTGTTCCATCTTAAAAACGTACTTCTTGATGCTTACGGTTGCGGGCTTTTCGGCTCCACTACGCCTTGGATGAAGATTTATAGAGATGTTCTTCTAGAGAGAACGGATAGACAGGAAGCCTCTATATGGGGGACCAGCCAAAAAACATCTGTAACAGCAGCTATGATGCTCAATGGCGCTGCTATCAACTCTTTCGAACTTGATGATACTCATACTGATGGCATTATACATGTTGCCACCGGAGTTCTTGGATGTATTACCGCTTTCGCGGAAACTTTAGGCAATGTTTCTGGCAAAGATTTTCTTACATCTGCTGTTCTAGCTTTTGAAGTTGCTTGTCGAATAGCTGCTCCTATTGGCACTGAATTGGCCCACCAAGGTTTTAATAATACGGGCTCATGTTGTCCTTTCGGTTCTGCCGCTGGGGTAGGCAAAATGTTGGGGCTCTCTAAAGAACAAATGGTTCATGCAATGGGAATTACAGGCAATTGGTCAAGTGGACTTCAGGCTGTTCAGTTCGCCTCTATGGCCAAACGAATTGTACCTTCTAAATCTTCTGAGGGAGCTATCTTGGGAGGTCTCCTTGCAAAAGAAGGTTTTACCGGTATTGAAGATGTTTTTGAAAATAAGTTTGGTGGATTCTATAATTGTTTCACAGATGATGTATACGATATAGAGCGTACAGCTGGGGAACTTGGCAGTCGTTGGGAGTTACTGGGTATTGGGCTGAAGTTTTACTCGACCTGCCGAAGCAAGCATACAACTATAGATGCCTTGCGAAAATTCAGAGCGGACCATCCTGAGATAAAATCTGAAGATATAAAGAAAATTAGGGTAGGAACCACGTCTATCACTCACAAATATTCTGTTCCTGCAGATGAGATAACGAGTGTTGTATCGGCACAGTTGAGCCATCCGTATGTGTGTGCTGTCACGTTTCTTGAAGGCAACGCCTTTGTAGAGCAGTTCACAGAAGAAAAAATACAGGATCCTAAAATTCTTGATTTAGCGAGAAAAGTGGAAGTTTATACCAATCCTGATATAGAGAATCTTCCTCGAGAGCTTCGTTATACCATTACCGTTGAGATTGATTTGAATAACGGTCAGACATTCCATCTAAAAAATGAGTATCCCAAGGGGCATCCGCTTAATCCTTTCTCGAAAGAAGAACTTCTTTGGAAATTTAATTCTCTGGCAGGTCGAGTATTTGAAGACGAAGAGCGAAGAAAGAAAATAGCTGACACTGTTTTGAATCTGGAAGAAGTAGAAAACATCAGACACCTCACCGCTTTGTTAAGAAGAGATACGTAATCGTAGCAATGAAGGTGGGAGCATAAATATGACCAAAGGGAGAACTATTGTTGAAAAAATTATATCTTCTCATTGCGGTCAGGACGTGCGGGCGGGGGACTTTGCTATCGTGAACGTAGATATGGCTATGGCTCATGATAGCACGGCCCCTCGGGCCATACAGGCATTTCTCGAATATGGAGAGAAGAAAATATGGGATCCATCGAGGTTCGTTCTTGTTCTTGATCATGCCGTACCTTGTCCCAATGAACAGGTAAGTTTTCTTCATGCGATGATGCGCTATTTTGCCGAAGAACAAGAAGTACGTCTTTTTGAAGGCGGAGAGGGAATATGCCATCAGCTTATGGTAGAGCAGGGCCTTGTTACTCCGGGGGAAATAGTAGTAGGTTGTGATTCTCATACCTGTACTTATGGTGCTGTGAATGCCATTGCGTTTGGAATAGGTTCTACAGATATGAGTGGAGTGATGCTCACAGGACAGCTATGGATGAAGGTCCCTGAAACTCTCAAAATTTCTTATTATGGATCCATGGCCCAGGGGACGTACGCTAAAGATCTGATACTTTATACTATAGGCCGACTGGGGTCAGATGGAGCAGACTATCTGGCGCTCCATTTCGCTGGGGAAACTATTAATGCAATGGATGTTTCTCAAAGGCTCACCTTGTGCAATATGGCAATTGAGTGCGGGGCGAAAGTGGGGATTATGGAGTGTGACGAGAAAACAGAGGCATACTTGGCAGAAAGAACTCAAAAAAACTATTCTCCTGTCTTCGATGATGATAATGTTGAGTATAAGAATACTATAGAAATAGCAGCAGACTCTATTGTTCCTCAGATAGCATCTCCACATGCGGTTGATAACGTATGCCCTGTAGAAGAACTTGCGGGAACGGAAATCCATCAAGTTTTTGTAGGTACGTGTACGAACGGTAGATTAGAAGATCTTAGAATTGCTGCGGCTATATTGAGAGATAAAAGAGTACATCCTCGTTGCCGCTTACTTGTAGCGCCAGCATCTCGCCATGTTTTAGTTTCAGCCTTGCAGGAAGGGATTATAGAAACTCTTGTTCAGGCCGGCGCCGTTATTATTCCTCCAGGGTGTGGCCCGTGCCCTGGCACTCATTTAGGAGTTCCTAGCGATGGAGAAGTGGTACTCTCTACAGCTAACAGAAATTTTAAGGGCCGTATGGGGAATAATAAAGCTAATATTTATCTGGCCTCCCCTGCTACTTGTGCTGCCTCGGCGGTAAAGGGACGTATTACTGACCCTCGACAGTTTTTAGAATGAATAGGGGGGGAATTTTATGGTTCAAGGAAAAGCTCATAAATTTGATGACAATATAAATACAGATTACATTATAGCTGGGAAGTATACAAAAACTCTCGATTACAATTTTTTAGCAGAGCATGTCTTTGAAGATATTTCTCCGGGATTTTATAAAAAAATGGAGCCAGGAGATTACGTGGTGGCAGGCTTGAATTTTGGTTGTGGCTCTTCACGGGAACAGGCAGTCCTTGCTCTGAAGTATGCAAAAGTTGGTGCCATTTTAGCGAAATCTTTTGCGCGTATATTTTTTAGAAATGCTATTAATTTAGGCCTCCCAGCTCTTATTTGTAATACTGATAAGATACAAGATCAAGATTTATTGGAAATAGACTTATCCTCACAGAAGATTTATAACCTCACAACAAACCAACAAATCCATATGGAATCTCTTCCAGAAATAATGATTAGCATTCTTTCTGAAGGAGGCCTAACGCCCTATCTGAAAAAGAACAAAACCTTTACGTTACCTGTAGCGGAGTGATAGCAGAACCTTAAAAAGGGGGGGATGAAAGGCTACTCGTTACTAAAAAACAAAAAAGGCCCGGGCTTTTCCTTAGATCGTATTTAGGAGAACAAGATCTTTGGAATGAAACGACCAAAGTAAAAAAAGGGGGAACCACAATGCAGAAAAATTGGAAAGTGTTATTTGTGTTATGTCTGCTGGTGATCTTCTCTTTCGGGATCGTTGGCGCAGGATATGGGAGCGAGACCAGTTTGAACATGGGAAGTACCTCTTCTGCCTCTGGTGTTTACGCATGGTGCGTAGCTACTGCCAACGTAATTAATAAGGCCAATGTAGGGCTTAACGTAACGGTAGTTGAGAGTGGCGCCGGTATAGATAATCTTAAAAAGGTACGCGATGGAGTCTTTGACTTTGCTCTCTGTATCGATTTGCCATCTACTCTTCAGCTTTATGAAGGCAAGGGAGCTTTTGAAGGTGAAAAACCTTATACAAACGTTCGATGGCTCTTTTTGAGAAATGTATTTGCCGATCGTCTCTATGTAAGAAAAGATGCTGGCATAAAATCTTTTGGGGATTTTGCAGGGAAGAGATTTTGTCCAGGCATCCCAGGATCTGCTTCTGCTTCTTACATTATGCAGTATAACGATATTTTGGGCACGAAAATTAATCTTATGCCCATGGCGTATGGAGACGCAGTAAATGCGCTGAAAGAAGGGCGTATAGTAGGGCTTCAGAAATCCAGTGGGTTAAATTCTATGGATGCTTCCCTGATAGAAGTCAATATTACGAACCCATTAACAGTTATTGGATATTCAGAAGAAGATGTGAAAAAAATACGGGAAAAGATTCCCAGCATGAGCTTTTTAAAGACTGAAAAAGGAACTATCTCTCAACTTCCCGATGTAGGCCCTATATGGGAAGAGTGTCCTATAGCAGGGGCTGTAGCTACTGCGGATATGTCTGAAGAGGTGGCTTATAACATTATTAAATCCTATATGGAAGGTTTTGAAGAAGTGGCGGCAGCTTACTCTCCTGTAAAAGGATGGGATCCTGTGGCAGACTACTTTAAATATGCGCCAGAGGATGCCTTTATTCCTGCCCATGCCGGACTCATTCGTTATGCGAAAGAGAAAGGTATAGAAGTGCCAGAATATTTTATTCCACCAGAGTATAAGTAAAAAATCCTATAGTAAAAATGGAGGTAGGATTTTTTCCTACCTCCCGCACCCTCGAAAAGAGTAAGTTAACAAGGGGGGTAGAACAGGGTGGATTTACAAAACTTTTTCAAAAAACACGTAGATAAGATTTTGTTCTGGAGCGGTATTATTTTTTCTCTCACGCAATTGATTGTTCCCATGTTTTTTCAGCACTTACTCGATATACAAGTGAGGGCTCTTCATGTTGCCCTCGGGGTTTCCATAGCGTTACTCCACTGCCCTTTCCGTCAAGGGGAGGAGAACAATAATGATCGTTCATATCTTTGGGATATATTCCTTATCGCAATTATTGCTATTGCATGTATAAATGCCATAAGTAAAGCTCTTGGAATTTACATGAATCCTGGCGGAGCCACAACGTTCGATCTTGTTTTAGGAACAGCACTTATGATTATTGTTTTAGAAGCTGCCCGTCGAACTGTAGGACCAGCTATTCCTATTATTGTCACTTTGCTTTTCCTCTATATATACGTAGCTCCTCATTTAGGAGGAATTTGGAAGATACGAGGATTGTCCTTTGAGTTTATTATGAACTCTATATATTTTTCTCCCCTCGGGTTGTTCGGTAGTGTCACCGGTATGTCCGCTACCTTTATAGCTATGTTTATTATCTTCGGATCATTACTGTCTGCTACAGGAGGAGGTAAAACCTTTATTGATTTAGCGCTAGCTCTTACAGGCCGTTTTGTTGGAGGACCGGCGAAGGCGGCGGTAGTCTCAAGTGCCCTTTTTGGAAGCATTTCGGGCAGTTCTGTAGCAAATGTTATGGTTACAGGAAGCTATACTATTCCGCTTATGAAGCGCCTTGGATATCGCCCTGAATTTGCAGGAGCGGTAGAAGCCATAGCCTCTTCCGGAGGAGGCATTACTCCTCCAATTATGAGTATTACGGCTTTTATGATGGCTGAATTCCTGAATATCTCTTATATGAAGATCATAGGTTACGCCATACTACCATGCTTCCTCTTTTATACGGGCGTATTCAGCGGTGTTCATTTTCAGACGAAGCGGAGGGGGCTCTCTGCCGTCCCTGAAGAGGAAATTCCTAAGTGGAAAGATGTCCTTACTTTTGAGCGGATGGCGGGACTTATTATCCCCACCGTTATTCTTCTTTATCTTATAACAGTGGGACAGCCTCTTCTTAAGGCGGGTTTTTACGCGAGTATCTCTACCATAATAATATTGGCCATATGTGATTTTACGAAAGGGAAAATCAAAGAAACACCCCAAAAAATTTTATCGGCGCTTGCTGAGGGTGGAGCCGATGTAGCAAGAATTGTTCCAATTCTTGTCTCCGTCAGTGTGTTGGTGAACCTCATTGGAATTACTGGCATAGCTCCTAAAGTAAGTGGCTTGATATTAAAGCATGGAGGATCCAATATTTTTATAGCTCTTCTTGTTGCTACAATTGTTCCGTTTATTTTAGGTACATCCCTACCGGTAGTTCCTACTTACGTCCTTTCTGTCTCTATTCTCGTTCCTCCGTTGTTGAAAATTGGCATTGATGAGGTTGCTGCTCATCTCTTCTTTATTTATTGGGCGATCTTAGGAGGGGTAACTCCTCCTACCTGTACCGCAGCTGTTGCTGCAGCCAGTATTTCTAAGGGGGACTGGGTAAAGACTGGGCTTAATGCCATTAAACTTGGAGCTGTAGCGTTTATACTGCCTTATTTTTTTGCGCTCAATCCATCTCTTGTGGGCAGAGGACCGCTCCCTTCTATTTTATGTCATGGAGTTACTGGTTTTGTGGGTTCTATAGCAATAGCGTATGGTTTTTTCGGGTTTGGAAAGGGCGTTGTAGCTTTAATGAGCCGAGTTCTTTTTTTAGCAGGTGGTATTTTGCTCCTATTCCCAAACGTTGGAGTTTCTATAGCTGGTGGAATAGCAGTGGTTGTGGCTTTTATATGGAACAGGGCACTTTTAAAGCGAGAACGTATTCTTATTGATGGGGGAATTAACATTGAGAAAAACAACCAGTCTTAAAAAAATGATTTTTGAAAGAAGAGCACTTGTTTGTCCAGGAGCCCATGATGCCATTTCTGCAAAACTTATAGAAAAGGCTGGTTTTGAAGCTCTTCAAGTGAGTGGTTTTGGGCTATCTGCCACGTGGCTTGGTTTGCCTGATATGGCATTTCTTTCTTTCGGGGAAATGTTGAGTTTTACCAAAAATATAGTGAATGCGGTGGATATACCTATTATGGCTGATGCCGATACGGGGTTTGGAAGTAGTATTAACGCCATGTACGTGACGAAAGAATTGATCCGTATTGGTGCTGCTGGTATGAATATTGAAGATCAACTTTTCCCTAAGCGATGTGGGCACCTTGAAGGGAAACAGATTATTTCTAAGGAAGAAATGGTTCTGAAGATCGAAGCTTGTGTCGCTGCGAAAAATGAACTGGATCCCGACTTCGTTATTAATGCTCGTACAGATGCTATTGCTGTAGCTGGAGTTGATGAGGCTATAAAAAGAGCTAATGCTTATGCAGATGCAGGAGCTGATTTAATTTTTGTTGAGGCTCCACAATCAAAAGAGCAAATTCAAAAAATTATTGATGAAGTAAAAGCCCCAATTAGTATCAACTTATTCGATGCAGTGAGTGGAGGAAAAACCCCCCTTATCCCCATTGAAACTTTGAAAAAGATGAAAGTTGGTCGAGTCAGTATTCCTGTCGGTCCGTTATTTGCAGCTATTAAGGGAATGACAACATACCTTGAAGCGATAAGCGGGGATAAAATAGCAGAAGGGCGAAATGATTTAGTGGCACCCTTTAAAGATTTTAAAGAACTCGTAGGTTTTAATATTTTCAGAGAGTTGGAAAATCAGTACTTACCTCAATCCTAACAAGATTTTATAGAGTGGAATGTGCACGTTGTACTAAGTGTATGTAGCAAGTAGAAGAAAGAGTTTTTGGGGTGCTCTATTTTTTTAAGAATGAAGGAGGTAAAGACTCCTCCATTCTTATCAAAAGGAGGCATTAAAATGAAGCGTTTAATAGTGTTAATGACGACTATAACGGTTCTTTTTAGTACTTCTGCTTTTGCTGCAGTCCCTTCAGATGAAGTGATTTTTTTGCAAGGATCAGCAGCTGAAGTAGGGGCAATGTGGGGAGAAGTCAACCGAGATTCTATTTTAAGGGCATACAATACATTTATGTCACGAGCTGAGGGTAAAGAAGACCAGCTAAGGCAATTCGCGAAGCTTTCAATAGACCTTTCCAAGAAGATTAATTGTTCTTATTGGATCGATGAGCTTAACGCTATTGCTGATAAGGTTGGAATAGATCGGGAGCTTTACATTGCTTTCACTTTTGGAAGATACAGGGATTTAGCCCTTTTTTATGAAGGAGTAGGATGTACTTCATTTGCAGTTGCTCCACCGGCAACAAGGGATGGACAGATTATTTTTCATAAAACGAGGGAAACCGCTGTAGATCTACAATCAGCCTATCTTAAGAAAATAACAAAAGTGCCTCCAGGTGATAAAAAACCGTATAAGTTTTTCGGAGAAATGGGTACTGCAGATACAGGAGTGTCGTTTTTTGTTAACGAGAAAGGTCTTGCAGGAGGCGCAGATGTCCCAGCCCAGTGGCAACATAAAGAATGTTATGTTGGTCCTTACGAGGGAGAGCTACCCTACGTTGATCCTCCTAAATATGACGGATTTATGAATCACTACATTCCCCGTTATATCGCTGAGCACTGTAAAAACATTGACGAAGCAAAAGAAGTTCTCCATTCTTTTGCAGAGAAGGGATATATTGCCAGTGGAAAGTTAGGGACTAATTATTTGTTTGTTGATGCAAGAGGGAAAATTCTTCAGATAGCGGATAATTGCTATAAGATTATAGAAGAAAGAGAGAGTCCTCCCCTTGTATATGCAGGGGATGAATATGAGGGGATATATTTCACTGTCTCTAGGGAAAATGATTATGGTTCGCCTGAAGATGCCCTTGTCACAAACTATGGGAATATAACTATTGAATTAGTTAATTCACCCAAGGTTTCAAAACACTCTGCCTTGTGGAATTTTGCCCGAGCACAGTCGAGCGCCACGATTTTAATTGATCCCGAAAACCCAGAAGCTTTGACGACTATTTTTGTAACATTACCAGCCTACGGATATTCTATTCCTTTCCTGATGGGGGCAAACGCTACACCTAAAGCTCTCGTTGATGGAACAGTTTATGAAGCTCAAAGGGGAAACTTTAAATATAACGAATTCTACGAGGCTGGGGTCAATGACGAATGGAGAAAATTTATTTATACCGTGAGGGAAAAAGTCAAAAAGGGAGAAGATGCAACAAAAGATATGAATGATAACTTCCTTCAAATGGTCAACTTGGTGCTCTCTATGAACCAATAATGGTACCAGATCTTGAAAATGAGCCCGTTGCACTAGGTGTATGTAACCGTCGTCTGTCATTATGATTAAGTATCACCTTTATTGACTTTGCTTCTTATCTTACTGTATAATTCCACAAAATGGTGAACAGGCGGCCTTTATATAATAAAAGGTGCAGCTGGGCCTTCATGAGGCAGCGGGAACATTTATTCCCCCGCGGGACGTAGATATAGATCTTATGTCCTAGCGGGGGTTTTTCGTATGCTGACGTTTTTGGGGCGGAAGTTGTTATACCCACTTCCCGTGCAAATCTGGCAAGAATCCTGTCTTTGTGAGGAAGCGAGGAGAAAAATATGACTGAAATTAAAGACCTGTTTCAAGCAGCTCAAATCCAGGGCTTATCTGAATCAGAAGTAGATCACCGTCAGAAAATAGAAGGTTTTAACGAACTCCCTTCCACCGCACATAAAAGTTTCCTTCACATAGTTATAGAAGTGGGTAAAGAGCCGATGTTTTTGCTCCTTGTCGCTTGTGGAATTCTTTATCTTCTCTTGGGAGAAAAGCGTGAGGCGGCATTATTGCTGTTTTTTGTTTTTGCAGTTATGAGCATTACCATCTATCAAGAACGAAAAACAGAACGAGCTCTTGAAGCCTTACGAGATCTTTCTAGCCCGAGAGCTCTTGTTATGCGGGAAGGTGAGCAAAAGAGAATACCTGGCCGAGAAGTAGTACGAGGTGATGTCATAGTAGTTTCGGAGGGAGATCGTGTTCCTGCCGATGCGAGGCTCATTGCAGGTGTTAATCTTTCCGTAGATGAATCTATGCTTACAGGAGAGTCTGTTCCAGTTCGTAAAAAACCGTGGGACGGCCATTTGGAAACAGGTCGCCCAGGTGGAGACGATCTACCCTTTCTTTATTCAGGTTCCTTGGTTGTCAAGGGACAAGGTGTAGCTGAAGTTACAGGCATTGGTATCAATACAGAAATGGGCACAATCGGCAAGGCCCTCCAGTCTGTAAAAGAAGAAGACACATTATTACAAAAAGAAACAAGCCGAATAGTTAAGGATTTCTCCATTCTCGGATTGATCTTTTGTTCCGTCCTTGTCGTTGTATACGGGATGCTTCGAGGAAACTGGTTAGAGGCTATTCTTGCAGGAATTGCATTAGCCATGGCTACCCTTCCGGAGGAATTTCCAGTGGTCCTCACGATTTTTTTGGCCTTGGGAGCCTGGCGAATTTCTCAGAAAGGCGTGCTTACTCGACGAGTTCCAGCAGTTGAAACTCTTGGCGCAGCTTCTGTTCTTTGTGTAGATAAAACTGGAACCCTCACACAAAATAAAATGTCCATAGGAAAATTATGTGTTGTAGGGGAGTGCTGGGGGCCGGAACAGGACGATGATCCATTCCCTGAAACATATCATGCTTTACTGGAATATGCCATGTTGGCCAGCCAAAAAGATCCCTTTGATCCCATGGAGAAAGCTATTTTGCGTTCTGGAGAGAAGTTATTGGAAGGGACAGAGCACCTTCATGCCAACTGGGCGCTTGTAAGAGAATATCCTCTCTCGCCAGAGTTGCTGGCCATGTCGAATGTATGGCATTCACCAGATAGATTAAGTTGGGAGATAGCAGCTAAAGGAGCTCCTGAAGCCATAGTAGATTTGTGTCATATGGATGAGAATGCAAAGGCACAGGTAGAGAAGTGGGTAGAGAAGATGGCCGATGAGGGGCTGCGAGTTCTTGGAGTTGCAAAAGCCCAATTTCAGAAGGAAAAGCTTCCAGATATTCAGCATGATTTCTATTTTGAATTTGTCGGACTTGTAGGCCTTCTTGATCCAGTCCGTGAGGATGTAGCTGCTTCAATTCAGAGCTGTTACTCTGCAGGAATTCGTACTATCATGATTACTGGAGACTATCCTGGCACGGCTAAAAATATAGCCCGGACTATTGGACTACGCAATCCAGATGCTGTTATCATTGGCCCAGAGCTGGAAAATATGACTGACCAAGTGTTGAAAGAAAAAATACGTTCTGTCAATATTTTTGCCAGAGTTGTTCCAGAACAAAAATTAAGAATCGTAGAGGCTCTTAAATCAAACGGTGAGGTCACAGCTATGACAGGGGACGGAGTCAATGATGCCCCGGCTCTTAAAAGTGCTCATATTGGCATAGCCATGGGTGGACGTGGTACTGATGTCGCTCGAGAATCGGCAGCCCTCGTGTTAGTGGATGATGATTTTTCTTCTATTGTAAAAGCTGTGCGAATGGGGCGGCGTATTTTTGATAATATTCGAAAAGCTTTGGCTTTTGTCGTGGCTGTCCATGTTCCCATTGCTGGCTTGTCACTGATCCCTGTTTTCTTTAAGGAATGGCCGTTAGTCTTATTTCCTGTTCACATAGTATTTTTGGAATTGATTATTGATCCGGCCTGTTCAGTAGTATTTGAGGCAGAGCAGGAGGAAGAAAATATTATGGATCGAAAGCCTCGAAATCCTTTGAAGCCTCTTTTTGATAGAGCAACTGTAACTTTAGCCGTGTTGCAGGGGCTGGGTGTCCTTGCCCTTGCACTTGGAGTTCTCATAGCTTGTGTCTTCGCAGGATTTTCTCCAGAAAAGACACGAACTATCACTTTTGCTGTTTTGGTTCTCTCTAATTTAGGTCTTATTATGACCAATAGATCATGGACACAAGGGACGTTAACTATTTTCAAAATCCCTAATAAGGCTTTTTGGCTAGTGGTAGCAGGAGCTTCTTTAATGCTTATCTCTACTATGTCCATCCCGATTTTTCGCCAGATTTTTCACTTCTCTTCTTTGGATTTTATGGATGGAGTTATCACCTTTTTGTTGCCTTTGCTCAGTTTAATGTGGTTTAAACTGATAAAGTTGTTTTTGAAAAGCAGACTTTCTTGATAACAAGGGAAGACGAGCATGTTTCATAATGAAATTTGTTTAGCCCGAGATGAAAGTATGGACATTCTCCTTTTCTTTGAAGAAGGGTAAGGGTTTCTACATGGTATGTATTGGGGAAAAAATCATAGGGTGTGATGTGTTCTACGAAATACCCGTTTCCTTCAAAAAAAGCGAGATCTCGTGCTAAAGTGCCAGCATTGCAAGAAAGATAAGCGAGGCGCAGAGGGCGATATTCCGTAGCGAGCCAATGCCTAACGTCTGGTTCTAATCCTACACGAGGAGGATTGACATAGGCTAATCGGTGTTGAAGGGGCGTGTTTTTTGCCCATTCGTTGAGTTGAGGAATGCGAAGGGAACATGTTCCTCTTAAGATCTGAGCAAGAGGAGCGTTTATAGAGGCGTTTTCTACAGCTTCTGCTGATATTTCTACGCCTATAGTTCGAGCCCCGAAAATTGTCCATAGCCTAAGACTTGCTCCACTTCCACAGTATAAATCTATAATACTATCATTTTTTTGAGGCGTCAGGAAATCCTGGGCCTCTCGAAGAGATTGTATATAAAGATTGGGAATAAGTTGTTGGAAGGCTGTGGGGCCATATATTAGGCCCATTTCATTATATGATCGAGGTTTACCCCACAGAAGATGCCAATTTCTTTTCCCGAAAAGGCGACGACCAGCGGAAGGATGAAGATGAAGCCAAAGCCCCTCAATTCCTGTTTGAGAAAGATATTTTTCGTGTTCGACTAACCAGCAAAGATCGGGTTTTACATTTGTTTTTAGAATAAGAGTTGCCTGTTTTCCTGTCTGTGCATATAAAGATAGAGAAAATATTTCTGGAGTAGGTATTGATTCTGAAATCCAAAGAATCATTTTACGAACCCGTTCCGAGTGTATAGGACATGTCTGGAGATTGACAAAATGCTTGCAAGCTATCATTCCTATTTGCCATCGAGCTTCTTGACTCCATTGGGTTAAAAGACTTACTTTCTCTCGATATCCCCATCGCTCTTGAGCTAGGGGAGTTTTGATGGAGCGTAGCTCCTTTCCCCAAGGAGATAGCGCATGGGCTAGCCATGCCATCTTTTGTTCTGCACTTTCTTCGCTTGTTATATTTCTGTGAGCGCAGGCACGACATAAAGAATTGCAGCCCTTTGGTATGTTTTCTTGCATAAAGAGACCCCTTCCCTAATGAGCGTCTTGTTTTTGAACTGTCAGAACAAAACCATATTTCATTTTATAAAGGCAAAATTGTAAGCTGTCTAGTAAGAGCGAAAACCAAACAGCTAACGACTTTATCGCGCTATTTAGCGCTATGTATGTTTTTTCTGGGAGTTCCTAATGAGGCATCATTCCAGGGTAATGTTATACTATTTAATAAGATTTGGACCCGTTATTGTAATTATAGAGATGCTGTACATATTTTCTCTTTGAGCGAAAGCTTCCAATTTATCTAGAGAGGTACTGGTTAATTACATGATGGATCGTGAGAAGGCTCTTTTAAACAATCTCTTTGATAATATTGAGGATGCTATAGTGCTAGTGAATGCGCTGGGGGCAATACAGCGTGCCAATGAAGCTTTTTTGAAGCTTTTTCAGTATGCTACGCATGAGCTTTTAGACCAAAATGTTATCGACATTGTAGTTCCAGATTTTTTTAAGAGACGAGCGGTCTCTATAGCTCGAAGCATCAATAGAGGAGATGAATTTGCGAGAACTATTGTGCAGTGTGTCCGCAAGGATGGAACTTTCTTCCCTTGTGAGTTCTCTGTGGTTCCTTTTTTTTCAGGCAAAGATGTGGAGAGTGCATTCTTAGTTTTTCACGATTTAACACGTGAACATGATAGAGATGAACAATTATATTATGCTATGACCGTGGTGAAAGAAAGCTCCGTAGTTTTGTTTCGTTGGAAAGCAGAGGAAGGTTGGCCCGTAGAGTATGTTTCTGAGAATATAAGCCAGTGGGGGTATACTCCGGTGGAGATTAAAGGAGAGAAAGGTCCTTTCCTCTCCATCATTAAAGAGGAAGATCGTCAAAGGATACTTCAGCAGGTTCAGAAACACGAAGAAGCTGGGGATGAGGAATTTTCTCTGGAATATCGCATTGTAACGAGAGACGGGAAGAACATCTGGGTGGATGCACGTACGACAGTATTGCGAGATAAGAAGGGGAAAATCATTTACCTCCAAGGCACAATATCTGATGTCTCCTTTCGAAAAGAGGTAGAGCTTGCCGCCTCGCAAAATTTCAGTAAAGTTTTACGGGCTTGGGAGCAGACTATAGGAGTTATGGCGCTTATAGCGGAGAAGAAAAATCCTTTAACTTTGGGGCATCAAAAGAGGGTAGCGATTCTCTCTCGTGCTATAGCGGAAGAATTGGGGTTGCCTGATGAGGAGATTGGAAATATAGAGAAAGCTGCTTTAATACATGATATAGGAGAGGTAGAGATTCCCTCGGAGATTTTAAGTAAACCAGGTCCTTTGAACGAGGTGGAATATAATCTTGTTCAAACCCATGCAGAAGCAGGATACATTATTCTTAGCCGCATAGAGTTCCCTTGGCCCTTGGCAGAGACTGTGTATCAGCATCATGAACGTCTCGATGGTTCTGGGTATCCTCGAGGTTTAAAGGGAGATGAAATATTGTTGTCTGCCCGTATCATAGGGGTAGCAGATATAGTGGAAGCAATGTGCTCTCATCGGCCATATAGACCAGCTCTTGGTTTAACAGAAGCTCTAGAGGAGTTGGATCGGTTAAAGGGTTCGGCTTTAGATCCTCAAGTAGTAGATGCTTGTGTCTGCCTTTTCAAGAAAAAGGGGTTTAATATAACGATCGAATAAAAGTAGGCATCGCGAGAAATACGGTTGTTTTTCATGAGATTCTGGTTTATAAATGCATGGCAGAATAGAACTAGAAAGGAGGGGTAAGGAGTGACGCGAAAAGAAAAGGTTTTTTGGGGTATGTTTGTCTTTTGTTTGGCTATATTAATTGTGGCGAGTCAACCTATATTTGCGGAGCCTCGGGATGTTCGAGTAGATTTAGGTGCAGATGAGAACAAGCTGAGGTGGTATATGGTAAAGGTTGATGAGCTTGATTCAATGCCTCTCACTACAGTAAGAGTTTATTATGCAGCGGCGGCTGGAAAGAAACAGATGGTGGAGGCGTTAGTAGCAGAAGCTGGTTTGGAGGAAGCTAAAGCTCAAACCTTGTATTTTAGTGAATATGATTATGTTTTTAATTCTGCAGAGAAAAAATATGCTATTAAAGCAGCTCGTCATTACGATACAGGAGGGAACCATCTTTTTGGAGCAGACGTTAGCTTTGAAGAGTTGCAGTGGATGGATTCGACAAAAGGCTCTATACCCTCCAAAGCATTAGAAGCATATACAAAGCTTTAAGCGTTTTTATTACAAGGGAGAAGATCTAGAGTTGGAAAATTCAAAGTGCTCTTCTCTAAATAAGTTTACGCAGCATGATACGACAGAGGGGTCATAAAGATGTCCAGCTCCTCTGTCGATTTCGTCTAAAGCCTTTTCTATAGCGTAGGGACCTCTGTGAGGACGAGGGGATGTCATAGCTTCCACCACATCCGCCACTGCAATAATCTTTGCCTCTAACAGTATTTGGCTGTTTTTTAGTCCCTCAGGGTAACCAGATCCATCCAGCCTTTCGTGATGTTGAAGGACTATTTCAGCTACAGGCCATGGGAAATGAACTTGTTTCAGCACATCAAAACCAAATCGAGGGTGCTGTTGAACGATTTGATATTCTAGCGAGGAGAGCTTTTCTGGTTTTGTAAGAATTTCGCTCGGGATATACAATTTCCCCAAATCGTGAACGAGGGACGTATTATAGACTGCTTCTTGGATAATGGAAGAACATCCCATTCTCTTTGCTATAGCAAGACTCAGTTGAGCGACTCGTCCTTGATGGCCGGAAGTGGTATGGTCTTTCATTTCTATAATATGGCCGATAGTAGCAATAGTAGATTGAAATGTCTCTCTCAATCTGGAGATAGTATGGAGCAATTCATCTTGTGTTTCTTTCTTTTTATATGTTTCTCCGATGGTGCTTGCAAGCACTTCGAGAACAGAAGTGTTAATAGAAGCCCACGTGTGAGTTGTTTCTTGATAGAGAAGCATAAGAACCCCATTTCTGTTCTCTCTTGTTTTGAAAGGGAGGGCAGTAGCATTTAGGCCGGAGAGAAAACTATTCTCTATTGGAAAAGTGACAGGGATCTCTTTTTTTATATATTTAATGTGTTCTTCTTTAAAAGAAAATGTAAAAAAATCCGAGGGCGTTCCCTCATAAATAGGAGAGAACCACTTTTTCCCAATGTGAAATACGTTTGGAGCCTCTATTTTACTTTGATATAATCCACATCCTAACAAACCTAAACGTTTCCCTATTTCCTGAAGGGCATTTTGTATAGCATTTTCAAAATCCCTGGAAAGAACAAGTTGGGAAGAAACGGTGGAGAGGAGAGATTCCAGGTGAAATTGTAAGGCCAAAGCCCTTTCCTGCGCTTTTTTACGGGTTAGATCTTGAAAAAGTAAAAAAGCTTCTTTTTCCCCACTCAATCTCTCCACAGGAAATCCACTCATAGAAACAGGCAGAGGAGTTCCGTCCTTTTTATTCTGGAACCGCTCTATGTTTTTGAAACGTTTATTTAGGGATAATTTTACGAGCTCAGATGTTTTCTGTACTCGTTCTTCAGATGTTGAGATATATTGAGCGAGATTTTCCCCTTGAATAGAGCCCTCCTTATAATTAAACATTTTGCAAAATTCCTTATTGACTCTTGATATATATCCTTCCCCATTTAAAAGAACGATTCCTTCAGGTGCCCCTTCTATAAGTCCGCTAAGAGATTCTTTGTTCTCCATAAGAGCGGCATTAACATGGTGGCGGTGCATAATTTTACTGAAAAGGAGAATGCTCAAAGTACCTAATGTAGCTATAACAAGAAGGTTAGCTACGATGAAATGGTAATGTTCCTTAATTTCCTCTAAAGGATCATTCACTATAGTACTGTTGCTGGGGAGTTGCGATGTGGAGATGCCGAACTTTTTTATCTCGCGATAGTTAAAAAGCCAATGTATTCGTTGAGATTCTCGAATGGGAATATCCTTAACGGCCCGTCCAGAAAGAATTTGTAGCACCATCTTTGCAGCTGTATGGCCGAACTCTTCTCCATGATTGATAGGGCCTCCGAGAACTCCATTAAGCAAAGGGACTCCGTCTAAATGAGAGTAAATAGGAAAATCCCCCATAGAACGGATAATATTTATTCCTTCCTGTAGCGCACAGTTTTCTCCCTGGATGTTTAGAAAATAAGACGTAATGATAATAACTGTACTTTTGCTTTCTTCTGAAAGAGCATTTTTTAATAATTCAAAGGTAGGGGAGATAAGAAATAAAGACTCGATATAATCTTTTTGCCTCGTTAAAATTTCTTTGAGCTGTTGAACATCTTTTTCTCCCGCCGTTGTTGTATCCCCAATGACAATAATTTTTTTGACGGTAGGATGTAACCGCATAATAACATCCACCATTGCTAAAAAAGGTGTATGTTGAGCTGTACCGGTGTAATTCCTCAAAAGGGGTTGCTGGATAGGTGATTTTATATTTCGAATCCCTGTAAAGACTATGGGTATGCCGGGGAAAATCTTTGGTCCATAAAGAGAAAGAAAATTGAAAGCTTCATCACCAGAACACACAATAGCTGCGAGAGGAGTTTGAGAATATTTTATGGGGTAAAGTTTGCTTAAAGAAGGATAGAGCTTTTGAGAAGATAGCCGTCGGGAATCCATGTACTCTATGTAGGGTGTTGTTTTAATTGAGGCATTATGAAGCGAGGTTAGGATACCCTTGATAACACTGTCGGTCCAAGGGTATCCCTTATGGTAAGAGTCGAGAATTAAAATAGGAACTCCACCCTCATTTTCTCTAGAAAAGACGCCGAAAGGGCACAACACAAGAGAACAAATACAAAAGAAACATATCCCTGCTCTTTTTAAGGCTTTTTCCCTTGCTCGTTCCATGGATGGGGCTCCACCTGCCTTATCAAGTCACTTTTTTTCATGGATAGAGAGATTCTTTTCCTCTCTATATCAAGTGCTATCACCATAACTTCAACCCGTTGGCCTGGAGAAACAACTTGCTGGGGAAATTTTATAAAATGATCGGAAAGGGCACTTATATGGATAAGCCCATCTTGATGGATGCCAATATCCACAAATGCTCCAAAAGCCGTGACATTTGTAATAATCCCCGGTAAAATCATCCCTTTTCGTAGATGCGATATATCCGTTATATCTTCAGCAAAAACAAAGCTGTCAAACTTTTGGCGTGGGTCACGCCCGGGCTTTTCAAGTTCAGCCATTATATCTTGTAAAGTTGGGAGCCCAATTTCCCCTGTAACGTACCGATCTAAGCATATATTTTTGCGAAGTTTGTTGTCTGTTATGAGCGCATGGATAGTAGTCTCCAAATCTTGAGCTATTTTTTCTACGAGTCCATAATTTTCTGGATGAACGGCACTCGCGTCAAGAGGGTTGTTCCCTTCAGGGATACGAAGAAAGCCCGCACTTTGTTCAAAAGCCTTAGGGCCTAAACGAGGGACTTTTTTCAGATCTTCTCTTGTTTGGTATAAGCCGTTTTCTTCTCGATATCGTACAATATTTTCTGCGAGTTGAGAGCCTACTCCAGAAACAAAAGTAAGAAGTTCCTTACTTGCAGTGTTAACGTCCACTCCAACAGCATTAACACAGCTGGCTACCACATCGTCAAGAGCCTGCTTCAATGCTTTGGGGTCTACGTCATGCTGATATTGCCCGACGCCTAAAGAGCGAGGATCTATTTTGATAAGTTCAGATAACGGATCCATTAAGCGTCGTCCTATAGAGATAGCTCCTCGTACTGTTACATCATAGTCGGGAAACTCCAGTCTTGCAATTTCAGAGGCTGAATATACAGAGGCTCCACTTTCGTTGACCATTGCAATAATTGGTTTCTTCGGAAAAGATATGTTTTGTATGAAACTCTCTGTTTCTCTTCCTGCGGTTCCATTCCCGATTGCAATGGCCTCAATAGAGAAACGTTTCATCATATCTAGGACCTTTTGAGCAGATTCTTCTTCCCGTTTCTGTGGGGGGTGAGGAAATATTGTCTCTGTGTGAACAAGCTTTCCTTGACGGTCAAGGCACACAACTTTGCATCCAGTCCGAAATCCGGGATCGATAGCGAGAATATTCTTATGTCCGAGAGGAGGGGCCATGAGTACTTCTCTGATATTCTGAGCGAAAACGGTAATAGCCTGTTCATCAGCCTTTTTTTTAAGGGCATTTCTCAGTTCTGTTTCCATAGAGGGGGCAAGAAGCCGTTTATACCCATCCTCTACTGCTTTTTCAACAATTTTACTTTCCTCATTTTGAGAGCGTACGAAGTGTTTTTTTATCTCCCGTAAGCAACGGTCATCTTCTGGGCGTATTCGTAGAGTTAAGTACCTTTCTTTTTCCCCTCTGAATAAGGCTAAAATACGATGGGATGGAGCGGCAAGCGCTTTTTCCTTCCATTCGAAATAGTTTTGGTATTTTATCCCCTTTTCTTCCATCCCTTTTGCTACAGATGATACAACTATACCTTCTCTTACAAAAATGCGGCGGATGCACGAACGTGTCGCCCTATCTTCACTTATTTTTTCGGCCAGAATGTCCATAGCCCCTTGTAGGACTTCGTCAACGGAGTTGATGCCCTTCTCTGGATCAACGTAATCCTGGCTATAAGAAAAGGGAACTCCTCCCTCTTGTTTCAGGATTTTTTCAGCGAGAGGAGCCAAGCCTTTCTCTGTGGCGATGCTGGCACGTGTCCTTCTCTTAGGACGATATTGAAGGTAGATGTCTTCGAGAACTATAAGATTGGGAGCCCCCAAGATAGCTGTTTTAAGTTCTTCCGTCAGCAGCTCTCGTTCAGAAAGAGATTTTAGGATAGACGTTCGACGTTTCTCCATTTCCATAAGCTCGTTCTTTTTATCTCGAATGCGAACTATCATGACTTCGTCAAGGCTGCCTGTCGCTTCTTTCCTATATCGGGCGATGAAAGGAATAGTACAACCTTCGTCTAAAAGAAAGCTGACAGCTTCTACTTGAGATACAGAAATATCCAGTTCTTTTGCTATGGGAAACGCCGTATTTGAAGTTGATGCCGACATCTTCTTGTTCCTCCTATACTCTGCTAACTCTTTGTATGGTACCATGTTTTCCTAGTTACAATTTGGTATAAAAGTGGTAAAATTTCAAATAGTCTAGAGGTGATGTGTATGGGAACATGGAAAAAAATTGTTTTTCAGCTGTTTGATATGCTCTATATTCCTGATGATTTAACGCATCTGAAGAATAGAGCTTTTTTGCATGTTTCCGATACCCCATCATCGTTCTATCCTGTTCTTAAGAGGCTTATTAAATTCTTTAACCCTCGTGCTGTGATTCATACAGGAGATTTGGCGGATGAAATAAAACTTGGCTTATATCCTTTCTCTTTACCACAGTATTGCCAGAAATTATACTCTCTAGCCCCTATTCTGGAAGAGGATGGAGAACGAGATGTTATTATAGTGTTAGGGAATCATGATAATGGAGAGAATGTAAAAAAGGTTTTTAAACGTAGTGAGACGGTAAAATGGAGTGGTAAGGTGACTCTTAAAGGATTACACTTCAATCTCAGCCATGATTATAAGGGGTTACCTCGGAGCAGTGGTGCATTAAATCTTTTCGGGCACGACCAATACATGCCAGAATGTGTTGGCAGGGAAATATATCTTAATGGTTTACTTTCTATTCATCTCATAGATCCTGATGAGGGGAAAGTTTATCATTTGCCATATCCTAGATTTGTGGATCAAAATCGCCTTCTGCGGAGAAAAAGAGGATTATAAAAAAATAATAGTTAATGAAACTATTGATTAAATTTCATCTTTCTTGTTGCTAAACACTTGCCAAAAGACTTACAATGCTACTATACTTGTTTCAAATAGTGAAACTTTTGTATTTTAAGCAAAAGAACAAGCACTTTACTATATTCTTGCGGCGCTTATCAAGGGAGGTCGAATTTTATGGAAGTTCTCAAAGTCTCTGCAAAATCGCAGCCCAAGTCCGTAGCAGGAGCCATAGCAGCTGTTCTTCGCGAGAAGGGGGCGGTAGAGGTCCAAGCTGTTGGAGCTGGCGCAGTGAACCAGTCGGTGAAATCGATTGCCATTGCAAGGGGGTATGTAGCTCCTAATGGGATTGATTTAATCTGTATTCCTGCTTTTGCGAAAATTGAGATTGATGACGAAGAAAGGACAGCTATCAAATTCCAGCTTGAATCTCGATAGTTTTTTGTTTTATGTGCCGTAGGAAACAGACAGGCGTAACGGCAGAATAAGGCCGTTGCGCTTTTCTTTTTTGCCCCCCTTATTTTCCCACTGGAGAAATTTGCAGTGAGTGTTTATACTTACCTGCATAATGTATAAAACTACATAACGCTTACAATTGATATTTGATATATACACTATTCCTCATAAATAGGAGGTAGGCTTTATGACAGATATAAAGGCACCGAGAGGTGTGAGGGATATACTCCCTGAAGAATCGTGGAAATGGGCATATGTCTTGAAAACAGCATCTGAGGTGGCCAGGAATTTTAGCTACTCTGAGGTTCATCTGCCAATTTTTGAACAAACAGACCTTTTTGCCCGTGGTATTGGAGAAGCGACGGACGTGGTAGAGAAAGAAATGTACACTTTTGAAGACCGCGGAGGCAGAAGTTTAACGCTTCGTCCAGAAGCTACGGCTTCTATGGTCCGTTGTTATTTGGAACATAATATGAACGGCACTATTCAGCCGGTAAAACTATGGTGTGCTGGCCCGATGTTTCGATATGAGAGACCACAGAAAGGACGATACCGTCAGTTTTGGCAACTGGACTTTGAGAGCCTTGGCGCCTCCAATCCTATGGTTGATGTTGAGGTCATCGGTCTTTCTCTTGAGCTTTTCCATCGCCTAGAGTTGCAGAACTTGGAAGTAGTAATAAACTCTGTGGGGTGTCCTGAATGTCGTCCTGTTTATAGAGAGCGGCTAAAAGAGTACTTTGCTCCCCGAATGGATAAGCTCTGTAAAACCTGTCAAAATAGGTTTGAGCGCAATCCTCTCCGTATTTTAGACTGTAAGGAGGCCGGGTGTAAGGAGATAACAGAAGGTGCGCCAGATATCTATTCGAGCTTATGTGATGAGTGTCGTGAGCATTTTGACGCAGTCTTGCAAGGGCTTGATAGAATTGGTGCTCACTACCATATAGATAAGCGTTTAGTAAGAGGATTAGATTACTATACAAAGACGGCTTATGAAATTCTTTCTGGGGCTCTTGGCGCGCAGAATGCTGTGTGTGGTGGAGGTCGATATGATAATTTGGCCGAAACCATAGGTGGCGCAGCTACTCCTGGGGTAGGTTTTGCCGCAGGGCTTGATCGTATTATTCTCGTGATGGAAGAGCAGGGGTGTTCTTTCGGTTCGAGTCCGTCTTTGGATGTATATGCCATCGGCCTTGATATGGAGTCTCGTTTTGAACTTCAGAAGCTTGTTTCTGAGTTGCGTCACGCAGGGTTCTCTGCCGATATGGATTATCTTGAACGAGGAATGAAAGCACAGTTCAAATCGGCAGCGTCATCAGAGGCCTCTTTTGCCTGCATTCTTGGTGGAAATGAATTAGAGAAAGGTGTAGTGAATGTAAAGGACCTCAAATCAGGCGAGCAAGTAGAGGTCGATCAAAGTGCAGTTCTTGCATACATACAGGAAAAAATAAAACGATAAAAAAGCAATTTTGCATGCGTTGGAGGTAATAGAATGAGTAGCAGGTCGGATCACTTTGATGGTTTTTGGAAACGGACTCATTTCTGTGGTACCCTTGGCCTTGAAGAGGTAGAAAAACCAGTAATTTTAAATGGATGGGTTCGGCGCCGCAGAGATTTAGGCGGCCTGATTTTTATAGAGCTTTGGGATTATACAGGAGTTGTACAGGTTGTTTTTAATCCAGAGCTAGTCCCTCAAGTGCACGAGCGAGCGAAGGCTCTACGTAGTGAATTTGTTGTTGGCGTTCGAGGAAGGGTTCAAAAGAGGCCAGAGGGAACAGAAAATCTCTCAATGAAGACCGGTCAAATAGAAATAGCAGTGGAAGACTTCCTTCTTCTATCTCCTGCTGCTCCTTTGCCTTTTGAAGTTTCTGAGGCTACAGACAAGGTAGATGAAAATCTTCGTTTACATTATCGTTATCTCGATTTAAGACGAGATAAGATGCAACGTAACCTTAGAATGAGGGATAAAATTATCCAATATACTCGAACATTTCTTTGGAGTCATCGATTTGTAGATATAGAAACACCAATGCTGACTAAATCGACTCCTGAAGGGGCAAGAGATTACCTTGTGCCCAGCCGTGTTAACCCGGGGACCTTTTATGCTTTGCCTCAGTCCCCTCAAATATTCAAACAGATTCTGATGGTAAGTGGTTTCGATAGATATTATCAGATAGTTAAATGTTTCCGAGATGAGGATTTACGGGCAGATAGGCAACCTGAATTTACTCAGATCGATATGGAAATGAGTTTCATCACGGAAGAAGATGTTTATGCCCTTATAGAAGAATATATGGCAGGGTTGTTTCAAGAGATGTTAGGTATCCATATCCCTACCCCTTTCCGAAGGATAGATTATTGGGAAGCTATGGATCGATTTGGCAGCGATAAGCCGGATTTACGAATTCCTTTCGAAATCCACGATCTTGGCAGTGTTTTTGAACAAAGTGATTTTGCACCCTTTAAAAATATTTTAACTAAGGGCGGATATGTTAAGGGATTGCCGTTGCCTGGCGGAGCGGCTCTTTCAAGAAAGAGTGTTTCTGAGATAGAAGAGAGAGCAAAGAAATTAGGAGCAGCCGGGCTTGCTTGTTTCCAGCTTAAGGAGGGACAATTAAAGGGGCCTCTTGTGAAATTCCTTTCCGCGGAACTGCAGCAGGCTCTTGTGGAGAAAGGTGACTTAAAAGAGGGAGATGCTCTTTTTGTTTTGGCAGATTGCGATAGAGTGGTCACTTCTACAGTATTAGGCCAACTTCGCTTGGATTTGGCCAAAGAACGTGATCTTGTACAAAAAGATGCGTGGGAATTCCTTTGGGTTATACACTTCCCTCTCTTTGAAAAAGACGAGGAAGAGCATCGTTGGGTAGCTGTACATCATCCCTTTACGTCTCCAGTGATGGAAGATATACCCTTGATGGATACAGACCCTGCAAATGTGCGATCCCGTGCGTATGACTGCGTCCTTAACGGAAATGAAGTAGGCGGTGGATCTATACGAATTCATGACCCTCAAGTTCAGGAGAAGGTTTTTGGATGCTTGGCTTTCACTCCGGAAGAGGCTCGTAAGCGTTTTGGGTTCCTTCTTGATGCTTTGAGCTTTGGAACACCTCCTCATGGAGGACTTGCTTTTGGTTTAGACCGTCTTGTAATGCTTCTTTGCGGAGCCTCTTCTATACGAGAAGTTATGGCTTTCCCGAAAACACAAAAGGCTCAATGTCTTATGTCGGGCGCTCCGTCAGATGTAAGCCCTGAGCAGCTTGATGAACTGAAAATAGAGAGCCTGGCTGATAGCGAAGACCAGGAATAGGGTTAAAAAAGGCCGGAGTACGAATGCTCCGGCCTTTTGTTTATACAGCTCTGTTGGAGAGGCACGCGGAAAGATTTAGCTGCATCCATGCAGAGCGAAAGGAGATGATGTAAAAATGGTACGACTTCGTTTTTTAGGCCATGCTGCTTTTTTGATTCTGGGTGAAGAATACAATTTAATTATTGACCCCTTCATATCGGGGAACCCGCAGGCAGCGTTGACTCTAGATGACTTGCCCCAAATCCATTATGTCTTTGTCACTCATGGCCATGGAGATCATTTAGGTGATACGGAAGAGATTTGTCATCGTTTCAAATCAACTGTAATTACGAATTTTGAAATTTCAAATTATCTGGGGAACCGAGGAATATCCTGTCATTCAATGCATATAGGCGGAAGATTTACTTTTCCTTTTGGCAGGGTAAAGTTAGTTCCAGCTCTTCATGGCTCTGATATAACTCTTCCTTCCGGCGCTATGATTCCCGGAGGAAATCCCTGTGGTTTCCTTATAGAAATAGAGGGGAATAAAATATACCATGCAGGAGACACCGGCTTATCTATGGAGATGCATCTGTTGAAAGACGAAAAAATAGACATAGCTTTACTTCCTATAGGGGGTAATTTTGTAATGGACCCATTAGATGCTGCGAAAGCAGTGGATATTATCCAACCTGCGATGGCAGTACCTATTCATTACAACACTTTTGACCTGATTCAGGCCGATCCTTCAGACTTTACGGCTCATATTACAGTGTCGACAGACGTAAAAGTGCTCAAGCCCGGAGAAGAGCTTCGATTGAGAGCGAAATGTTAATATCGTAACTCGTAGGTCGGATAGTAAACTCTTTCGTCATGAAGTCCCTCAGCCTGTTTTTTGAGAGCTTTTTCCCCCTCTTCTCCCATGTTGACTGCTAGTATAGACGTTAGTATATGAATGAGAAAAAGAGGACCGATAATAGAGCTTCCGAAGGTGGGGCTCATATCACTGGCAAAAAAAGATACGTCGGCGAATTTACAAACGGGAGCAGCCGGGCTGTCTGTAATGGTGATGATATGAGATTTTTTTTCGGAAGCGAACTTAACAGTGTCTGTTACCTCAATAACGTAGCTAGGAAGTTCACATACAATGAGAACATCGCCTTCTTCAACGGCCCGAGCTTGTTCTATAAGAGCCATTGATCCTCTTTTCATAAGAACCCCTTTCAGACTGAGTTCAAGAAGGCGAGTATAGAGGGATTCTGCTACAAGAGCAGATATTCCCCATCCCACGCTAAAAATGGTTTTAGCGTGGAGTATCATAGTACAAAATTTTTCTACCTCCTCAGCCCGTATCCTGTTCCATGTGTCATCGATGTTAGCGTGCTCTAGCCGATATATTTCTTGTGGCAAATTTTTGTGGCCGTTCATAATACGAGAGAGCATGGCTGAAGGGTTCACTTGTTGCAGTACGGTTTCTTTAAGAGCGTCTTTCAATGCGGCATAACCATCAAACCCGAGCATCCTTGAAACACGCACGAGCTGAGCTTTCGATACATCAAGTTTCCCTGCAACTTCTCCAATGGAGAGAAAAGCAGCTTCTCTAGAATTGGCGAGAATATATTCTACAACTCTACGAGCTTTATTCGGCATCCCATCGACTTTTTGTCTCAATAGTTCCAAAAGCTGGATATCTGACATTAAACAACACCTCCATGGACCTTAACCATCATGCCAGAAATTGGGCTTGTGTACTAGAGTTTATTTCATAGGTTTGCTTTAGTCAATATTGAACAAAAGTTAGTATGGGGCTCTGTCCCATATGTAGACACGAGACCAAGCGTCTTCTGGAGTTAATCGTGTCTTTTCTGCCAATAAGTTCAAACCAAAGTTATGGTGTCCTTTAAGGAGAGAGATATTTTTTTTGCCAAGACCCCAAGGCCCATAAGGAGAGTTCTTTAGCAACGTCAAAACTAAAGATACACTTTTAGCAAATTCCCCAAAGGAAGGATGATGAGGACCAGCTATTACGGCATCATTTAGGCTTCCTGTCTCCTGTAAACCTATTCGTTGTACGTGAAAGCCCAATTTTAAAGCATGGAATAAGAGGGTTCCAGCCCATAGTACTGCTTTGGAAAATGAGAGAGGGGTATATTTACCCTCTCTCATTTTTATTTCAAGGCGAGTATTTTTCAATACTAAACAAGGATAAATTCGAAGGGTCATATCTTTGGGCCCTTTGAGAAAAGCCAATTTTTGTAAATCTTCTATACTGCTTTGTATGCTTTGGTCGGGGAGTCCAATCATCATTTGTGCGCAAGCGGAAATGCCTGTATCTTGAATCATGGAAAGGGCGAGAAGAGCTTCTTGTGCTCTATAACCTCTATTGCAGTGGTCCAAAACATGGTTGTCAAGAGAGGATATTCCTAACTCTATCATAGAGATAGGGTATTTCTTTAACCAGTTAAGGAGGTCTCTATTCATACATAGAGGGTGAGTGGAAAATCTTACGATGCTTCCACAAGGGGCATCTTTAATTACTTCTAAATATTGCTCTTGTATATATTGTGGCTGGCATGTAAAACTTCCTCCAAAATAACAAAGTTCTACAGCAGAGTCTTCTGTCCCTAAAAGAGAGCGGACATGGTCTGGCGAGGGATAGGAATGCTCTCCAGTTATAGCCCCCTGATCGCAATAGACACAGCGATGGGGGCAATTTTTCATGGGAAGAAACACTGCACGCCGCTTCATTTTTTAAAAATCACGCTTCTTCTGTAACTTCTTTTTTTGCCCAAAATGAAATAGCAGTATCTATTAGTCCTCGTATAAAAAGAAGTTCCTTCTGATCGAGTTGTTTGCTTTTGTACCAAATCTCCAGATTCTCGTGGTTTTCTAGTACTTCTTCGAGATGTATTCTCCCAGAATCATCGGTGGGGCTTGCTTTAACAAGATCCGTCACCTCTACGGCGAGAGCTTGAGCAAGTCGTCCTAGAAGTTTCATCGATGGGAGTCTTCTATTGCTCTCAAGAGCTTGAATATAAATTCGACTCACGTCAGTTTTATCGGCGAGGGCCTGTTGTGTTAGATGTGCGGCCTTTCTTAAAGTTTTAATACGCGTTCCTAAACTCATAGAGTAAAAACCTCCAATCGGTATTGTAGTCGTATAATATATATAATAAAAACCGTGATTACAAGTAGTGGAAAATGTTGGACGATTCCCTTACTTGACTGAATTTACCTGCTGAATGATACTACAGGAAAGCTAAAAAGAAAGAGTGCATCTTATAGCTACGGCTAGATACATGAGAAAGGAGATTGGAGACGTGGATTTTAGACAGCTTGAAAGCCTTGTAGAGATTCTTGAAAAAGGAAGTATTTCAGGGGCAGCAGCTTCTCTTGGAATATCCCAACCAGCCGTAAGTAAGCATATCGCTAGACTTGAAAAGGAACTTGGCATCAAAATTTTTGTTAGGGGACAGAAGTGTTCCAAACTTACAGTGGAGGGCGAGATTTTATATGCTTTTGCTAAAAAAACAGTCTCTTCTCTAGGTGACATCAAAAGAGAAATGTCAGATGCTTCTTCCGAAGTGGCAGGTACAGTAACGATTAGCGCAAGTTCTATTCCGGGAGACTTTGTATTGCCGCCACTTTTAGTGGAATTTCATGAGAAATATCCCGCTATTGATATTGAGGTTTTTATATCTGATTCTCGAGAAGCAATAGAAAAGTTGGTAACTAAAGAAACAGATATTGCGGTAACTGGATTTAGCCGCAGTTCTTCTGGTTTTGAATCGTGCCCATTATGTAATGACGAACTTGTGTTGGTGGTATCTCCAACCCATCCCCTAGCTGGGAGAAAAACTGTCACAATGAAAGATCTTGATGAACTGGACCTGGTAGGGCGTGTAGAAGGGTCAGCTACAAGACGAATCTGGGAAGATGCTTACAAGGAATACAGCGGTGGTGATGAAAAAGAGGTTGGACTTTGTTTCGGTCATGTTTCCGCTGTGTTGAACGCTATAGAAGCGGGAGCTGCGGGAGGGATTGTATCGAAAATAGCTGTGGAAAAAAATCCTCGTTTGGTCCCAATTCCTTTTTCCCCAGCATTAATGCGCTCTTTTTATATTACCTATGGCACCATCTCTACTCGAGCAATGGAACTGTTGCTCTCTTTTTTACGGAAAAAGGCAGAGAATAAATAAAATCAGGAGGTGTAGCAGGTGTCTACTGGAGCGGACTTTGATCCTATAGACAGGGTTAAATCTTTTTTGGATAATCATGGCTATAAGGGAGAAATAAAAATAAGTCATGAGACGATTTTTACCGTTGAAGACGCGGCAAAGGCAGTTGGAGCTCCTGCAGAGCATATTTTGAAGACTTTGGTCTTATTAGCTGATGAAGAACCTGTTTTAGCTCTCATGTCTGGCCCTAACAAAGTGGATTTGAAGAAAATAAAGCAAAGGCTTTGTGTTCGAAAAGTTAAAATGGCTTCTCCCGACTTTGTTTATACTTACTCTGGATATAGAATAGGAGGGGTTCCGCCGATAGGATATGTAGAAAAGATCCCCGCCTTTCTTGACGAGGATCTTTTTCAGTACGATTTAGTTTGGGCTGCAGCTGGAACTGATCACGCCTTTTTTCCTATTTCCCCAGAGGAACTTATGGCAATTGCAGCAGGAGAAAAGGCTGACATAAAAAAGTAGCAGTACTTCCCTTTAACATTGCATATTGCATGTTTGGCTGAAGCTATAGTCTTTTTTCAGGGGCGAGTGCCTCAAACCATTCATCGAACTCTCTGTTTAGATAAATAGTTTTTAAGGGAACGAGGCATATCTCCAAATTGTGGTACGTAATTGCCCGAAGGATGTGCCCAGCAAGGCATGTGTGATCTGGGCGGCTAAGAACAGCGTGAATGTGGGGGTAAATGCCTTCTTTTTTGTAACTGATATTCCCCCCTAAGGCCGAGAGTTCCAGTACTTCGTTATAGGAAGCTGTCTCGTACTCTCGTCCGTTGAACCAGCCGAAAGTAACGCTTCCCACCATGCCTGCTGCTGATACAATTACTGCCGAATCTACATCACGTTCTTTGCAGACATAACTGATGGATCCATGGAGTTCTTCGCCATCTGTGAGTCTTATAACGATCATTTCGTCAGTGGCTGCATACTTCATTTCTTCACCTCCCGGTGGGAAATAGTTTCTTTTTGATTGTATCATGAAGTTGGAATTATTTTTAACTATAAATCTCGTATTACAATCGGAGCATAAAAAAGATGAGTTTATTGGGCGGATGTCTTTTATTTCTAGCAGGAGTAATTTCTGGTTTCGTAAATGTGACGGCAGGAGGCGGAAGTATGTTAACCCTTCCGCTCCTTGTTTTTTTAGGAATGGACATGAGTGTTGCCAATGCTACGAACCGCATTGGAATTTTGATGCAAAATATTGTGGCTTCCAGCAAGTTTTATAAAGAGAAAACTTTCACCCTAAGGGAAGCCTTCTTTTTTGTTCTTCCAGCATGTTTAGGATCTGTAGCAGGAACATTCTTAGCGTTAGAGTTGAATGAAGCAGTGTTAAGAATTGTAGTATCTATACTTATCTCTATTATGGCTGTTCAGCTTGTAATGAAGCCTAAAATGTGGGAGAGGCAGTTTCAGCGTAAAGTTCCCCCTTGGGTCCTTCAGATTGTTTTTTTCTTTATAGGGGTATATGGTGGCTTCATTCAGGCGGGTGTTGGTTTCTTCTTCATCTGGGCTTTAGCAGGCCTTGCCGGATACGACCTTTTACACTCTAATGCTATTAAAGTTGTCGTTATTTTAAGTTACACATGCATTAGTTTGCTTCTTTTTGCCTCGCGAGGACTTGTTCAGATAGGCGCTGGAGTGGCGATAGCTTTGGGAACGATGATAGGTGGTTTTATAGGAGCCAAATTTAGCCTCGTTAAGGGGAATAAGTGGCTCCGGTGGATTTTAGCTGTCGTAGTCTTTATTTCCGCCGGTAAGATGATATATGATGTCGTGTTCATGATTCGGTAAGAGAATAAAACAGCTGCCCTGAAGCCAGGGCAGCTGTTTTTTTACAAGTCAAGCAAATATTTTTGCAAATCGTTTCCTTTTAATCCTGCACCAAGAGCTACTGCTAGTTTCAATCTGGCTTGGACAGGTTTCAGGCTTCCGCCATCATAGGCCCCTAACTCGAGTAAACGGTCAAGGCTTCCTTCGAAAGTGTAAGAAGGACGGGTCCTCCCCTTTATGCAACGGGAAGTAATAACTATTGGAATATTGTCTCTTAGTATTTTCCGCAGAAAGGGTATCCATGACGGAGGCACAGAGCCGTCGCCAAATCCGGCTACTACCAATCCGTCTAGATCCTTTTCAGATGTTTCTGCTAGCAGCTTGAGGACAAGCTCTCCGCCACCTAAACTTGACGTAACAAGCTCTACGTTTCTTGCGGGGGCGAAAGAGCCTGCTAAGACCTTTCCCCTCTTATGAAGGCGAAGAATATCAATGTTTTTCCCCATAACTTCTCCTACTGGCCCTCGATCAGGTGCTAGAAAAGCATTTCTTCTATGATTTGCACTCTCTGTAATTTCTGATGCGGCAAAAAGCTGATCCTGCATACAAACAAGTACTCCAAGTCCCCAGCATTTTTGAGAAGAAGCAGCGATTACAGCTTGAGTGAGATTGAGCACGGCATCAGACCCGATCTCTTCATACGGGCGAGTAGCAGCTGTAAATATAACAGGCTGAGGATATGTCCACATAAGATCTGCAAGATATGACATCTCTTCAAGAGTGTCTGTACCACTGGAAACTACAATGCCGTCGATCCCATCTACAACCAATTTATTGAGAATCTGAACGAGGTCGGTAGTCATACGCATTGTGTAGTGACTGCTAGGTTGATGACTCCAGTCAACTAATATGATTTCAAAAGGCAAATCTTTTGGAAGCCAAGAAAGCATGGTCTCTCCACTTTTAGAGGACTGGCGGCTTGTTTCTTCTTCCCCCTTTAGGCTCATCTGGCCTCCAGCTACAACCAATGCGATCTTTCCTCTTTTGGGCATTAAGTCATCCCTCCTTAAGTTCGTTAAGTTTACACGAGAAATAGAAAGAATGCATTAATGCATTCATATGCAAAGGAGGGGGTGATATAGAAATGGTACTTAGTACCCAAGAGATTCCCCTACCACTATAACGTGAGTTTTTCGACCTGTTGTAGGTCGCTCAAGAATGAGAACAGCTCTGCATACTCGTTGAGGGCTATCGCAGTTTACGCAATGGCCTACATGTGTACACGGTGTGTCAATGTGGAGTCGCGTTGCATTGGGAGGAGTGGCGTTATTTCGTATGCGAACCAACGCACTGTCTACATCTTTAGCTATTTTATTAATTCCTACTACGAAAATGAGGGTATTTGTTCCCCATGCCATGGCACTAACACGGTTCCCTGTTCCGTCTATATTGACGAGCATTCCATCTAGTGTCAGGGCATTTGAGCTTGTCAAAAAATAGTCGGATAAGAATTCTCGCTTGAGTACTTCGTTTTTTTGTTCTGGTGTTAAAGAAGGATCCCAGTGATGGGCGATAGTACAGCCGCGTTCCATTAATTTTTCCAGAGCGCCAATTTGCCTAATAGTCACACTGCCTGGAATTCCCACTGTCGTTTTTTCTGGAATGAGCTTGAGAACCTCTTCAAGAGCTTCTTCCTTGGTGTTGACAAATACGGCATTAAACCCTTTTGATGAAAGAGCCTTTACTGCGCTAAGCCCCAGTTGTCGGTTGCTAGCGTTTTGAGCAGCGATAAATGGATTTTTCGTATCAGACATAGTAACGCCTCCTTTTAAGCCCTTATAGAACTGAATAATAACTCTATGATTGCAAGAAAGAGGATTTTTGTCTAGACTTTATGTAAAGAAAAAGATCTTGACACCTATAAAGGAGCGACGTATAATCGCTCTGTTTTAAGAGGAGGATAATGAAATGGATGAGGAAGATCTTCTTGAACGACGGGTTTATTTGAACAAATTATACGATCTTTATTCGCCACTACTTACGGAAAAGCAGAGAGAGGCTTATGAATATCATGAGTTTTCTGATCTCTCTGTTTCCGAAATGGCGGAGCGCTTGGAAACCAGCCGTCAGGCAGCTTTCGATCTCCTTTCTCGAGCTCGATCTAGACTGAGTGAGTTAGAAGGACTTCTTGGTATCTGCAGTCGAATAGAGGAGCTCGAGAAGAGAATTCAGCGCCTGGAAGAACGATGCTGGGACAAATGATGTCCGCCCTTTTTGGTGGGAGGAATTGAACAATGTTTGATGCATTGAAAGAGCGTCTTGAAGCAGTATTTGACAAACTTAAAGGGAAAGGGAAACTTTCTGAAGAAGATGTAAATGCTGCTTTGAGAGAAGTGCGGCGAGCGTTGCTTGAAGCTGATGTGGATTATAAAGTAGTAAAGACTTTAGTAGAATCCATTCGCCAGCGCTGTGTTGGCCGAGATGTTCTTGAATCTATTACGCCAGGCCAGCAAGTTATAGCCATTGTTTATGAGGAACTTGTTAATCTCATGGGTTCTGAAGTTGCCCCTTTAGTGATTTCTCCCAAGCCACCAACGCTGTTAATGATGGTTGGTTTGCAGGGAAGTGGTAAGACTACGAGTGCTGTAAAATTAGCCAGGCGGTTGCAGAAAGGGCACAGCCCTCTCGTGGTAGCTTGTGATCTTCGCCGTCCTGCGGCTATAGAGCAGCTCAAGGTTTTAGCAGAACAAAGTAAAGTTGGATTTTATGGACCGAAAGATAACACTCAAGACGTTGTCAAAGTAGCAAAAGAGGCTTTGTCTTATGCAGAGGGTCACTTAAACGACGTTATTATTTTAGATACAGCAGGTCGTCTTCACGTAGATGAAGAGCTTATGGATGAGCTTTTCAAACTGAAAAGCAGCGTGCAACCTCACGAGATTTTATTGGTAGTAGATGCCATGACAGGTCAGGAAGCAGTGAAAGTGGCTTCCAGTTTCCATGAGAAACTCTCTCTCTCTGGGGTTATTTTAAGTAAACTTGATGGCGATGCTCGTGGAGGTGCCGCTCTTGCCATTCGCGCAACTACACAAGTACCTATTAAGTTTGCGGGGGTAGGAGAAGGAACAGAGGCCCTTGAGCTTTTTGACGCTAAACGTATGGCCCAGCGCATTATGGGTATGGGCGATGTGATGGGGCTGGCGGAAAAAGTTCAGCAAGTAACATCTCAAGAAGATGTAGAAAAGATTTCTAAAAGCCTTAAAAAAGATAAGCTGACTATGGAAGATCTGCTTTTACAGTTTGAACAGATAGAGAAGCTCGGTCCTCTCGACAAGGTTATTGATATGCTGCCCGGCTTCGGGAAAATGAAAGACCTAAAAAATGCTGAGCTCGACCCTAAACGACTTAAACAGTCGAAAGCTATTATCCAATCTATGACAATTGAGGAACGTCGAAATCCTCAAATTATTAAGGGGAGCCGACGTCGACGAATTGCGGAAGGTTCAGGGACGAGTGTCCAGATGGTAAACCAGCTTCTTAAGCAATATGATCAAATGAAACAGCTTTGGAAATATATGGGAAAGGGTAAAAAAGGATTCCATCTCCCGAAAGGTCTTTTCGGTGGTGGTGGAGGATTCCCCTTTTAGAAAAGGGTATAAATAGAAATTCTATTTTTTATGAAAACAGGAGGTGTCTTACTCTATGGCAGTTCGTATTCGCTTAGCTCGATTTGGGCGCAAGAAAAATCCATATTATCGGCTTGTAGTAGCTGACTCTCGTTCTCCGAGAGATGGGAGGTTCATCGAACTTCTTGGTACATACAATCCTATGTATGACCCTGCGGAGATTAAGATCGATGAGGAAAAAGCTCTGTATTGGCTGAAGAACGGTGCTTCTCCTTCTGATACAGCTCGTGGAATACTGAAAATGGCTGGTGTGTGGGAGAAGTTTGCAGCAGAACAGACTTCTGCTGATTAATGATGCCCAGCTATAAAGAACTTGTACAGTACATAGTGGAGCATCTTGTCACGGAGCCCGAAAAAGTTGAAGTTACATCTGAGGTGAATGACCGAGGTATTGTAATGGTCAATGTACGCGTTGCACCGGAAGATGTGGGGCGAGTGATAGGGAAACGAGGCGCAACGATCAACGCTATACGCCTAGTGGCTAAGGCTGCGGCTGTAAAGGCTAATGAGCGGGTAGAAGTGGATATTGACGCTGATTGAGGTGAATGAGCGTGAGTAACCGAGACCTGATAGCTATTGGTAAAATCGTTGGGGCGCATGGAGTGGCTGGTGGAATTAAAATTTTTCCTCTTACTGATTTCCCCGAGCGTTTCCGATTGATGGCAGAGCTTGTGGTCTACGGAGAAGATTTGACGCAAATAACCGTTCTTACTGTTCGAGAGCTGAAAGTTATAGCAGGAAAAAGCATTGTAGTAGCTTTAACCGAGGAACTGAAAGATCGCGAAAGTGCTGAAGCCTTGAAAGGCAACTTGATCATGATCCCTCCAGAGGAGCGGATAGCTTTGGAGGAGGGAGAGTATTGGGTGGACGATCTTATAGGTATTCGGGTCTATGAAAAGAGAAGTAGCCGTTACCTTGGAAAAGTTCATTCCGTGCTTGCTACTGGCCCTGTCGATGTTTATGTAATCCTTGATGAGGACGGGAAAGAACACTATATTCCGGCAGTTTCAGAATTCATTAAAAATGTGGACATTGACAATCAGGTTATGGAAATAGAGTTAATAGAAGGATTGTGGGAATAATGCATGTTACTATCATTACGGCCTTCCCAGAATTTTTTCAAGATTTCTTATCTACAAGCATTATTGGAAGAGCTATTGAATCTGGAGTAATTCAGGTAGATGTAGTTAATCTCCGAGAGTATGGATTGGGCAATTATCGGCAAATTGACGATTATTCCTTTGGAAGCGGCGGAATGGTCTTAATGCCAGGGCCTCTTGTAAAAGCTTTGGATAAAGCTAAAGAGCGAAGCCAGAATTCGTGGGTTGTATATCCGAGCCCTCAAGGGGCAATGTTAACTCAAGAAATGGTAGAGTCTCTCGCTTCTCGGGAAGATATTGTTATTATTTGCGGCCATTATGAGGGGATAGACGAACGTTTTGTAGAAAAGTATGTAGATCTTGAAGTTTCTCTGGGGGATTTCGTTCTGACTGGAGGAGAAATTCCTACTATGGCCATTATAGATTCTATGGCCCGTCTCGTCCCAGGGGTTGTAGGTCGGGACAAAGCAGTGGAAGAAGACTCTTTTTTTAGAGGGATGTTGGATTTTCCACACTACACTCGTCCGTCGGAATGGAAAGGGGTAAAAGTTCCACCAGTGCTTCTATCAGGTAACGAAAAAGAAATAACCAAATGGCGGGATCTCCAGGCAGTACAAAGGACATTGCGACGACGCCCGGATCTTTTAAGTAGAGCCAATATTACGTCGTACCTTCAAAAGGGAGTTTATCTGGCATTAGTTCATCATCCAGTTCTCAATAGGGCAGGGGAAGTGACTACAGCTGCTATTACAGGGCTAGATCTCTCTGATATAGGCCGTTCTTGCAAAACCTATGGCGTTCGAAAATTTTTGGTTGTGACGCCATTAAAAAGCCAGCGAGAATTGGCAAAGACTATGGCAGACCATTGGATGGAAGGTTATGGTGCTCTCTTTAATCCTAGCCGAGCAGAAGCCTTTAAAGAGATGAAAACAGTCGCTACTTTAGAGAAGGCTATTGAGTGGATCGTAAGCAAAGAACGTGAAAAACCCACTATTATTGGAACAACAGCCAGAACATTTCCTGGATCGGTGCACTGGTTGGAAGTGAAAAGGTCTATTCTGGAAGAACAAAAACCGGTTCTTTTCCTTTTTGGAACAGCTTCTGGTCTTCCGGATGAAGTATTAGATCAATGTTCAGAAGTTTTACAGCCTCTCTCTGGAGGTTATGAAGATTATAACCACCTCTCAGTCCGAACGGCCGTCGGGGTTATTCTCGATAGGTTCTTCGGTTGGAGATAAAGACATTTTATTGTGAGTAAGGAGGGTTAGCTATGGATGCCATTAAACTGGTTGAAAAAAAATATATGAAAAGCGAAACACCAGAGTTCCGTCCTGGAGATACTGTACGAGTCCACGTTAAAGTTACAGAAGGAGCTCGAGAGCGTATTCAGGTTTTTGAAGGGGTTGTTATTGCCCGTAAACATGGTGGGGTCAACGAGACTTTTACCGTAAGAAAAATTTCTAATGGGGTCGGGGTGGAAAGAATTTTCCCCTTACATTGTCCTACCGTTGACAAGATTGAAGTCAAACGTCTTGGTAAGGTTCGTAGGGCGAAGCTATATTACCTGAGAGATTTAAGTGGAAAGGCTGCCCGTATTAAGGAGAGAAGGGAATTTTAAGCTTTTTTCTCCCTCTGTATTGACTTAATGGGCAAGGCCCATTATAATAACCGTCGTTCTGCGGGGGTGGCGGAACGGGTAGACGCGCAAGGCTAAGGACCTTGTGGCCGCGAGGCTGTGGGAGTTCGAGTCTCCCCCTCCGCACCATTTTAGAAAAGAGATAGGGAATACCTTAAGGTATTCCCTATTTTTTTATTCTTTTAGAATCGTATATGATTCAGTTACGCTTATTTTTAATCATTCAAAATTTCTTCAAGCCATTTTTGGACTGTTGGTATGGCAAATTCGGTTAGATAGCGATGGATAGCTTTTTCAGAGTAAGAAACGTTTCCATCCTCATCTACGTAGTTCCCGCTTAAAACACAGTCCAGTTGTCTTTTTCCTCTTTCCCAAGGGATGCCTAAAAGCTTTTCTATCTCTCGATTCTGACTAATATGTTGTAAAGGCATTTCCAAAGGAAGAGCAAAGGTGTTATATAGTTCTCTATACCCTTCAAGCGCTATTCGAAGTTGGTTGATCTTAATAACGCCGTCATGTGATTCCCTTTCTCCTGTTATAACAGGAACTTTCCCCAAAGAGAGAGCCAGCGGAATTCGAAGGGCATGAAGATAAAGATGGCAACCTATACACGGTGAATAAAAACCATATCTGGACAGCGACAAGGCAGTAGTGGCTCCGCAAAGCATGGCCCATAAACGAGGGGCCCCCATAAGCACTGGAGGATATATTGAAATGTAAGTGGTAAGAAGACGGCCTTGGAGATATTTGATATTATCAAAAAGACAGTGCCAGTCGCCGAACTCGGTTCCAGTATAGGCGATGGTAGGAAGTATTCCATCAATGTCATGAGATCCCATATATTTAAATAGAGCAGCAAAACTATCCCGCCCAGCTATTTCCAAGATTACAAGATTTTTATTTTTGTTCATGCGTTCAAGAGATTCAGGAGAGATCATCCAAGAAGGGAATTTACTGACTAGATCTGGTTTTTCCATCAGAATTTTTTTCATCCGTTCGTCCATGACACTCACCCTTTCAATGGGATATATGGGCCTGGATAATAGGGCTGATCTACGGGGGAGTCCATAAGTCCTCCCAGTTTCCCGCGATCGAGAAGGTTTAGGATCATATACATAAGTTCGTGTTGGCGTAAAATCCCCAAACCTCCAAGAGCACAGCTTATTTCATCGAATGTATCTACACTATCTCGTCGCGTATATTTCCCTTTCATCACGATGGGAACTGTTTCTCCAGAGTGAATCATGTTTCCTATGCTAGCAGTGGAATGGTCAGAAGTGACGACTAAAAGAACGTCTTCGTCGGGGATAAAGACGTCCCTTGCAAATTTAAAAGCGTGATCGAGGGCTTCTATGACTCTTATTTTCAAATCTGGTTTTCTTTCATGGGCGGCTTCATCTGTAGCTTTAGTGTGGACATAAATAAA
Source organism: Aminobacterium mobile DSM 12262 (assembly GCF_000526395.1). Lineage (NCBI taxonomy): Bacteria > Thermotogati > Synergistota > Synergistia > Synergistales > Aminobacteriaceae > Aminobacterium > Aminobacterium mobile. The sequence goes on along the minus strand of NZ_JAFZ01000002.1, from coordinate 255,566 downwards.
ATCGTAACCTTTTGCTTCATAAGCTAAACGGAGGCGCTTTTCCAAATCTTTTCCAGGGTCTTCTGTATCTTGCACGTGTAAAACATCCATGCCTAGTGTGGAACAAAGGCCATAATAAATTGCTCCGGAAGCAATGCAGAGAGCCTTAAGTCCCCATTTTTGAGAGAAAGGAGTGAGAGGTTGATGTTGTCCCGCCCGTTGAAGGCCTATGAAGTTGATAGGAGGGGTATGCTCCTTTTCCCTGGCCTTATTTATGGGGTGATTTGAAAGAATATTGTAAGACCAGAGAAGGTATTTATTAAGTATTTCTGCAGTATAATTGGCTGCAGCGGGGTTTTTTGCGTCTTGGCGAGGTAGGACTTTCATGATAGGGCGATTTTCGTAAATAGGATTGGAATCGGTAATCTCCGCAGATAATCCAGGGCCTCTCATAATAGATAGTCCAGCGATCCCTTTAGTGGGAATAAATTCTATTTCCACGCCCTTTTCGCAGTAGAAGCGTATCGCTTTATGGAGGGGGGCCAGGGTTTCTTTGTCAATATTCATTTTTTCTACCTTCAGAATGAACATCTCTTTTTCCTTTTTCACAGAGAAGGTTCGAGAAAGAAGGGCTACATCCCCGGAATGGACTGGAAAACCTTCAGCACGCATTTCTATATACCCTCGACCTGGAAATTGAGCGAGGTCATAACCAAACATGACGAAATGGGCCATTTCGCTGGGCATAGCTTGCCCCTGAAGACAACTATGATATAAGCCACATACCCCTGCTGCCGCAATCTGATCGAGATTCGGAGTCCGGGCAACTTGAAGGGGCGTGTGACCTCCTAAAGCAGGAATGCCTTTATCGCCAAGTCCATCAAGTATCACTAATATGCATCTCATAAAATAATTATAATATACAAATATTTTTATGACACGAGAAAGAGGGTGAAGAGGTGGAGATCCGGATAACATTTTATGGGAATCTTGATTTCTTCCTTCATCCTATCCTTAAAGAACCACCACAAATGATGCATGTCATTAGACGATCCACATCGGTGAAAGATGGCATAGAAGCATGTGGAGTTCCCCACACAGAAGTAGGAACTATTTATGTAAATGGAGTTTTATCAGACTTTGACCGAATAATAATAGGAGGAGATTTCGTAGATGTTTTTCCTATAACTCCCCCCATGGATGTGACAAAAAAGTCGTTCTTGCGCCCTGACGCTCTCGAAATGCCACGTTTTGTTGCGGATGTCAATGTGGGGAAGCTGGCTTCTTTGCTCCGGCTTATGGGGCTTGATACTGCTTATGAACAGGAGTGGAAAGACAGTCAGATAGCGGAGTTAGCGCTGCGAGAAGATCGTATTGTCTTAACGAGAGATCGTTCGTTGCTGAAACGTAAAACTGTTGTTTTTGGGCACCTGGTACGTACCGAATCTCCTTGGCAACAATTGCAGGAGGTTATTGATTTCTATTCTCTTTTTCAGTGGCTCCAGCCTTTTTCCAGATGTACATATTGTAATAAAATATTGCGCATGGTATCTAAAGAAGCCATACTTGATCAGTTGGAACCTCTAACTCGAATGTTTTATCATGAATTTACTCAGTGCCCTTCTTGTGGGCGAGTATTCTGGCCTGGTTCTCATCGAGAGCGTATCAAAAATAGAGTCATGAATATCCTGAAGAAAAGAGGTAAGTTGGGATTGCAGGATAATATCAATATTGGTACACTTTTTAATGATATGTAAAGTGGAGATTTGTTGAAGATTAGTAGAAAGGGGCACTTGGGGTGAAAAAAAGCTTGGAAGATTGGCTTCGCGAAGAAACGATGGAAGTGTCGCATTCCAATAAGAACCTGGGGCTCCTTGTCGCCTCTATAAACAGAAGTCACGAAAAAAACGAGGTTTCTGCGAGAGAGCTGAGAAGTTTGGGGCTTCCTGTGGTGGCTTTGGCTTCTGATGCAGAAGAAGAGGAAATGGAAGCTGAGGTTGTAGAGGAAGAACTCTCTTTGGAGTTAAAAGAGGGGAAAGAGTTCTCTGAGAGTTTTTTAGAAGGACAGGGTCTTCCTGAAGCGTGGGATTTATTGGCTACTTCTGGCTTGTCTGAGGAGTTAGAATATGCTGAAAATTTAGAGGAGCATATTGAGCCTGAGGAATTGATAGATCAGATATATGGGGAAAAATCTGAAGTAAACAATGTCCTTAGTGAAGAACTTCAGTTAGACGAGCAAGGCGAGGAAAAGAATTTTAGTGAGCCTTTAGAGATAGTAGAAGAATCTGTGAAGCAGCCTGTTGAGAAAAAACGTGGCGAAGCTTTTGTTTTTCGGCATAGAACAATAATTGGAGCGGCTTTAGGCGCTACTGCTGTTGGAGCTTATTTTTATTATACACATACGACTCCCGAGGTTTTGTTGGACCGCGGAAATCGCTACTTTAACGACGGACAGTATGAGCGAGCTCTTAATTATTACAACTGGGCGTTAAAGAAAGAGCCTTATTTTATAGAGGCTCTTTTGGCGTTAGGCAGAGTTTTGGAGAACGCGGGAGACAAGGGGGAAGCTATAGATGCGTATTTTCGTGTTCTACAACAAGATCCTGAAAATAGTATAGCTTATCTTAGGTTGGGAGACCTCTTTTTCTCGCTTAACTCGAAAGAGAAGGCATTACAATCGTATAACGAGGTTTTACGAAGAGATCGCACTAATCTGCAGGCTCTGCTAGGGGCGGCTCATTGCTTTTTTGATAAAGAGGACTTCAAGAATGCCCTCCCTTTATACCAAGAGGCCTTACAATTACAACCAGAGAATGAGGAAATACTGAAGAAGATTACATCTATTCAACAGTTTTTTTTGAAAGAAGAAGCGATGGAAGAAGAGAAGTTACGTACTGCTCTTATAGAAGAAAGAAAAGGACTAGCCAAACGGGCTTTGCTATTTCAACATTACAGAGAGGCAGAACAGTATTATCGAGAAATTTTGGAATTGAGTCCTGACGATGATGATGCTCTTCGAGGGCGTGCTTTTTGTTTTGAGAGTATGGAAGACTATGGAAAAGCTCTTGAATTTTATGAAGTGTTACTTGAAAAGCATCCTGATGAAGAGGCTCTTTCTCAATCTATAGAAAAACTGAAAAGATCAATGCAGGAAAAAGAAAAAAGAAGAGAACATGAAGTAACAAAGATGAAAGAGGGAGAAATCGATCTCCTTCCATCAAAGCCATCCCTCCCTGAAAGAGGGAAAAGAGTGCCAGTTTATTCTGGGAAGTCAGACCTTAAGAAATTTTTTGCTCCTCAATCTGTAGCTCTTTCAGTAGAAGCAGAAAAGAAGAGGAATAGTCGTGACGTACTTATAGAACGTATGAAAGAGCTTTGTCAGCAGAAGCAAAATCAGGAGCTTTTAAGAACTGGCTGGGAATATCTTTTTACTCTGGAAAAAGCTTCTCAGCCGGAAGGAGTTTCTCTGGTGGTTCCATTGTCTTTCCCGAAGTCTAAAACTTTTCTTCCAGTGCGTTACTCGTATGAAGCGATATCCCTTGGTGGAGATGTTATGATTCAAAACCAGGTAAAGAGGTTGGACTCACTACGTCGAGCTATAGAAATAAATCCAGGAGACAGACAGGTGTACTTGATGATGTGTCAGGCATGGGATGCTTTGCAGAATGAGCAGGTAGAAAATAGCGGAAAATCCCAAAATATAGTTGTGAGTAACGAAGCTTTTTATTCTTCACTTTTAGCTCATGCGGCTTTTCAGGCAGATAGACCCAAAGAGGCTTGGGAAGCTATAGAGAGAGCTCGAAAGTTGGCACCTGATAACCTTTTTATAGCTCGTTTTAGATTGGTTCTTGCGAATTCCCTCAATATGGGGGATAAAATGAGTAATCCTTTTCAAGAAGGTTGATTTAATATATACTACAGACGGCTTTACGGCCTCTGTCTCAACAAAATAGCTATGGGGGCCACGTATTTCAGTGGTGCAGATGGGATAAGATCTATCATTAATAGGCGGTGATTAATGAATGGAAGGTCGGAAGGCTGAAGAATGGGGAAGGGTTTATTTAGAAAAGCTTTCCCTCTATGAAGAGTTTACAATGCGTGTTAAAAATCTTGTTCAAGACTTGATTAGACAAGACGATATGGCGGTTTATGGGGTTCAAGGGTGGGCGAAGAATCCTGATGACTTTATGTCAGAATTAATGGGAAGAGGAGAAGATGTTATTTCTTCTCTTGACGCATTTCCTGATCTCTCTCAGATTCGTGTGTTGCTCCATTTCCCAGAAGATGTTCGCAAGGTCGAAAAAATTCTTCAACAAGAGTTCCTTGTGGATTTAGCTCATTCTGTTACCACTTCTAGCTTGGTAGATGATCCGGAGAGATTTGGTTATCCGGCAATTTCTTATGTAGTCTCTCTTTCTTCTGAACGTTCACGACTTCGTGAGTGGAGTCAATATCGGGATTTGAAATGCACGGTGCAAGTCAGAACAGTGATTCAAGAGGCCTGGGCTAGTATAGCTCCCAAAGTCAGCCATACCGCCACTGACTCGCTTACTCAGAAAAAACTGAAAAGAAAGTTACTTCGTCTCAGCGCTCTTTTGGAGGAGGCGGATGAGGGGTTTTTAGATTTATGGGAATCAACAAAAGAATCAGCAGTACCTGTAGCGCCTGTTCGGACAGAACCTTTTTCAGCTTCAGAACTGGAAAGTCGTCCGTTGACTCGTCAGGCCTTAGCTGATTATTTTAAAGAACATCTTGAAATCCCAGAAGAGTGGGCTGCTAATGCAGTAAAGGCAGGGTTCCCGGCCTATTACCCCACAGAAGAGTATTTAGCTGAGAGCTTCACGTATCTTCATAATATTTTACAAGCAGCAGAAATTAATACTATAGAAGATCTGGAGGACTTTCTTGAAGAGGTAAGGAAAGATGGGTATGGCATAGAGCAGCTCGAAACAGTGGGGAAAGCTTTTGAGAAGGAAAATGCGGATTGGAGAGTTGATGGTTTTTCTGCCCTGTTCCTGTTGGTCTTGAACTTAAAATGGGATATTCTGCAGGGTAAGGATCTTGTTGCTTCAGGCATTAAAAAGGGTTCTGATCGAATTAAAGGTTTGGGGAATTAGATCCCTTATTTTCAAGAGAATGAAGGAGAGGGAGAGCGAAGAGCTCTCCCTCTTGCTTTTGTTCCGAGTGAGGATTTGGATGTGTAAAAACAGGCCAAGCTCAACGAACTTGGGTATGTAGTTTAGTAAGATATCTATAGTATGATAAAACGTATCTCTTCTCTCCAAGTAAATGTACAATAACATCAAATATTATCGGGAATACGGATATTATGCCTATATATAAGGGGGCTCTTCTCCATGGTTTCTGAAGTAAATTTTGAAAAGTTATTTAATCCATGTTCCATAGCTTTTATTGGTGAAGGAACGGCTTGGAGCGGAGCTTGTCGTCGTGCATGGGAAAGATTGCGAACTTTTAATGGGACTCTTTTTGAAGTAAAAAACGAAAGAGATCTTCCGTCAGGTGTAGATTTGGCTGTACTGGATGTACCTCCTTTACGTTCTTCCCATTGGTTTCATCTTTGTGCTGATAGAAATGTTCCTTTTGTTCTCCAGCTTGCATCTGAACAGAGCGGAGAATGGAGATTACCAAGAAAAGAAATTTTTACAGTCAAGCAGCCTAAAGCGCTTTTTCGTGTGTTGGGGCCAGATTCCATGGGATTTATAAATCAGAGAGATCACATTGTCATTTCTCCCTTTCAGGGCTATTTAGAACAGGGAGAAAATCTACGAGTAGCTCTCGTTTCTCAAAGTGGAGATCTGGGATTTTCTATAGCTTCTGCAGCTTGTCAAGCGGGCACAGGCTTTAAGTATGTGGTGACAACTGGAGGCACTTCAGATGTCAATGTTGTTGAAATAGGAGAATGGATATTAAGAGATCCAAACATTAAACTTCTTCTTTTTTGCCTTGAAGGGCTACAAGATGGAATTGCCTTTTTGAGGTTGGCCCGAGAGGCTAATAGGCGAAAGGTTCGAGTAGGGGTTTTAAAAGCAGGGCGAAACGTCTCTTCTCGCCAGGCGATCCCTAGCCACGTAGCAGCTCTTCCCGGGAATGCTGCTATTTGGGATGCAGCTTTTAAGCAGTTTGGCATTTTTTCTATACGAGATACTGATGAGATAATAAATTTTGCTGCTATGTATAACTCTTTTGATTCGCCTCCTGGCAGAAAAACTGCCATAGTCTCTTCCTCTCGCGGTGCCGGTATTGCTCTCTCTGATTGTTGTTTTGAAGAAGGTCTTAAGGTACCAGCTGTGCCGGAAGACTTGCAGCGAGAATTAAGAAAGAAGTTGCCTCCTAGTGTTTATGTGAATAACCCTATCGATATAGCGTCTTTAGGGGCTAATGGAACGGAAGAAATTTCTTATTTACTTCGGCGGTTGATGGATTCTCCCAATCTAGATATGATCGCTGCTGTTTTAACAGAAAGTTATGGGCAGGAAACGAAGAATATTTTGAGAGCTCTTTTAGGAGTGGCCAGATTGCAGAAACACCCTGTAGTCTGTTGCGCCATGGGAGGGCTTGAAGAAGAGTCCCGAGAAATGTTGAGGGAAGAAAAAATCCCCTTTTTCCTCAGCACTCGGCGATGTGCCAAGGCATTATCAGCTCTCAGTGCTCCTTTTATGCAATTTGATGCGCATATGCCTGTTAGCTGTGAGGATTGCTCTGTTATTAAGGGAGAAGAGGCGTTGCTTTCCTTGCCAGAAAAAATGACGGAGTATGATGCTAAACGTCTTCTAGCCTTTCATGGAGTAGACGTAACGCGGGAATATTTATGTCAATCTCTTGATGAAGCTTTGGAAGCGGCAGAGATTATAGGCTATCCAGTGGCCTTGAAAGTCATGTCACCTAATATAGTTCATAAGAGCGAGGCCAGAATTATTGCATTGAATCTTGAAGGGGAAGAGGAGTTGCGTAATGCCTATGGTAGGACGTTAGAGAAAGCGCGTCTTGCCAACCCTGAAGCGGAAATTCGGGGAGTTCTTGTTCAAGAGATGTTGCAGGAAGGGATAGAGTGTGTTGTTACTATAAAATTAGATACCCTGTTTGGGCCCGTTCTTTCAGTGGGGCTTGGCGGTGTTTATGCAAGTGCCGTGAGAGATTACGTTCTCCGTATCGCCCCAGTAGACGAGGTAAATGCAATGGCTATGATACGAGAGTTAAAAGGGTACTCTCTTTTGCGGGGAGCGTGGGGACGAACGAGCTATGATGTAGGAGCTTTGGCCCAGATGCTTACTAAGTTGTCTCGTATAGCTTGCACTGAAAGTCAACTTATACAATTGGAAATCAACCCTGTTTTTGTAAATAAAAAGGGTGCAGTAGTGGTGGATGCTTTCGTGTTGAGGAGGTAGAGAGATGTCTTACTGGCTTTGGATATTCGCTGCATATCTCACTGGCTCCTTCCCTACAGGTTATGTATGCGCTAAAGTCTTTCGAGGCGTAGACATCCGAACATTTGGTTCGGGGAATATTGGTGCAACTAATGTAGGTCGTTTGATGGGAAGACCTTGGGCAATAGGAGTTACTATTGTAGATATGCTAAAAGGGGGAATAATACTTATCATAGCGAGAAAGGCTGGTATTGAGAGTCCTGTGGTTTTGGCTTCTATCGCTTTCGCTAGCATTTGCGGTCATAATTTCCCTCTATGGCTGAATTTTAAAGGAGGAAAAGGTGTAGCGACAACATATGGAGTTGTCTTTTTTATGGTTCCGCCTTGGAGCTCTGTCGCAGCCCTTATAGCAGGGGGAATTTGGTATATAGTGATGCGCTGGTCCAAGTACGTATCAGTAGCTTCTATTTTATCTCTTTTTACCCTCCCTCTTCTTTTTTTGCTTTTTCACCTCCACGTGTCCAACATTTTAGCCGTTTCCTTCATGGCTATTCTTGCGCTAGTTCGTCACCGGAATAACATTGCGAGGATACGCAGAGGAGAGGAAGGCCGGGTTGGTGAAATATCTCCGTCAAAAAAAGACGATGCCTCTTTGTAATCTTGACTAATACTGACCATATATCTACAATAAGAAGCATAGAAGAATTTGAGTAGGAGGTTTGTGTAATGCCCAGCCTGACTGAGATAATAGAAGATTATATAATGAGGCTTTTAGAGGAAGAAGAGGAAGAATCAGCTGTTTCTTTACGTCGGAAAGATTTAGCAGAAATTTTTGGATGTGTTCCCAGTCAGATCAACTATGTTTTACGAAGTCGTTTTACTCCGGAGAGAGGATATCTCGTCGAAAGTCAACGAGGTGGCCATGGATATATTCGGATAGTGAGAATTTGTTATGACATGCCTGAAGAGAAAGTAAACCATATAAAAGAAATTATTGGTGATTCTATTACAGAGCAAGATGCAAAACGATTTCTTTCAGCTCTTCAAGAGAGAGAGTTAATCTCTTCTCGAGAGCGACTTCTTATAGAGGTTGCTTTGCGTTTTGTCGATGAAGTGGCAAGTTCAGATTTCGATCTTTCACCGTATAAACGTAATGTATTACAGGCAGAGCTCTTAAAACGCCTGCTTCGTAGCTTAGCTCTTGCGTAGCTGCAATCTAAAGAGAGTGGAAGATTGAAAGTATTTTAGGGAAAAAGGAAGGAAAGAGGGCCATGTGGCAATTTTTTACGGAACGAGGGAAAAAAGTAGTGCAGCTGGCTCATCGTGAAGCTCTTCGTTTAGGTCACGATGTAATTGGCACAGAGCATATTCTTCTTGGTCTCCTAGTAGAAGGCGAAGGAGTAGCAGCTCAAATTCTCTCTTCCCTTGGTGTTAACTTCCAAGAAGTACGTCGGCAAATAGAGGAGATGGTAGGGAAGGGGCAACCGATATTAAAGCCTATAGATCTACCTCTTAGCCCTCGGGCAAAACGAGTTCTTGACCTTGCTATTAAGGAAGCCAGAAATATGGGTGTCAACTATGTAGGAACAGAACATGTTTTGCTTGGTTTGTTGGCAGAAGGGGAAGGAGTAGCAGCTCAAGTTCTTTTTTCAATGGGAATAGATTTAACTGTGGTACAGAGAGAGATGAGTCATTATATCTCTAACAGCGAAGCTGAGGGAATGGTGCAGTCAGATGTTCTTGGTGATAACCAACGAGGCGGGCAGACCAAGACGCCAACTCTCGATCAGCTTGGTATTGATCTTACAGAAAAAGGGAGAAAAGGAGAACTGGACCCTGTAATTGGAAGGGACAAAGAAATTCAGCGAGTTATTCAGATTCTTGCTAGAAGGACGAAAAATAATCCGGTTCTTATAGGAGACCCGGGTGTAGGCAAGACTGCGATTGTTGAAGGATTAGCACAGAAGATACAAGATGGTGATATTGCCGAAATTCTTCGAGGGAAGAAGGTTGTTCAGCTTAATATTGGTAATCTTGTTGCTGGAACGAAATACCGAGGAGAATTCGAGGAGCGCATGCGAAAGCTCATTAAAGAGTTGAGAGAAGCGGGAGATGTAATTATCTTCATAGATGAAATCCACTCTATTGTTGGCGCTGGCGGAGCAGAGGGAGCCGTAGATGCTGCGAATATACTTAAGCCGAGTCTGGCCCGGGGTGAATTTCAGGTTATTGGAGCTACAACTCTTGATGAATATCGAAAACATATAGAAAAAGATGCGGCTCTGGAGCGGCGTTTTCAGCCTGTTTCGGTAGAGGAACCAACAGTAGAAGACTCTATACGGATTCTAGAAGGGCTTCGTGATCGATATGAGTCTCATCACCGAGTTAAAATTGCTGACGAAGCCCTTGTCGCAGCTGCTCGCCTTTCTGCTCGGTATATTACGGAAAGGTTCCTTCCAGATAAAGCGATAGATCTTATAGATGAAGCGGCAGCTCGTGCCCGTTTAAAAATTATGGAACCGCCAGTAGACATTAAAGAAGTAGAACGTTGTTTAGAAGAGGCTCGAAAAGAGAAAGAAGCGGCAGTTACGTCACAGGAATTCGAGAAAGCTGCAAATCTTCGAGATGCTGAGCGGCAACTCTCTGAGGAATTAGAACAGAAAAAGAGAGAATGGCAATCTAGACGTCATCAGGAGCAACCTTTAGTTACAGATGCGGATATAGCCATCATAGTAAGTGAATGGACAAGTATCCCTGTGACACAGCTCACGGAAGAAGAGTCACAACGGCTCCTTCGTATGGAAGAAGAGATACATCACCGTTTAATTGGGCAAGAAGAAGCTGTTAGTGCTGTGGCCCGTGCTATTCGTCGGGCGAGGAGTGGTATGAAAGATCCGAAGCGACCAATAGGGAGTTTTTTGTTCCTCGGTCCTACAGGGGTAGGAAAAACAGAGCTGGCACGATGTTTGGCCCAGTTTCTTTTTGGTAGCGAAGAAGCCATGATTCGTCTCGATATGAGTGAGTTTATGGAACGACATGAGGTAGCGAAATTGATAGGCGCTCCTCCCGGCTATGTTGGGTATGAAGAGGGAGGTAAACTCACCGAAGCTATTCGCCGCCGCCCTTATTCTGTCGTTTTATTCGATGAAATAGAGAAGGCTCACCAGGATGTTTTTAATATTTTGTTGCAAATCTTGGAAGATGGGCGGCTTTCTGACGGTCAAGGACATACCGTAGATTTTCGCAATGCCGTAATTATTATGACAAGTAATGTTGGAGCTAAAGATGCAGCTAGAGGAACGTCTCTCGGTTTTTCCATCACTGGCGAAACAGATGGCTTTTTCAACTGGAAAAAGACGCGAGGAGATATCTTGGACTCAGCAAATAAGATGTTCAGACCGGAATTTATCAACCGAATTGATGAGATGGTCGTGTTCAGGCCTTTGAATAAAAAGGAGATGCTCTCTATTGTCGATATTATGTTGCAGGATGTAAGGGCACGCTTGCTTCTCCAGGGTATAGATATTTTAGTGAGCGAAGGAGTAAAACTTCTTATCCTTGAGAAAGGATATAATCCGAAATTTGGAGCCCGGCCTTTGCGTCGTACTATCCAACAATTAATAGAAGATAAACTGGCAGATTTGCTTCTGGAGGGCAAAATGACTCGTGGAAGTCGTATCTCCATTGATGCGGAGAAAGGGGAGACGACTTTTAAAAAGATGTCGAATAGGAAGCATAAAAAAGCGGCAGTATAATGCTGCCGCTTTTTTTATAAAATATGCACTCATAAATAAAATATTTATGATTTTTTAAGCTGACAGGTAGAGTTGTCCCTTGTACAATAAAAAGACATCGTTCTCCCATTGGGGAAGGAGGAGATGCCTTATGAATACTTCCAATTTCTGGCTTTTATTTTTTCTGTTCTTTTTTATTTATCCTCAGTTAAAACAACAACTTTTACAATGGCGAAGGATAGCAGCACTTCGCTCTTGTGAGAAACGTCGGAAAACGAGAATTATCACTTTAATTCATCGCCAGGAAAGCATGGGATTTTTAGGGATGTTTTCCCGTAATTTCCTGAATATAGAGGATTCTGAAGAGGTTTTGAGAGCTATCCGCCTTACATCTGAAGGGACTCCTATTGACCTTATTATTCATACACCAGGCGGACTTCTCCTTGCTGCAGAACAAATAGCATATGCCCTAAAGAAGCATCCGGCGAAAGTTACAGTAGTAGTACCACATTATGCTATGTCCGGAGGAACTCTGATAGCTTTGGCTGCAGACGAAATATTAATGGACAAGCACGCGGTACTTGGACCGGTAGATCCACAAATAGGGCAATATCCAGCAGCATCTATCTTGAAAGCCGTAGAAGAAAAACCAGTAGCAGAAATAGATGACTCTACACTTATCTTAGCGGATGTAAGTCGTAAAGCGGTGAAACAGACGCGATCTTTTGTCGTTCATTTGTTAGATGACAAGATGGAAAAAGAAAAAGCTGAGGAGCTGGCTAAAATTTTGACTGAGGGGCGCTGGACTCATGATTATCCTATCACAGCGGAAGAAGCTCAATCTTTAGGGTTGCCTGTCAATACAGACCTTTCTTCTCAGATTTGCAATATTATGAAATTATACCCACAATCTGGGATGGGACGTCCTTCTGTTCACTACGTTCCAATTCCTTATCCATCTGCCCCAGATGGAAATCACACGACGAACATAAGGCGCTGAAGGAGGCGTGAATCATGAGACGAAAAATCATAGGAACGAATCTACTCCTATGTTTGTTTCTGATAATGTTTATGGGGGAAGCTTGGGCAGGAAATGGTACCCCAATTGTTAAAGTAGAAAGTGAGACTATCAACATTGATGAACTTTTATCGTTGGTACGTCAACATACTAATGATGATGAAGCTTTAGCGGCTCTTGTAATTCAACAAATGAGCGACAGAGACCAGCGGGAGCTGTTACGTCAGATTACAGATATGCTTGTCCTGGCAGATAGAGCCCAACGTAAAGGACTTTATTATAATTCAGATGTAGCGGCACGTTTAAAGTGGGCTCGATTAAGTATTTTAGCAGAAGCTTATGTTTCTGATGCCTCAAAACATTGGGATTTGAGCGAATCTGCCTTAAAGACTTTTTATAAAACCCACCCTGATCTTTATACTGCAGAAGAAGCGTATCATTTTCGCCAGATTTTAGTAGGTACTGCTTCGGAAGCTCGTTTTATACTCTTACAGATATTAACGGGCAGGCCTTTTGAAAAAGCCGCAGCTGAAACGAGTCTGGATTTTTCTACTTCAAAAGAAGGAGGGGATATGGGATGGATGTCTAAAAAGGAACTCCCAGACCCCTTTAAAGATGCCGTTTCAATGAAACCAGGAGAACTCCGTGGTCCAATAAAAACTGATTATGGTTACCATATCCTTCAGCTCATAGAAAAAAAGGGAGGGAAACTTGCTCCCTACGAAGAGGTTGCTGAAAAAGTTCAAAAAGATCTAGAAGACGTTTATTTAGAAAAAGAAATAAAGGAGCTTAGTAAAAATACTGAAATTATGAATAATGTAGACGAGTTGAAACGAATTCGGATCCCCTAAAGAGAGGAGCGTCTATAACCATGGGTGATCGGCTGACAGTTTCTTCGTTTTCTTATCCGATGTGGGCAAGAATAGCTTCTTTGATAGTGGGTTTTTTGCTTGTATCTATAGGTATGGGAAAAATTTTTGCTCGTTCCATAACAGACCTAAAGTTGTTGCTTCCATATGTGTGCGTAGGGGTTATTTGTCTTTATATGGGCGGAATAAATGTAAGATTTTTTTTGTCAGATCAGGGGGTAGTACGAGAGTTCTCTAGCTGGGGGAAAAAAAAGGAAGAGCTCCTTCCGTGGAACACAATAATAGCTATTGATACTATTCAAAGAAAAAAGATTTTTAGTGCTTTTTTTATGAAGGAAACAGGAAAAGGATGGCAAGTTACTTTCCCTGTTGTTTTATGGGAAGATTTTCTGACAACGGTGAAAAAAGCTCGTCCAGATCTTTCTATACAAATCAAAAACTGAGGAGGGGCTATATGGGACAGATTAAGGCAGCATTCCCTTTTGCCCATCAAATAATGGTAATTATAGGTATTATTATAACGTGGTTTATTGTAAACAAAGTTGCTTTATTGGCTATTTCCAGGGGTTTTTCTTTAGTGTACAGATCAGTTGAGAAGAACGGGAAAAATGGTAATCGGCCGGTAGCTCTTCAGAGAATTGAAACATTAAGGGGAATTACGCTCAATATAGTGAAATGGGTGATAGGCGCTATTTTTGTTCTAAGCATAATAGGTAGTTTAGGGTTTAATATCACCCCGATTTTAACAGGTGTCGGGCTAGCGGGCCTGGGAGTTTCTATGGCTGCCCAAAATATTATTCGTGACTTTATAAATGGAATCTTTGTGGTAATAGAAGACCATTATGGGGTTGGAGATTGGATCCAAACAAATATGGGTAGTGGAACGGTTGAGAAACTAACCCTTCGCACCACCCATTTGAGAGATGTAGATGGGAATCTTATTATTATGCCAAACGGGAGCATTGATGGAGTTACAAATTACACAAAAAATTGGTCCCGAGCAGCTATTAAAATCAGAATTCCCTTTGATGCAGATACGCGAAAAGCCATGGCTATTATGGAAAAGGTAGCATTTGATTTAAAAGCAGAAAATCCGACGCTTTTTATTGGCGAACCTTCAGTTCAAGGGATCTTAGATTTTCTTGACAGCTCTACTCTTTTGAGAACGCTTTTTGATACCACTCCAGGCGACCAATGGGCTATGTCAAGAGAGTACCGTCTTAGAGTAAAGGAAGCCTTCGATAACGCTGGTATCCCTTTGGCAATTCCGCAAACTGGTGTGAGGCTTCAAACTTCAGGAAGCACACCTTCCTTTACGAAACGGGAGATCCCTCCCCGCCAGTAGTGCTGGGTGCGAAAAAGATTCCATAAGGGAGAGGTCTCTCTCTTCCCCCAGGAATGGCATTAATAATTTGTCCTTTCCAAACAAGTTCGGAAGACCCTCCTCCGTCAAGGTTCAAAACGGTGGATAGGCCGAGGTCGTTAGCGAGGCGAGCTGCTTCTAGAAGCGTTGCTCCTCCACTGTGCCATGGGTTACGACCATCTATTACTATCCACCATACCTTTTGTCCGTCAGTTCCTACTATAGTGCGTGGATGTTTCTCTTCTCTCAGCTTTTGAGAGAACCCTTCATTGCGTGTCTGAAGTTGCCCATCTTTGAGAAGCATTGGTCCACCTTGCAGGGCATAATATGATCCATCCATAGAGGGGTCTCGCCACTCTATTTCCATAGAAATAGTTTTTCTTTCAGAGATGAAAGATTTAATCATATCTATGCCTATTCCGCGAGCGGCGAGAAGAAGGCTGTTATCTGGAACAGCTCGCTGAGAACGAATGAGAGATCCAGCTTCCGAAATACTGTCATTTCCGAAGAGATAAAGAACTGAATCTAGAGGAAGAGGTTTAAAGAACTGTCCTGCTATGGAAGAAAACAGCCCTAAACCATTCTCTGGAGGAACAGAATTAAGATCGGTTATAGGGGCTATACGATATTCGTCTCTTAATAGGGCACGGAATTCTCCATTCCCCCAGAAAGTAGCCCCTTCTTCGGTCCATCCCATAGCAGAACGCTGTGCATACGAGGGAGAAAGAGGAATGCCACGAACAATGAGGGTTCCTATTGGTTTTCTCGAAGAGAAAAAGCCACCATTAATAGCAGCTTCAGCTCTTGTTTTGTCGGTCATGTGTTTAAGAGGCAAAAGTGGTTGTCCTAAAGATGGAGCTGTTATGATGGTTGATGTTTTCTGGATACCCTCTGTTTGAAGAGCTGCCCAAAAAAGGGCCTCGCTTTTTTGTTGACTGTGAGGAACGATTTTAGCGCCCAACTCCGTAGGTAAGGTTTCGAATATTTCCCATGCTTTAACAAAATTAGAGTATGGTCCTGTGTAAACAGTGTAGGTAGTTTCAGAATTAATAATAAAAGCAGAGAGCCCTTTTTGAGATAACTCTGCTTCTATTTTTTGTGCAGCAGTTGCATCTGGTGTTTCTGTTATAAAAATAGCCCAGGAAATAGGTGGTGTTCCGACCTTTTCTCTATGTATTCGAAGACTCGTGTGTTCTCCATAAAAAGTTTGATCCCAGATCATAGAGCGGCGGCATGAATAAAGCCAGTTGGCTAACTCAGCAAGGTCTTCTCTCTCAAGGTTTTGTCGGGGAAAGTTGATGAAGGGTTGTGGAGCCAGAGGAGAACAAAGAGCCCCTAGAGATAATGAAGGCAACATAAAAGGAGGGATATCTTCGTTTTCTTGAGGAGCCAAAAACTGAGCGATTTCTGCTTCGTGAGACCATCCCATGGCTTTGAAAGCAAAATGGAGAGCTTCTATTCGTGTGGCCTCCAAATCCGGGTGAAATTTTTCTCCGGGGAAAATAATCCCATAAGCTCGAGCTGTTTCTATTGCAGAAAAAAATGGATGATCTGTGGGCACATCGGAAAAACGATCTTGTCCTGTCCATCGAGGGAGATCTAATGTTTTAATTATGACCTCAGCCATTTCTCCACGACTAACAGCTGAAGCAGGTTGTAGGTTTACGCAAGATATGAGGAATAGAAGACCAATTAGCAATAGTGATGTCGTTTTTCTTCTCACAATTATCAAGACTCCTTTTATGTGTGTGTTTGGGTATTATTACTAGCTGCGACATTTAATGTAATTATTCAGCTCATGGCGAAATTACTTTATGTATGTTGCTATAAGTATTTTCTCATTGCCTCTTAGGGGAATCAATCAGACTCAGGGAGGGAAGTTGAAAGGGTATCTAGTCCTTTTTTCACGTGATAGCTTTCCCTTAATATTTTTAAGGTGTAGATGAATGTTCGATACTGTAGAATAATATGGAATTACCTAATTCTTCAAAAAGGAGGCGATGTGGTGAGGAATAGAATTATTTTGATTGCATTAACTGGCATCTTTGTTTTATGTGGCCTATCGTCATGGAGTTTTGCTGGAGCGAGTGTGGAGTTTGAGGCGAATTTTACTATAAATATCGAGGGAGAAGAAACGGAATCAGGACGTATTTATGTAAAGGGCCAAAAATTTCGTCAGGAAGTAGAGGAGGACGGGGTAGCACGAATTGTTATTTCTGAAGGTCTTCAAGGGAATGTTCTCGTGATTTTGCCGGAAGAAGAAGCGTATCTGAAAATACCTTTGGATGGATGGAACGTAGCTATGGACCAAAAGAGCGCTGAAGAAACTTTACAAGGAAAAGCTGTCATGGAGAATCTTGGCAAGGAAAAAGTGAATGGATATGACTGTAACAAATATCGCTACACATACCGTGATCCTGATATGGGTGTTATGATAGTGTGGTTTTCTGAAAAACTTCAAGCCTCTATAAAGCATATTCAGACAGGCCCTTCTGGTACATCAGAGATGATACTTTCAGATATAAAAGAACATACAATACCTGATCACCTTTTCGAAGTTCCGAAAGGATACCAGGAGATGAATATTTTTGCTCCGGGAGGGGAATAACTGTTTTAGAGGTTGACAGAAGCTCTAGAGCTACTTATAATACTCACGTTCTGCGATGTGGGGCTATAGCTCAGCTGGGAGAGCGCTTGAATGGCATTCAAGAGGTCAGGGGTTCGAATCCCCTTAGCTCCACCAGATTATATAGCGGTCTATCTTTAAGGAGATAGGCCGTTTTTTTATCTCCTTATTCTTATATCTAAATCAAGAAAATTTATAAGAAGGGTTTTTATTGTTTTTATTTTCTTATGTGTTTTTTGCTCTTTTTGTAATATACTTATCCCACTTGAACCTAAGGTATGGTTGTTAGGCGTAAAGAGGAGGAGGGTACATGTCACCAAAAGGATATCACTTTATTGTTGAAGCTTCTGGGTGTGGTGATGTTATCGGACAGGTAGAGAAACTTCAGGAGATACTTGTAGAAGCGGCGAAGAGAGCGCATACTCAGGTTTGGTCCGTATCCTTTCACAGATTTCCTCCTAATGGGGTAAGTGGCGTAGTAGTGATCAGCGAATCGCATCTTTCTGTTCATACTTGGCCTGAAGCGCAGTATATGGCTCTCGATATATATACGTGTGGGGAACATAGCATGCCGGAAGCAGCGGTTCAGTATGTACTTGAGCAAATAGAGGCTACCCATACTCACATTACAGAGATAACTCGAGGAATTGACGATGGAGATCAACTCTATTATCACTCGTTTATCACTTGGGAAGAGAGACTAAAAGAGGGAAGCGAAGGGTAGAAAATTAGTTTTAAATAAAAAGGGGAAGCAAAAGCTTCCCCTTTAGTTTTCCCGTGCCCTCTTATCGAATCTTCTCGCTAAGCAACACGTTTATAATGGTAGCCCCAACGGGATTCGAACCCGTGTCTCCACCTTGAGAGGGTGACGACCTTGACCTCTAGTCGATGGGGCCTTTTTTACTGGCTGGGGAACCTGGATTCGAACCAGGATTACCTGATCCAGAGTCAGGCGTGCTGCCGTTGCACCATTCCCCAATCATATATATCCAATATCTGTGTCCATCACAGCGAAGGGTATATTATCATGGTCTTTATGAAACTGCAACCCTTTTCTTTTTAGAGTAACGAGAAGATCGATTTGAATTTTTTAAGAATACCTCTTCAGGAAAGAGCTTTGAAATATTTAATGAAATAGAATTTGACAAGTCTGAAAATAATATATAAGATAGCGCTACTTTCAAGGATACAAAATACACTAATAGCAAGGAGGGGAACGCAGTGAATATCAATTGGAATATTTTAATTAACATAATAATTATACTCCTAGTTATTATTAGCTGCGGGTCCTCTTCCGGAGCGCCTACTGGCATTTGATTTTTTAGCCGGCAGACTTTTCGGGGTCGGACCCTTTTTAGGGCCCGACCCCTTTTTTTATCCGGTTATCATAATCATATTAAATTTTTAAAAAGCTAAATATTTAAAGATATAAATGAGGCTTATCACTGCGCGTCTTTCTTTTTTTGAATATTCAAATATTGATAGGAGGGGTTTTTGTGAAACAGGAAGAAACGGAAAGGGAACAATGGGGAAGCCAAGTTGGTTTTCTCCTCGCATCAGCAGGATCAGCAATTGGTCTTGGTAATATTTGGCGTTTCCCCTACATTACAGGGAAAAATGGAGGAGCAGCTTTTCTAGTGATATACGTTATTTTGGCATTCACTATTGGAGCGTCAATAATGCTGGCAGAGTTTGTCATCGGGCGTGCGGCGAAAAAAAATGCAGTGGGAGCTTTCAAGGAGCTAAAGGGAGGGGCCTGGCCTATCGTTGGTTGGATGGGACTAGTTGTGGCTTTTATTATCCTCTCGTACTATGCAGTTATAGGGGGATGGACTTTCGCTTATATTTTCAAGTCGTTCACAGGCCTCATGTCTCTTCATGATACGTCGGCTGCTCAGAATGCTTTTCTAGGCTTTATTGCCAATCCCACTCAAGTTCTTTTTGCTTTTTTTGCTTTTATGCTTATGGTTGTTCTTGTAGTGTATAAAGGCATTGGACAAGGTATTGAGCGGGCCAGCAAAATCCTCATGCCAGGACTTTTTGTCATCATACTCATTCTTGTTGCCAGGGCTTTGACGCTTCCCGGAGCATCGAAAGGTGTTGCTTTTTATCTTAAACCCGACTTTTCCAAAGTTACTGGGGGCACGATTATTGATGCTTTGGGACAGGCTTTTTATTCCCTTTCTCTCGGCATGGGGGTCCTCATTACTTTTGGCAG
The DNA here is from genome assembly GCF_000526395.1 of Aminobacterium mobile DSM 12262. Classification (NCBI taxonomy): domain Bacteria; kingdom Thermotogati; phylum Synergistota; class Synergistia; order Synergistales; family Aminobacteriaceae; genus Aminobacterium; species Aminobacterium mobile. The sequence continues at coordinate 236,374 of NZ_JAFZ01000002.1, read as the reverse complement.
TTACATTGGCAAGAATGAAAATATTCCAAAATCAGTTGCCATAGTTACTCTTCTTGATACCCTTGTTGCTTTTCTTGCAGGATTAATCATTTTCCCTACTGTTTTCTCTTTTGGTATTGATGCGGGAGCAGGTGCAGGCCTTACTTTTATAACTTTGCCCGCAGTCTTTTCGAAGATGTGGGGTGGTATGGTTTGGTCGGGGCTCTTTTTTGCACTTCTTTTTATAGCTGCACTTACCTCGTCGGTATCTCTTTTTGAGGTGGTCGTTTCTTACTGTAAAGATGAATTGGGCTGGAGCAGAGGAAAGAGTTCCTTTCTTATGGGAACGGCTATCTTCCTTCTTGGAATTCCATCAGCTCTCTCCCAGGGTGCCTATCCCATTAATCTTTTTGGTAAGAGTTTTCTCGATGCCATGGATTGGATCTGCAATAACATTCTTTTAACTACAGGCGGTCTTTTGATCTCCCTTTTTGTAGGATGGGTTGTAACAGATAGAATCAAAGATAATGTTTCCAATAAAGGCAGACTCAACTTTGCCTTTATGTCACCGTGGCTTTTGATACTGCGTTTTTTTGCTCCTATAGCTATTGTTCTAATTATGTGGAATGGCCTTCGTTAGGGGCTTTTCATAAGTAGAGAGGACATCTTAATTTTATAAGATGTCCTCTCTTTTTTTTAGTTGAAAACCTTGTGGTATAGTGTATCGTATATCATCCTATGGGAGTCTACCTTTGAGATAGAAAATTAATGAAAATTGTACAAGGAGCGTGACAACGGATGAGAACGAACAGCGCCTCATATAAGGAGATGCTGAAAAAACGCCCTCTGAATGTTCAGGCTTTGTGGGGAAATGAAGAAGTTGGATTAGTCAGTGGTCGTGATATTGTTCGAGCTTTTAGAGAAGCGAATGCTATTATTCTTGCTGCTAATGCACGAAACCCCTTGACGGTAAAAGGAGTTTTCAGAGCTGCTAAAAAATTGAATGCTGCTGTTTTTATCGAGATTGCAAAGTCAGAATCGACATATTGTGCTGGCAATTTTGATAACCTTCCAGAATATGCAGTGAAAACATCTTCCGAGTTGGGGCATGGTGTAATTTTTGGCCTTCACGTCGATCATTATGCTATTAAATCCGAAGCGGATCTTTTTAAGGCAGTGAGTCACATCCCTTCGGTTATTCAAAAGGGATGGACCTCTGTTGCTATAGATGCATCTCATCTGCCAGATTGGGAAAATTTGTGCAATACTCGAGATGTAGCTATGCATATTCCTGCCTATCTTGGCTTAGAAGTGGAAGTTGGCGAGATAAAAGGGCCAGGGGAATTGACAACAGTAGAAGAAGCAAAATTCTTTATCGGTGGCCTCAATGCTTGGGGAATTTTCCCTGATTTGCTTGCTATATCCAATGGAAGTCTTCATGGGACTTACGATACAGGACAACAAGAGGGTATCGACCTTGATCGAACGTTGGAAATAGCTCAGGCAATCCGCCCTTATGGTGTTTCCATCGCACAACATGGTATCTCTGGAACTCCTATAGAAAAAGTTGCCAAATTTGCCAAGTATGGGATTAACAAAGGGAATGTAGCTACTCTTTTCCAAAATATAGTATTTGGAATCAAGATGGATCCAGATACAGGAAATGCTATAACAGAAAAAGGTTCTTATGTAAAAGAATCTCACCGAGGTGTTTCTGAAGAGACATGGAAGAAAATTGTGGAATGGTGCGATGCTCAGGGCTACAGCCGTAAAGATGGAAATTATAAAAAATCCAACCTTCCTATGGGCAAGTATATTATGAATGAATCTCCTGAGATCATCGGGCGTATCATAGATGAAACTGAAGAGTGGGCTACGCGTTTTATAAAAGCCTTTAATGCAGAAAACTCAGCGGAAAAAGTGCTGGAAGTAATTTCTCGACGGCAGGATTATAACGGGGCTCCTGAACAAGCTATTTTGGGAGCTCGGGCCAATTATAATAAAGAAACAGCGCCAGATCTTAGCAAAAAGGATAATAAAGACTATTCCGACTAGCTTCGCCGCAGGGTAGAGCGGAATCGCGAGTGAAGCCCACATCCGCTCCGGGGCTGGAGTGGTGTGGGCTTTTATGTATAATATAACGCCGAGAGGAGGGGGAGATAGTAGATGCCAAGATTAGGGATCCTTTGTCGATATGAACAGCATCTTCCATTGACGGAGGCCACTCCTCGTATATCGCTTTTTGAGGGGGAAACGCCTCTTTTCCCTCTACGCCATCTCAGCCGAGAACTATCAGTGGTTCTTTGGGCAAAATTTGAGGGTCTGAATCCAACGGGGTCTTTTAAAGATCGCGGAATGGTTATGGCCGCTGCTAAAGCATTAGAGGAGGGGAGTAGAGCCTTTATTTGCGCCTCTACAGGTAATACCTCTGCTTCTGCAGCTGCTTATGCGGCACTGGTAGGGCTGCCTTGCTTCGTGTTGCTCCCGGCAGGGAAGGTGGCTCTTGGTAAGCTGACACAAGCTCTTATACATGGAGCCAAAGTTGTAGCGATTCGAGGAAATTTTGATGAAGCCTTGGAACTAGCTCATCAAGGAGCTTTAGCGAAAAAACTTACGCTTGTTAACTCTTTGAATCCTTTCCGCCTTTTGGGACAGAGAACTGCTGCATGGGAGATTTGCGATGAATTGACAGATATGCCTGATTGGATTGTTCTTCCAGTAGGCAATGCGGGCAATATTAGCGCCTACGGAGCAGCCTTGGAGTATTATCGAGAAATAGGTAAAATTCATAAAATACCTCGCCTTATAGGGGTACAAGCAGAGGGGGCAGCTCCTCTTGTCTTGGGACATACGATAGAGAACCCAGACACTATAGCTGCTGCTATACGCATAGGAAACCCCGTGAATAGGGAGAAAGCTTTGCATGCAGTAGAAATAAGTCGAGGGCAGTTTTTTTCTGTTTCTGACGATGAAATTCTTTCAGCACAGAAAGAATTGGCTTCTCATGAAGGCCTTTTTGCCGAGCCCGCATCTTGTGCTCCTGTGGCGCTACTCTGCAAACTTAAAAAATTAGGCAAGCTTCCGGAGGGCATTCAAATTGTGGTGGTCCTTACAGGGAATGGCTTAAAAGATCCAGATGCACCTCTCCAGGGGATTCCCGATCTAAGTGTAGTCGATGGAACCCTAGAAGCTCTTGGAGGCATATTGGGCCTATGAGACACCTTTTTCGAGTTTGTGCGTCTGATCCGAAGGGGACTATCGGAGAAGATGCCCCAACTCGTGTGTTCTATTTTTTCGAGGCATAGAATCCGTTTTCGTTTTTTTGTTTTGTCGGAAGAGAGTGAAGGATTTTGTCTCTTATAAAATAATAACAGTCGGGAGGTTCTCATAATGCAAAATATAAACAGAGAAAAGACCTCAAGTCTCATTTTTCTTGATCTGGATGTGGCGAAAGTAGCCCTCCTTGGAGTGCCAGATATTCCAGGCATAGCAGCCTCCCTCTTTGCAGCCCTTGCTGAAGTGGAAATCGATGTAGAGATGATTGTTCAGAGCGTTATGAGAGGACAAGTGAATGATGTAGCTTTTTTAGTGAGAAAAAGCGGGCTTGAGGGAGCTATCCGTGTTTGTCGGGCTGTTTCTATGGAGATTGATGCTCAAGGGGTTATCTTCGATACAGAGATAGCAAAGATATCTGTTTCTTCGTTGCCCTCTGATAAGAGGGATTTCCCTGCTAGGGTTTTTAGCGCTCTAGCCCATCAAGGAGTAAATATTGATATGATTTTAGCTCTTCCTTCTAGCGTAACGTGTGTTGTAGCTGCAGCGAAGGTAGAAGAGGCTTTCGAAGCGTTGAAACAAGAACTTGGGGGCTGTGAGTAGATAAGTTTAGATTATGTCTCCGGGCTTGCCATGCGAGAGCGTGAAAAGGTAGAATAACGGCGGCATTTGAATGTCTAATTTTTTTCTTAGAATGGTGTGAGTGGGATGCATAAATGCTTAAGACAGCTAAGGTTATTCGTCCCCTTTTGTTTCCTTTTAATTTGGTCGGGGGTTCTTTGGGGAGAAGAAGCCCGGATAACAGCGGAAAATATGTCTTATGATTCCAAAACGGGGGCTTTTGTAGCGGAAAAAAATGTTCGAATAGAGCGAGTGGAGTTATTTATTACAGCTCCGCGAGGAGATGGAAATCTCAAGAGTCGAAAAATAACCCTCAGTGGGGGAGTTCATATTGGCGGGAAGTGGGAGCAGGAGCCAGTTGATCTTTCCTGTAATTCTTTAGATGGTGATTTGTCTCAGGATGGTGAATATATTCTTCGAGAAAAGGTTTCCGGATACTTCGGCACTCGTTCCATTGACGCTGATGAGCTTAATATGAGTAAAATAGCTTTCTCTTCAAAGAAAGTGCGGAAATTTGAGGATAGCCAGCAGAAAATTTTTGTTTCAGCTGAATCGGTGAAGGGTACCATAAAAGAAGGACAGACCACAGATATAAACGCTTCAGGAAATGTGGTGATAATTTTTACCGGCACAGATGGGCAAAAAACCCGTATCACCGGTTCCACGGCTACCTATTCAAAAGCTCAGGACTTGTTGCGAGTACGTGGGAACGCAGTAGCTCTGCAGTTGGATCGCACTTTACGGGCAGAAGAGATCTTGTACTCGCCAGGAACAGGTAAAATGGAGGCCTCAGGGCAACCGCAGGTTACTTTTCAGCTTCATGAAAAGAAAGGGAACGATGCAAATGAGCGCAAAGACTCTTAAAGCTCGAGAGGTCTGCAAAGCATACAAGGGAAGAACTGTGGTCTCTTCTGTCGATATTGATGTGCATATGGGAGAGATTGTGGGGCTTCTTGGTCCTAATGGGGCTGGTAAAACTACGACATTCTATATGATTGTAGGTCTTATAAAGCCAGATTCTGGACGGGTTATGATTGATGAAAAAGACATCACTTCTCTTCCGATGTATCGCCGAGCAAGAATAGGAGTAGGCTATCTTCCTCAAGAGGCATCAGTTTTTAGAAATCTTTCAGTGCAAGAGAATATAGAACTTGTTTTACAGGAACTTGGTCGGCCTAAAAAAGAGATAGAGAAAATGGTGGAGCACATTCTTGACGAACTGGGGCTTACCGATCTGGCAGATGTTCCAGGTTATGCTCTCAGCGGAGGAGAGCGACGGAGGGTAGAAATCGCACGGTGCCTTTCTATCATGCCGGATTTTGTTCTGCTAGATGAGCCCTTTAGTGGTATTGACCCCATAGCAGTCTACGATATCCAGCAAATCATACTAAGCCTGAGAGCGAAAGGGTACGGTATATTGCTTACAGACCATAATGTGCGCGATACTTTGGCGATTACTGATCGTACATACTTAATTCACCAGGGCGAAATTATTATTGAGGGCCCACCTGATGAAGTAGCTCAGAGCGAAGTCGCTCGCAAATTCTATTTAGGCGATCGCTTCTCTTGGTAAAGAAGAGGGATATTTTTCCATTTGCCAGAGAGTAGCAAAGATATAAGTTCTAATGCTGCATTTTGAACTGGCAGAGAAAGGGAATCACCCAATTCTTGCGAATATGGTTGTATTCCGATAAAAATAATAGGTATTTCTTGAGCCTTTTCTTTTAACAACAGATCTAAGGGGAGTCCGTGAGTGCTAAATGTGGCATTTTGTATTTCTTCAAAGGGTATCTGACGTGTGGATCCCGGAGGAAGCCCCATATCGGCTGCGTCTACTATAAGCAGCAGGTCTGGGTGTTGTCGTTGCAAGTCGCCAATATAATTTTCCGGAGTTGTTTCGCAATTAATAGCGCAGATGGGATGTTCCATCTCTTTTTTCTGTAAATATTGGGCGACAAACGGACCAACTCCATCGTCACCAAAGAGGGGATTTCCTGTACCCCAAAGAATAATAAAGCTCATATAAAGTACCTCATTTCCTTGTTGTTCAGGAGGCGTCGTTCATGTCCTCTCGTGTTTCCAGAATGGTTCGCCACGCATTAGTTATGATGGTGGGAACTTTTGCCAGCCGAATTTTAGGGTTGGCTCGTGAAATTGTTACGGCAGCTCTTTTTGGTGCATCGAGCGAACTCGATGCTTTTTATATTGCTTATACTTTAGCAAATTTATCCCGACAAATGTTGGCTGAAGGAGCTTTGTCGGCGGCATTTGTTCCTGTTTTTTCTCAAAGCTTGGCTCAAAAAGGCAAAGAGAGGGCAGCATATCTGGCGAAACAAGCTTTTTCTATTCTCCTCATTGCCGGATTTTCAGTGGTCTTAGTGGGGATATTCTTTTCCCCCCTTCTTGTGAAAATTATGGCCCCTGGCTTCGATGCTGTCAAAGCATCTCTCGCTGTCTCAATGACGCGTTGGCTGTTTCCGTTCCTATTACTTGTTTCTTTAGCGGCTTTGGCCATGGGAGTGCTAAACAGTCTCGATTCTTATTTTGTCCCGGCCATAGCGCCAGCTCTTAGTAACGTTGTTTATTTATTGGTTCTGTTTCTGTTGGTTTCTCGTTGTGGGATATGGACCCTTGTTGTTGCTGTTTTGGCTGGAGGTGTTTGTCAATGGGGGCTTCAATGGTTTTGGAGTGCCTGGAAAGGTGTTCCTCTTGTACCAGCGAAGCCTGATCGTCATGATAAAGATCTGAGAAAAATGATGACACTCTTTTTCCCTTACGCATTAGGACTTTCCCTTAACCAGGTCAATCCGGTAGTGAGTCGGATGTTAGGGTCTTTTTTACAGGACGGAGCCATCTCAGTATTGAACTACGCCAATAGAGTAATACAACTCCCGTTAGGACTTTTCGTCATAGCAATCTCCCAAGCTGTTTTGCCAGAACTTTCACGATGTGCAACTGGTGATAACCACGAGTTTAAAGAGACTGTTCAGGACTCCGTTCGTTTTGCTCTTTTTATAGTACTTCCGGTAACAGTGGGACTGATTCTTGTCTCCGACGAAGTTGTTAATTTTCTTTTTTATCGAGGTGCTTTTGATAGTTGGGCCTGGCATGCCACTGGTAAGGCTCTTGCAATGTACGCTTGGGGGTTACCCGGCATGGCTTGTACTACCATTTTTTTGCGGGGACTTTATGCTCAGAGCAGCCCTCGGGCAGCTTTAATGGTCACAGCTTCCAGCGTGGTATTCAATATTATATTCTGTCTTCTCCTAATCAAACCCATGGGGTTTTCAGGGCTTGCTCTTGCTACTTCTCTCGGGTTTACGGTCTCAGCTATTGTAGGTGGATATTTACTTTCGAAAGTTATGGAAAAACCTCTTCATATCTTTACCGTACAATGGAGCGGCCGAATAGTAGGAATTTTAGCTATTATGTCTGGTGCTGTTTGGCAATACCGGAAATTTTTACTCTACCCAGTTGGAGCTTCTCTTCCCATGAAAGGTATCTGGATTTTAGCAGTTTTCATTATTGGAGCAGTGGTATATGGAGGCTGTACATGGTTCTTTAGTTTTAAAGAATGGGGATGGCTTATGGGGGCTTTCTCTAAAAAACGTTCCTTCAGAGGAGAGAACATGGATGACAAAAAATAGATCATTAAAGTTGTTTTTACTCGTGATATGTGGATTCACTTTAATTTCTTCTTGCTCTTGTATTGCAGAAGCAAAAGAGTTGCAGCAGCTCATGGATGAGCGAACCGTTTCCTTCTGGATTGAAGGTGAAGTTTTGGGAGATATGGTCATAGGGGCCAGGGCGCAAGTTGCCCTCGTATATATTGATGGAACCCTCTCTAAGGCTCTGGTCTCTGATCCCCAGGCTCCTGAGTGGCTAAAATGGCATGCTAGCCATTTTAGCAGTAAAGATTTGAAGGGAAGGGCTCTCTTTGCTATGCGTTATAAAACTCAAAAACGATGGAATTTTGAGCCCAAAATGTTACAGATCGGTGATTACGTAATAAAAGATGAAGATGTTTTAACGAGCAAAGATTTTATGATAGTAGGGGACATTCCTCCAGATACTACGGGAACTTTAGCTTTTTCCGTCCCGGGGAAATACGTAAAAAAAGGACAGAATATAACTGTAGTCTGTGGAAAGGATTCGGAAGTCTTTGCCGTCCCAAAGAGGTGACAATAGTGAATTCTAATTTTTTGACCTTGGGAATAGAGAGTAGCTGTGACGATACGGCTGTTTCTGTTCTAGAGGGGCAACGTAATGTTAAAGCAGATTTTATTTCAAGCCAGATCAAAGAACATGCCCCTTTTGGAGGTGTTGTTCCGGAATTTGCATCGAGAATGCATCTCGAAGCGATTTTACCCCTTATACAGGCGGCCTTTAGCCAAGCTGGAATTAGTTCTCCTGCTTCAGAACTTTCCCTGATAGCAGTTACCGCAGGTCCGGGACTCATGGGATCGCTCATGGTTGGAGTCATGACAGCTAAGGCCTTTGCCCAATCATGGGGAGTACCTCTATTAGGAGTTAATCATCTGGAAGGCCATCTCTTTGCTAATGTAGTGGCTTCTGAAGATCTTCTTCCTCCTTTTATCTGTCTCATCGTTTCTGGGGGGCATACTGAAATTATACTTGTAGAAGATTGGGGTCAATATCAGCTTCTCGGAGAAACAAGAGATGATGCCGCTGGAGAGGCTTATGATAAGGTTGCAAAACTCTTAGGCCTCGGATATCCTGGGGGGCCTGTTATTGATAGGCTGGCACAACAAGGAAATCCAGAGGCTTTTCGTTTTCCTGTTCCTCTTAAAGGCAGTAATGAAATTGCTTTTAGTTTTAGTGGTTTGAAAACGGCGGTACTTTGGACAGTAAATGAGTTGCAAAAAAGCAAGACAGATCTACCTGTTGCAGATATTTGTGCCTCTTTCCAGCGAGCGGCTGTTACGGCGTTAGTTTCCAAACTGGAACGGGCCACTGAAGTGACGGGGATTCAGAAAATAGCTATATCAGGAGGAGTAGCTGCTAACAAGGGTCTCAGAAAAGAGTTATTGAAGAGGAAATATTGGGAAGTATTTATCCCGCCTGTGATTAGATGTACTGATAATGCCGTTATGATAGCTGCTGCTGGATATAATAGCTTTCAGCGAGGGAATATTTCAGATCTTTCTCTTGCTCCTAACCCTTCTTGGCACCTGCTTTCGTAGTGATGAGTATCAAAAACTGATAAAAAGAGAGATATAAAGAGATAGTATTGTATTTATAGGTATAAACTCTATTATTTATGATTATTTATCCTTGAGATAAAAAAGCATGAGAATTAATATTTAAACCGTTCAGTTAGCACTCGACACGAAGGAGTGCTAACATCTTAAAGGATAATATTTCAAGGAGGGATTTTCGAATGAACTTAAAACCGCTTGGTGATCGTCTCGTTGTTAAGGTCATCAATCAGGAAGAAAAAACCAAGGGAGGCATCGTTCTTCCAGATACTGCCAAAGAGAAACCCCAGGAAGGGGAAGTTATAGCTATTGGAACTGGGAAAGTGCTTGAGAACGGACAGAAGCTTCCATTGGAAGTTAAAGTTGGTGACCGTATCATATTCAGCAAATATGCCGGTACTGAGATTAAGCTTGACGGAGAAGAGTTTGTGATCTTCAGTGAGCGAGACGTTCTTGCTATTGTAGAGAAATAAGAGACGAGATAACTAAGGAGGAATGTAAAAATGGCGAAGATCCTTACTTTTAATGAAGATGCACGCCATGCTATGTTGCGTGGTATTGATAAAGTAGCCGATACAGTTGGTGTGACCCTTGGGCCTAAGGGGCGCAATGTAGTTTTGGAGAAAAAATTTGGATCCCCTACTATTACGAACGATGGTGTTACCATTGCAAAAGAAATAGACCTTGAGGATCCTTTCGAGAACACAGGGGCACAGCTGGTCAAAGAAGTTGCTTCTAAGACCAATGATGTAGCTGGTGACGGTACCACTACAGCTACAGTACTTGCCCGAGCCATTATCCGTGAGGGAATGAAAAACGTAGCAGCTGGTGCTAATGGCATGTTGATGCGCCAGGGAATTGAAAAGGCCATTGATTTTGTAGTGGACGAACTGAAGAAGATGGCTATTCCCGTGAAAAATCGAGATAAGATTGCTCAGGTTGCCGCTATCTCTGCTAATGATTTTGCTGTTGGACAGCTTATTGCTGAAGCCATGGAGAAAGTGGGACAGGATGGCGTCATTACTGTGGAAGATAGCCAGACTGTAGGAACGACTCTTGAGATGGTAGAAGGACTTCAGTTTGATAAGGGGTACATTAGCCCTTACATGATCACTGATCCTGAGAGAATGGAAGTTGCTTTTGATGATGCGTATATCTTGATTCATGATGGCAAGGTAAGCAACATTAAAGATCTTCTTCCTGTTCTTGAAAAAGTTGTCCAGACTGGAAAGCCTCTTCTGATCATTGCTGAGGATGTGGAAGGAGAAGCCCTTGCCACTCTAGTTGTGAATAAGCTGAGAGGTGTCATGCAGATAGCTGCCGTTAAGGCTCCTGGCTTTGGCGAGCGTCGCAAGGCAATGCTGAACGATATTGCCATTGTGACTGGTGGCCAGGTTGTGAGCGAAGATCTGGGCATTAAACTTGAAAGCGCTGACATCTCTATGCTTGGTAAAGCTAAAAAGATTCGTATCACAAAAGAGGAGACCACTATTGTAGAAGGTGCTGGTTCCTCTGAAGAGATCCGCAAACGCGCAGCTCAGATTCGAAAAGAGCTTGAGGAATCCACTTCTGAGTACGATAAAGAGAAACTTCAGGAACGTCTTGCCAAACTTGTGGGTGGCGTAGCCGTTGTTCAGGTCGGTTCAGCTACAGAGACGGAGCAGAAAGAACTGAAGCATCGTATAGAGGATGCGTTGAATGCAACAAGAGCAGCTGTCGAAGAAGGCATTGTAGCTGGCGGCGGAGTTGCTATCATCAACTGCATTTCTTCTCTTGATAAGTTTATAGGGAACCTTGAAGGTGATGTGAAAACTGGTGGAACGATTATTCTCAATGCTCTCACGGCACCTCTTCATTTGATCGCCCAGAACGCAGGGTATCAGGGTGATGTGGTGGTAGAGAAAGTTCGCGGTCTAAAAGCAGGTCAGGGACTTGACGCAGCTACTGGCGAGTATGTGGATATGATTGAGGCCGGCATTATCGACCCTGTAAAAGTAACGAGAAGTGCCCTTCAGAATGCTGGTTCTATTGCTGCCATGGTTCTCACCACAGAGGCTATTGTGGCTGACAAGCCAGAACCCAAGAGCGCTGCTCCTATGCCTGGTGGAGCAGGAATGGGTGGTATGGAGGGAATGTACTAGGAGTAAGTTTTCCACTCCAATAAGTTGTTATAAAAAGCCCCCTTTAGGAGCGGTCAGATAGGGATTTATAATCTCTGAAAAATTCGGCATAGTCGTTAATAGCGGCTATGCCGTTTTTTAGTTTAGTTTGGTAAGTTAATTGCGCCAATGCAGTTATAGAAAATCTGAATCTTCTGGGTTCTGCGACCATCGACTTTTTCAGCCTTGAATACAATAATTTTGTCAATGAACTCTCGGATAATTTCTGCATCCAGTTCTGTAATTTCTGTATACTTTTTAACCAGTGCAAGAAAGCGGTCAGTATTGAGGGACTGTTCATTTGTTGTATCAATAGTACGCTTTAATTTGGTTATCCTTTCTTCCAGCGCCTTCTGCTCGGCTTCATATTCAGCGGACATCTTGTAAAAACGCTCTTCGGGAATTTTGCCCATCACATTGTCTTCATATAGCTTTCTAATGATTTTGTCTATGTCAGCAATGCGAGTCTGTGCTTGTTCGTACTCCTTTTGACTTTGGCGGAGTTCTTTGGCAAGTTCCTTTTCTGAGTTATTCATAACTATACGGATGAATTCCTGTTCATGGTCTTTGGCAAAGGAGGTTACACGTCTTAAGTCTTCTAGCAAGAGCTGTTCCACTACAACATTGCGTATCTGATGTGAACTGCACATACCCTTTTTCTTGCGGTAAGTAGCACAAACGAAATATTCCTTATCGTGTGTCCATCCCTTGCCTCTAACCTGATACAGCTTTGCTCCACAGTCGGCACAAAACATCATGCCAGAGAGCATTCCCATTTCACCTAATCGCGATGGTCTTCGCTTGCCATCTCTGATTTTCTGCACTGTTTCCCAAGTGCCCTCATCGATAATTGCTTCATGGGTATTTTTGAAAACCAGCCATTCTTCTGGATTGTTCATTATCTTGACTTTGCTCTTGTAGGACTTTTTAGAAGTCTTGAAATTCACTGTGTGACCTAGATATTCCATTTTAGCCAGAATATCTGCTACGGTACGAGCCGACCAAGCATATGGGTTTTCAGGCGGTCTTGCTGGAGTGTTAATACCCATTTTGCGAAGATGAACCGTAGGTGTATCAATGCATCGCTTTTCAAGTTGCTTTGCTATCTGCGTAGGTCCAAAGCCAGCCATGCACAGTCGGAAAATATCTCTGACCACCTCGGCGGCTTTCTCATCTATAATCCAGTGCAACTTATCCTCAGGGTCTTTAATATAACCGTAAGGCGGATTGGTGCAGAGCGGCTTGCCAGACTGTCCCTTGGATTTGAACACAGCACGGATTTTCTTGCTAGTATCCTTAGCGTACCATTCATTAATAATGTTAAGAAACGGTGTAAAGTCACTGTCTGCTTGGTTTGCACTATCAATACCATTGTTAATAGCAATGAATCGTACATCTGCTTCAGGAAACATAATCTCGGTATAATAACCTACTTTAAGGTAATCCCTGCCGAAACGGGACATATCCTTGATGATAATCGTTCCGATTCTACCGGACTCTACATCTGCAATCATGCGGTTAAAGTCTGGTCTATCAAAAGTTGTACCGCTGACCCCATCATCCACATAAAATTCGATGTTGCGAAAACCGTTGTCTTCAGCATATTTTTTAGAATTGCCTTCTGGTTTACTATACTGTTGCTGTCTCCTGCAAGCTCATCATCACGTGAAAGCCTGCAGTACAGGGCAGTAATTTTTGCTTCTTCAAATGCTAATGTTGATTTACGTATAGTGCTAAATGTTGACTGTCTATTCATTTTTATCCTCCATTTCCGACAGTCTTCAAGCGGTTTAGCACTATGTATATTACCGTACTACCTTGAAGAAGTCGAGTTGAATTCCGTAGGTTTATATGAACTATCTGATAACTTTGAAAGACTTTTTGCGTTGACCGTAATCAGTCGTTTCAGCTTGGAATATGCACTTTCCTTTGCTGAATCACTTACTCGTGATTCCACCACATAGACCGTACCTCCGATATCGGATTTGGTTGTGCGACTGTTAATTTGGTTTTCCATATCGTGACCTCCTGTCCGATGTTTTGAAGGAACTGGCACTGAGCCAAATTGATGACTCAGTGCCTAATCCATTATTTAAGCTTTTATTTGTAATATTTTCAGAGCATCCGGTTGAATTAGCTTCCCATCCAATCTTTCGTAAGCAGAAAAGCCAATCTGCCCCTGCAATGCATATAATTCACTTAATTTCTTTATTGTTATTGGCTGACGCTCAATCAGCCAGTAGTATGATAAATCTCCAAATACAATGCTTTTTGCTCCTGCTGATACTGTAGGCATATATGGAGAGGTAACTACAGGCTTTCCGAAGATGGTGTTATCTGAAGAATTCCACAGATAACTGCCGCTTGTATCCTTAAGGGTTCTAAGAAGCATGGCTGTATTATCGTGCATGATAAATACAGCGTTATTTCGGTATTCATCTTTTAATGAAAAGTACAGAGAGATAATCTCGTCAAAAGAGATAGTAGCACTATCTGCTGTAGTTACATCTGCATCTGCTGTAAGGATACCTGTTGGCTGTGTTGTGCCATTTCCATTAAGCAATGCATTTTCCTCAGCCTTGCCAAAACGCTTCGCAAAATCACCAATCAGATATTTTTCAAGATTAAAGTTCATATCGGTGACGAATGAGCGGTTTAGCTTGACAAGAGATGCCAGCTTGTATGATTTCACCAGAAACTGTGTAAATGTATCGGCGCTTTCGGGGATTGGATCTCCGTCTTCAACCCAATCTGCTGTACCCGTTGAGGATACCGCTTGAATTTTACCTTCTGCAGAAGATAGATTGATAACAGTAGCAAATCTGCGGAATATATTTTCCTTTGCCAAAGCAGTGTTAAAGCCTTCTCTGAACTCATCTGGTGCGACATAGGCTCCTGCATTATCAAAGCCCTCGCTTAGATTTTGATTATTTTCTTCTTTTCCTTTCATAACATTCCAAAACGCTCTATTATAAGTTGTTGATGTTGCCATAATCGTTTACCTCCTAAATTAAAATGGATTGTGGGGTATATACCCCGTTTGAAACCGCGTTTTTTTACGCGTTGCCCCACGCCCGTTGTCCAGATGAAAAGGTGTGGAGATTCGACCTCCCCTAGGGGGTAGGTATTAACACACGGAGTTGTATCCAGTGGCTTCAGTGGTATTAAGCTTTGTAGCAAGATGTAGCAGGTAAAAACTAAACTCTCTATACGAGAGCGATTTTTTATATAACCTGTTTTTCTTGCTACAAGCTGCTACACTGTGTTTAAATAAGAAAAAATTCTTCTTCTGTCAGCTTATATCCGATAAGCATTGTGGTCATTCCACCACCAGAACGTGGTCGTTTCCGTTCTACACGAGCGATAGCTGTTAAGGCTTGTTTGAAGTTTCTTGCATTCTCTGAATAACAGCCATTGGCACTGCACCAACACTGATACCGGGCATACACTTCGGATGTCCGCACCTCACTGTTGGGGCTTTCCTCCAAGGCATCCTCGAAAAATAATGCTATTTTATCGCTGTCACGCTTATAAGCCTCCGTTGCTGTCTTAACGGAATCAGGTAAAGTCAAGCCTTCCTTTTTTAACAGCTGATAGCCTTCAATTAGCCAGTTGAGGATAGCACTCTGATTCTTCGGTTTGGCAAATTCACGTTTTAGGTTTTTATCCTGCTCGCTTTCATCAAAGTGTCGTTCAAAAGGGATAATTACCACTCTGCCGCTGGAAAACAGCGTCATATCCGTAATGACGGGCAGATAATTAGTGTTGATATACAGCTTAAACTTTGGTGAGAAGTCAAAAGAATTCTCGTGCAGAAACCTTGCATTGATGGTGTCACCACCTGTCATACTTTTTACCTGTGCGGCATTTAGGACAAGTCCTCTGCTAGGTTCGGAAATATTCACAAAGCGTACTCCTGCAAGCCGGGCAATATCCTCGCTGGGACTTGAACTGTTATTGTTATTTTTTAGACTGATTGTCTCCGGTCTTGCAGTACAGCCGTAGCTGCCTAATACCTTAAGAATGCTCTCGCATAGCGTCCCTTTACCGTTTCTCGTTGTGGCACCATAGAGAACAAATAGGCATTCATACCGAGTGTCTCCGCTGATACCATATCCGAAGGCTTTTTGTAGGAACTTTGCCTTTTCCTCATCTCCGCTCATAATTTCACGAATAAATGCATCCCATCGCTCGCTTTTTGCCTCAGGGTCATATTTAACGCTGGATATCTTTGTGAGTCTGTCCTCGCTGTTGTGGGGACGAAAATCCATCGACTTTAAAAACAATGTTCCATTAGTGCAATTTAACACAAGAGGATCTTGGTCAAATTCAGCCATCGAAATGGGATATACGCTCTGTGCATCCTTAAGTACCGTTTCCCTGTATCTTCTTAATTGCCATTTTCGGCAATAGTCAATGTATGCCTTTCTCTGATGTTCATCCTGAATAGTCAAAGCATAGGTTAGCAGTTGGTTAGCCAATGATTTACACATTTCCATTACTTTTAGATTACCGACATCAGGAATCCAAATACCATTCTCATAGCAAAACCACATCTTCCTTTCGGGAACAAAGCGGGCAAAAGACTTATAATAATCAGCAAACAGCCTGCTTGCCCCAATATCCGTCCAAGGGTAGCGATCGTTACTCTCAGGCTTAAAGCCAGTAAGAGAACATTCACCAAAATCCTCTGTAGCTGATGAACGCTTGCCACCTGGTTTATATATTTCAGTAGCATTTGCGATAGCTTTTTCTATGGTTATTATTCCATAAGTACTGCCGGACTGTGGTCTATTCCATTTATCCCGCATTAGGCCGCTCTGCCGGAAAAGTCTGTCAATCTGTCCAATATCTCTGCCACACCAAAATGCCAGCATACCGCAAAGTGCCAAATCAGCTTCACTGGCAGAAGCATAGCCTGATGTATCCCCTTGCCATAATGCTTTGAACCTTTCTCCATTTGCCGATTTTAAAGCCTTCTCAATAACAGACTTGTCAGACAGATAGGATTGACTTTCTGTATCCAGAAGTTGCTTCACAGTGGTAGGACGTAGCATATACTTGTCTAGTATCATCTGTAGTTCATTCGATTTCTCCGCTATATCACCATCTGCATATACATTGCCTGTTACGGTAACAAAACGATTTGTTGCTCCGCCCACATAGACCTCAACTCCCAGCTTTCTGTTGTTGATATAGTATTTTGTTTTGTCAAAGTTAAAGCCTGTGGCCTTAAAGAAAATATGAAGCCCTTTTTCAGATGGACTGTGTTCCATATAACAACCACTAAAAGCCTCTACAACAATTTGGGTAACAGGCTTAAGCTTACCACCACTATCAAAGCAATCATCTAAGTCGATAACACATATGTCATTACCCACCAAAAATCCGATACCATCATAATCACTTATAGCAGCTACCGCCGAACTAAAATCTTTAAATGTACCACGTTGATTTGGTTTTGCCCTTTTTCTCGTTACTGGGTTATAGGGAACTTTGGTTTTTCTACCACTTCGCTCTTCATATTTCCAACAGCAAAACTGTGGCTTAATTTTGAGTATCTGTGGCAAGTTATCATATTGTGGTTTCAGTTATTTCACCTCCTTGCCTGTTAAAAATGACCCGAAACGCTACTGTTCCAGAGGGTTTGCCTTGTTTGACACAACCTCGTTATCTTTCAAGGAATACGCTCGGAATTATCGTCATGGCATATTCACCTTGAAGTATCTCTTGCATTTCGGGGTATTCAGTTGTCAAGGAGCAGTGAGAGAAAAACTATGCTTTCATTGGGGGATTATTTTTCCTCTCACCTTATAGCCACGGTAGGGCACATTAGTTGAGGATTTTCCAAAAATAATTTTCTTCCTCATCCATAAGCGAAGAATTCTATTGATTCGAACCCCTTAAAATAAAAAAACAGCCTGTCTTTTTTCTAAGGTAAAGACGGCTGTAATGTTTATGCTTTTGCTCAAATTTGAGCGAAAGTGGTATTAAATTTAAGAAGGCTGAATGTTATAACTTTGCCTTTGGTTTTACAAATAGACTTACAGACATTTTTGTCTAAAAGTATTTATTTAAATCAAAAATAAAGGCATACACAACTATCATTATCTTTGTTAACATTGAAAAATTACTTCACAAACACAGAATTATCATGTTATTTTTGAAGAAAATGTGCTATAATGGAAAAAACATATATAAAGAGGTGACCAAGATGACCGTTAGCTATAAAAAGCTTTGGAAATTGTTGATAGACCGCGATATGAAGAAGAAAGATTTGCAAGCTGCTGCGGGAATAAGTCCATCGTCAATTTCAAAGCTTTCTAAAAACGAATATGTCAGTATGGATGTTCTTGTAAAGGTTTGTACGGCACTTGGCGTTGATTTTAAAGATATCATGGAATTAGTGCCTAATATGGTTGAAGAAAGGAAGTAGAGTTATGGAAAACAACAGAAAAGAACAGGAACGGGCGGAATTACACCGCACGATATGGAATATGGCAAATGATCTAAGAGGCAGTGTAGATGGATGGGACTTTAAGCAATATGTTCTAGGAATGCTGTTTTACCGCTACATATCTGAAAATATTACTGCCTATATTAACGCCGGAGAATGGGAAGCTGGCAATACGGAATTTGATTATGCTAAGTTATCCGACGAAGAAGCAGAACAGGCACGAGAGGATTTAGTTAAGACAAAGGGCTTCTTTATTTTACCCAGCGAACTTTTTGAAAATGTCCGAGCTCGTGCAAAGGACGATGAAAACTTAAATGAAACACTGGAACAGGTTTTCAGTAATATAGAGGCATCTGCCCAAGGAACAGAGAGTGAAGATAATTTCAAAGGTCTGTTTGACGATATTGATGTTAACAGCAATAAGCTAGGTAACACTGTAGTAAAGCGTAATGAAAAGCTGGTTAAGCTAATGAATTCTGTTGGAGAAATGAAGCTGGGAGATTACAAAGACAATACCATAGATGCATTCGGTGATGCTTATGAGTTTTTAATGGGTATGTATGCATCCAATGCAGGAAAAAGTGGTGGTGAATACTATACGCCGCAGGAGGTTTCTGAACTCCTTACCCACTTAACATTAGTAGGAAAAACTGAAGTCAACAAGGTATATGACCCCGCCTGCGGTTCTGGCTCTCTACTGCTAAAGTTTGCAAAAATCTTAGGAAAAGAAAATGTACGTCAAGGTTTCTTCGGTCAAGAAATCAACATTACAACCTACAACCTGTGCAGAATTAATATGTTCCTGCACGATATTGATTATGACAAATTTGATATTGCCCTTGGGGACACACTAACAGATCCGCAACATTGGGATGATGAGCCTTTTGAAGCCATTGTATCAAATCCACCTTACTCTATTAAATGGAAGGGCGACAATGATCCTATTTTGATTAACGATCCCCGTTTTTCTCCAGCGGGAGTATTGGCTCCTAAGTCTAAGGCAGACCTTGCTTTTATTATGCATAGTCTCTCTTGGCTTGCAACAAACGGAACAGCGGCTATCGTTTGTTTCCCCGGTGTAATGTACCGCGGAGGCGCTGAAAAGAAAATCAGGCAGTACCTGATTGATAATAACTATATCGACTGTATCATTCAGTTACCGGATAACTTGTTTTATGGTACCAGCATTGCTACCTGCATTATGGTGCTGAAGAAGTCTAAATCAGAAAATAGCACCTTATTTATCGATGCATCAAAGGAATTTGTAAAGGTTACGAATAACAACAAGCTTACACAAGAAAATATTGAGACCATTCTTAACGCATTCAAAGATAGAAAAGATATAGAGCATTTTGCTAGGCTTGTGCCAAACAGTGAAATAGCTGAACAAGATTATAACCTGTCTGTTTCTACCTATGTTGAACAGGAGGATACCAGAGAAAAGATTGATATTGTTGCCCTCAATGCTGAGATAGAAAAAATTGTGGCGAGAGAGCAGATTTTGCGGGAAGAAATAGATAAGATTATTGCGGAAATTGAGGTGGGCAAATGAGTAAGTTAGATGAATTGATTGCTGAACTTTGTCCAGATGGAGTGGAGTTTGTAACAGTGGAAGAAATTTGTGACATTACACGTGGGAGAGTAATGTCCAAAAATTATCTAAGAGAAAATACTGGTGTTTATCCCGTTTATTCATCACAAACAGCAAATAACGGTGTTTTTGGCTACATAAATACTTTTGACTATGACTGCGAATCCGTAACATGGACAACAGATGGAGCAAACGCTGGTTCTGTTTTTTATCATATTAACGAAAAATTTAGTATAACAAATGTTTGTGGATTATTAAGGGTTAAAAATAATGAACTGGTAAGTACTAAGTTTCTATTTTATGTTTTGCAAGTATATGCAAAAAAATATGTTAATGATGGTATGGGTAACCCAAAATTGATGAGCAACGTCATGGCAAGGATTTCTGTTCCCCTTCCCCCTCTAGCTGTTCAGCAGGAAATTGTCCGTATTCTGGACAATTTCACAGAGCTTACAGCAGAGCTTACAGCAGAGCTTACAGCAAGGAGAAAGCAGTATGAGTATTATAGGGATTTGCTGCTTACGTTTGGTGATGAAGTGCCACGAGTGGCTATTGATGATCTTTTTAATATTCGTAACGGATATACACCATCAAAATCCAACAAGGAGTATTGGGAAAACGGAGTAATTCCTTGGTTTCGGATGGAAGATATACGCGAAAATGGAAGAATACTTTCAAATGCATTGCAACATGTTTCAATAAATGCTGTTAAAGGAAGACCATTTCCTGCAAACTCTATAATTATTTCTACTTCTGCAACAATAGGTGAACATGCACTAATACAAACCGAGTTTTTAGCAAATCAAAGATTTACAATACTCTCACTTAAAAATGAATATCAAGATGTGAATATAAAGTACCTATTTTATTATTGTTATATACTTGGTGAATGGTGTAAAAACAACTTAACACTTGGGCATTTTGCTTCTGTTGATATGGTTGCTTTTAAGAAATTTAGAATTCCCCTCCCCCCTCTCAAAGAACAAGAGCGCATCGTAGCTATCCTCGATCGCTTTGACGCTCTCTGCAACGACTTAACCAGCGGCATTCCGGCCGAAATCGAAGCACGGCAAAAGCAATATGAATATTACAGGGATAAACTGTTATCTTTCAAGGAGGTGACGGCATGAGTATATACAACATCGTTGCCAGTACTGATGAAGCAACAGTTGTTGCTGAATATGCAGCTGAATATAATGTCCGACCTGAAAAGTATCAGAGCGAGGCAGAACTTGAGCGGGAGTTTATCAGGCAACTAACTTCACAAGGATATGAATATATTTCAGTACACAATGAAGCTTCATTGATAGAAAATCTCCGAAAGCAACTTGAACTGCTTAATGATTTTACATTTACTGATAGTGAATGGGATAAATTTTTCACAGAATGTATTGCCAATACAAATGAAGGAATTGTTGAAAAGACCAGAAAAATTCAAGATGACCATATCCAGATTCTAAAACGTGAAGATGGAACAACAAAGAACATATACCTTTTGGATAAGAAGAATATCCATAACAATCGTTTGCAGGTTATTAATCAATACGAAGAAGCAGGCGGCAAGCATGAAACTCGATATGATGTAACAATCCTTGTCAATGGACTTCCACTAGTTCATGTGGAGTTAAAGCGGCGCGGTGTTGCTATCCGAGAAGCTTTCAACCAAATAAAAAGATACCAGCGTGACAGCTTTTGGGCGGCTTCTGGTTTATTTGAGTATGTGCAAATATTTGTAATCTCAAATGGCACTCATACAAAGTATTATAGCAACACCACAAGAAACGCACATATCAAGGAACAAAGCAGTAGTGAACGTCGAAGAAGTAAAAAAACAAGCAACAGTTTTGAGTTTACCAGCTTTTGGGCAGATGCAAATAACAAAATTATTCCTGACCTTGTGGATTTTACTAAAACTTTTTTTGCCAAACATACCCTCTTAAATATACTAACAAAATATTGTATTTTCACATCTGAAGATCTGCTCCTTGTAATGCGTCCTTATCAAATAGCTGCTGCAGAACGTATATTATCACGTATTGTAGTATCAACCAACTACAAGAAGATGGGCACAACTGCAGCTGGAGGATATATCTGGCATACAACAGGCTCTGGTAAGACTTTGACCAGTTTTAAGACAGCCCAATTAGCTTCTGCCTTGCCTTACATAGACAAGGTTCTGTTCGTTGTTGACCGTAAAGATCTGGATTATCAGACGATGAAGGAATATGATCGCTTTGAAAAGGGGGCAGCTAACGGTAATACGTCCACAAGAGTTCTTCAAAGACAATTGGAGGACAGGGATGAAAAAGGAAATCCTCATGAATACAAAATCATTGTAACCACTATTCAGAAGTTGGATATATTTATACGTAAAAACAAACAGCATGATATTTATAAGAAACATGTGGTACTGATTTTTGATGAGTGTCACCGTTCCCAATTTGGCGAAATGCATCAAGCTATCACGAAGAGTTTTAAGAACTACCATATCTTCGGCTTTACGGGAACCCCGATTTTTGCTGCGAATGCCAGTTCAGGCGGCAACCCACTGCTCCGCACAACCGAGCAGGCTTTTGGAGAAAAGTTGCATACCTATACCATTGTGGATGCCATCAATGATGGGAATGTTCTGCCTTTTAGGATAGATTTTATTAACACCATCAAGATGCCTAATTACGTTAATGATAAAAAAGTCTATAGCATAGATAGAGAAAAAGCCTTAGCAGATCCACAGCGAATCAGTGAAATTGTTTCTTACGTTCTTGAACACTTTGATCAAAAGACGAAGCGCAATAGTTATTACACATTCTCTGCGAAATGGGAAGAAGCAGATAAGCACAACCCTAAAAAGATGATAGAAAAGCGTGAAACAAGGCGAGTTGCCGGTTTCAACTCCATATTTGCTGCTGCATCCATCCCAATGGCAATCAGATACTATAATGAGTTTAAGAAGCAGATAGCGGAAAAGAACCGTAACCTTACCATTGCAACTATTTTCAGTTTTAGTGCAAATGAGGAGGAGCCAGATGGACTGTTGCCTGAAGAGGATTTTAATATGGAAAACCTTGACCAGAGCTCTAGAGATTTTCTTGAGGCGGCTATCCGAGATTACAATTCCACATTTTGTACAAATTACGATACTTCCTCGGATAAGTTCCAGAATTATTATAAAGACCTCTCTCTTCGCGTAAAGAATCGGGAGATTGATATATTGATTGTTGTCAATATGTTCCTGACAGGCTTTGATGCAACAACCTTGAATACGCTATGGGTAGATAAAAACCTGAGACAGCATGGACTGATTCAGGCTTTTTCAAGAACTAACCGCATCCTAAACAGCGTTAAGACCTATGGTAATATCGTTTGTTTCCGAGATTTGAAAGAAGAAACAGACAAAGCTATTGCACTATTCGGCAATAAGGATGCTGGCGGTATTGTACTGTTAAAAACATACGAAGAATACTATAACGGCTATGATGATAAAGGTGAGTATAAGCCGGGCTATGCTGAACTGATTGCAACTCTTACAACACAGTATCCCCTTGGCCAACCTATTCTCGGAGAAGAAGCTGAAAAAGACTTTATTCGGTTATATGGAGCAATACTCAGGCTCAGAAATATTCTTACTTCCTTCGATGACTTTGAAGGAAACGAGATTTTATCTGAAAGGGATTTTCAGGACTATCAGAGCATTTATATTGACCTGTATCAGGAATATAGAAAAGGTGCTGATGGTGACAAAGAAACTATCAATGATGACATAGTTTTCGAGATTGAACTGGTCAAACAGATAGAGGTAAATATTGACTACATCCTTATGCTTGTAGCCAAATATCAACAATCCAACTGTAAGGATAAAACCATTCTTACAACTATTGATAAGGCTATCAATTCAAGTATTGAACTTAGAAGCAAGAAAGAGCTTATCGAGCGTTTTATAGAGCAAGTCAATGTATCGACCAAAGTGGATGAGGATTGGCGAAAATTCCTCCACGAGCGTAAAGAAGCGGATATTTCAGCAATTATAGAAGAAGAAAGATTAAAGCCCGAAGAAACCCGCCGTTTTATCGACAATGCATTCCGAGACGGAATGCTTAAAACGACCGGTACAGATATTGATAAAATCATGCCACCTGTATCCCGCTTTGGCGGAGGCAGAGCTGCGAAAAAGCAAGGAATTATCGAAAAACTGATGTTATTCTTCGAGAAGTATTTAGGTTTGATATAGATTAATATCAATCACTAATTCAAAAAAATATCTTTAATAAAAAACCAGTCACTTCAAGCATTCATGCCTGATTGTGACTGGTCTCTTTTTGCCCCGCTTGAAGCTGTTCATTCAAGTTTTTCTTCAATCCCTAAGTGAACGCTTCTTTTGGGGGCTTTTTCTTTCCCCTCTTCTCTCTTTCTGGTAATATAAGCGATGTTGACGATTTTGTTTTTTTCGGGGGAATGTAAATGGATAATATAATAATTCTTGACTGTGGTTCTCAGTTTACTCAATTGATTGCCCGCAGGATTCGAGAGATGAAAGTGCATAGCGAAATTCTCCCCTGGGATACTTCTATTGATGAAATCAAGAAGAGAACTCCTCGGGGCGTCATTATCTCTGGAGGTCCGCAAAGTGTTCATGACGAAGGAAGCCCTACCGTATCCTTAGACCTTTTCGATCTAGGAGTTCCAGTTCTGGGGGTCTGTTATGGTATGCAACTCCTAGCAAAAATTTTTGGTGGACAGGTAGAGTCGGGAGCTAGTCGTGAATATGGACGAACTGCCATAGTGGTAAAAAATCCAGAGGCAACTCTTTTTATGGGCATATCAGAATCTTTTGAGGTGTGGATGAGCCACGGAGATCATATTGCGTCTCTACCAGAAGGGTTCCAGCTCGTTGCCGTTACAGATAAAGGAGTTCCTGCAGCCTTTGAAAATAGAAAAAGAAAGATATGGGGGCTTCAATTTCATCCAGAAGTGGCCCATACTCAGAATGGTACGGCTATCCTCTCTAAATTCCTCTTCGATGTTTGTTCATGTTCTGGAGACTGGGATCTTGGAAACTGGATTGACACTATGGTGGCACGGATACACAAAAAAACGAAAGGTTGCCAGGTTATTTGTGGGCTTTCTGGCGGGGTTGATTCCACTGTAGCGGCTGTTTTAACTGCTAAAGCCATAGGTGACCGCTTAGAGTGTATTTTTGTAAATAATGGCTTGTTGCGACATCTGGAGGCTGAGAGAGTCCTTGAGCGATATAAGGCGCTCGATTTGAATGTTCATTACGTAGATGCCAGCCATCAGTTTTTGCAGGCCCTTCGAGGCGTGACAGATCCAGAACGTAAGAGAAAGATTATTGGGGAGACGTTTATTCGTGTTTTCGAAGCGGAAGCCTCTAAAATAAAAGATGCTGAATGGTTGCTTCAAGGGACCTTATATCCTGATGTCATTGAAAGTGGGCATAAAGGGAAAGGCGCTTCGGTTATTAAGAGCCATCATAATGTAGGCGGATTACCTGAAGATATGAAACTAAAAGTTCTTGAACCGTTAAGGGATCTCTTTAAAGACGAAGTCCGCGCTATAGGAAGACTCTTAAGCGTACCTCCCGAGATAGTGGATCGACAGCCTTTCCCCGGTCCGGGACTCGCTGTTCGCTGCCTTGGCGAGGTTACAAAAGAGCGCCTTGATACGCTGCGGGAAGCGGATGAGATTTTTAGGGAAGAGTTCTCAAAAAGTGACATTTATTCTTCTGTTTGGCAGGCTTTTTGCGTGTTGCTCCCAGTGAGAACTGTGGGAGTTATGGGAGATTCTCGAACATATTCAGAGGTGGTGGCCCTTCGAGCCGTAGAATCTGCAGATGGGATGACGGCTGATTGGGTACGAGTTCCGTATGATGTTCTCGATAGGACAGCAAGACGAATCTGTAATACTGTAAAGGGGATCAACAGGGTTGTTTTAGATGTAACAAGTAAGCCACCTTCCACTATTGAATGGGAATAACAGTAACGAATATATTTCTGTTGTAAAACCCTTGAAAACAGGGCGTTTCAGAGATTTGAAAGCATGAAAAACTCTTGAATGATACTGTTTTGATAACT
The DNA here is from genome assembly GCF_000526395.1 of Aminobacterium mobile DSM 12262. NCBI lineage: Bacteria > Thermotogati > Synergistota > Synergistia > Synergistales > Aminobacteriaceae > Aminobacterium > Aminobacterium mobile. The sequence goes on along the minus strand of NZ_JAFZ01000002.1, from coordinate 210,986 downwards.
AAAAATGTGAAAAAGCAGGGTCAAAAGGGAGTTGTTGAATTTAGGTGAATTGTTTAGAAAGCCTTCCATCGTTTTGGTGGGAGGCTTTTGTTCACATAACAGAAGTTGTCAAATTGATATTTGTAAGTGCTTTGATTGTCTAAAGATACCGTCAAAATTTGTACGGATATTGTAGGGTAAAATATACTAAAGACCTCTAAACTATAATCGAAAGGAGGAAGTCGTGATGAATATTATTAAGTCGTTTAATAACACGATAGACTATATCGAAACAGTCATAGATGATGAAATAGACGAAAAGAAAATAGCTTATTTATCAGGGTTCTCATATCCTATGTTCAGCCGGTTGTTTTCTATATTAACTGAAACCACACTGTCAGAGTATATAAGAGGGAGAAGACTTACCGAAGCAGCTATATCATTAAGAGATACAGATAAAAGAATAATCGATATAGCTATGATGTATGGTTATGAATCATCGGATTCATTTGGAACAGCTTTTAAGAATTTTCATGGATTTACTCCTTCAGAGGTAAGGAATGGGAAACCATTCAAATTAGTTTCTAGAGTGCAATTAGCGCTGAGTGTAAGAGGAGGTAGAAGTATGAACATCACAATCCAAAAGAAAGCAGCATTTACAGTAGCAGGTATCAATGAACAAAGTATCAATTCATCTTTATGTCCGAGTGTATGGGATAAGCTATATTCAAAATATAGTCATGACGAATTAGCAAAACTTGGTGGAGGACAAAGTCTTGGAGTTTGCCATGATGTGGAAAATCCGAACACCATCAATTATATGGCTGGTTATATTGTTGCTGACAAAGCTAAAGCTAAAAAAATGGATCTGGATATTTTAGAAGTAGAAGAAGCTGAATATGCTGTTGTTGAGCTAAGGGGCAGTATTCCGGAATGTATTCATCAGGGTTGGAAATACGCAATGGAAGTGTTCTTTCCAGAGCATGGATATGTTCATTCAGGAAGTCCGGACTTTGAATATTATTATGAAGGAGATATGCACAGCAAAGATTATAAGATGGAATTATGGATTCCAATAGTTAAGGCATAATTTTCAACAATACAAAACCTTATTTGTTTGAATAACTTATATAGTTTTTAATTATAAAAGCACATGACTTTAAGATTGTAAAAATCTTTCAGTTATGTGCTTTTTCTGTGTTTATTTAATATCCAGCGGAACTTTAGCTCCTATCCAACCCTTATAAAATTTCACATTGCTTTCTTCAAAAGGTACATAATCCTTTTCAAGACATGATTTTGGAGAGATATATAGTGTGAATGGAGAAGATTTTATAAAACTTAATTTACAGGTGAGATTCAGATAATGAAGAAAAATAAACCTATGACCAGAAACGAAAACATGGCAAGAGTTAAAAGTAAAAATACAAAGCCTGAAATTTTTTTGAGAAAGCTTTTATGGCACAAGGGTTTCAGATATAGGGTAAATTATAAGGAATTGCCGGGAAGCCTGGATATTTATATTTCTAAATATAAGGCAGCGATATTTGTAAACGGTTGTTTTTGGCATATGCATGAAAACTGTAAATATTCGTCTATACTTAAGAATAATCACGACTTTTGGAAGAAGAAACTTGAAGGTAATGTCGAAAGAGATAAGCAAAATTACAGTAAACTTGAAAATATGGGCATTAAAGTAATAGTGGTTTGGGGATGTGAAATTAAAAATATGATGAAAGATGAAGTGTTTTCAGAGGAGTTACTTAATACTATTTCATACGAAATTATAAATAGAGTACCAGACAATACCTGATGAGGAATTGAAGCAATATAATTTCAGCGATTAGGCGGGTTATAACCTGAATGAAGTTAAATTATGTAAAATAGTATATTTTGATGAAGAATTTTTAATAAACTATATTCAAATATATGGGGAGAGATTAATGTCGATAAAAAAATTAAAGATAAAAAACTTCAAATGTTTTTCAGAATGGTTTTCTGTTGATTTTGATGATGGCATTAACATACTGGTCGGCAATAACGGGACAGGTAAATCTACAATTTTAGAAGCGATTAACTTAGTATTAACCGGAACGTATCATGGGAAAAATATTAGGAATGAACTTTCTCAATATCTCTTCAATAAGTTTGTAGTAAAAGATTATTTCGAAAGAATAAATGATGGTATAACGATAGAACCGCCAGAAATAGTTATTGAAGTTTATTTCAACGAAGAAATACCAAGTTTTTTAGGTGATGGTAACTCTGAAAGGACTAAAGATATCTCTGGAATTATTTTGTCAATTAGTTTTGATAAGAAATATAGTAATGAGTATAAAATACTTTGCGAGAATAAAATAACATCATTACCAATAGAGTATTATGAAATAAACTGGAGGTCTTTTGCTAGGGAAAATATAACGGCAAGAAGTATTCCTGTGAAATCTGCAATGATTTATACCACTAGTTATACACCAAATAGCGGTTCAGATATTTATATTTCAAGGATAGTAAAGAACCTTTTGGATGATGATGAAATTATTGGCATATCGCAAGCACATAGACTTATGAAAGAGCAATTCTCTAAAGATGAGAGCGTTGCTAACATTAATAAAAAATTAGCTGAAACATCAAACAAAGAATTGTCAATTTCCGTGGATTTTGGAACTAAAAATTCATGGGAAAGCAGCTTGGTTACACAATTGGATGATATACCATATAACAACATAGGGAAAGGTACACAGTGTGTTATTAAAACGCAATTGGCATTAAGTGATAAGAGAATGAAAAATAAGCAAATTGTCCTACTTGAAGAGCCGGAGTGTCATTTATCATATTCGAATTTGAATGTTTTACTTGATTGTGTCAATAAATCAAATAATGAGAAACAAATAATAATTACTACGCATAGTAGTTTTGTATCAAATAAATTGGGCTTGGAAAACTTGATTTTGCTTAATAGTGGTAAAACGTTGCGATTAGGGGATCTATCTAATGAAACAAGCAAGTTTTTTAAACGAGTTGCAGGTTATGATACATTACGATTATTATTGTCGACAAAATCTATTTTAGTTGAAGGTGATTCAGATGAACTAATTGTGCAAAGAGCATATATGGATTCATATAATGGGAAATTACCTATTTATGATGGAATAGATATAATTTCAGTTGGGACATCATTTCTTAGATTTTTAGAAATTGCAAAAATATTAGACCTATGTGTGACTGTAGTGACTGATAATGATGGAAATATTGATGCTGTAAATAAAAAATATAGTAGTTATTTAGAAGAAAATCGTAGTGGAAATATAAATGTATTTTTTGATGATGTAGAGTATGAGTATAAAGGCAACTTAGAGAATTACAACTATAATACTTTAGAACCGTGTATATATAGAGCGAACTCTTTAACTGTTTTGAATGAAGTGCTTAATAAGTCGTATATTAATGAAGATGATTTGCTTAATTACATGAGACAACATAAAACAGAAGTTGCTTTAAAAATTTTTGAGAGTGATAAAAATATAAATTTCCCCAAATATATTAAAGAGGCTATTTCAATATGAGTGGGAAATTATATATTGCTGCAGCAGGTTCTGGTAAAACTAGAAAAATCATCAATGATTCAATTTCGACGGACAAGAATGTGTTAATTTTGACGTATACTATTACAAACGAGCAACAAATTATTAGTAGAATAAAGGAACAGATGGGCATAGTTCCAACTAATATCACGATTTGCACATGGTTTTCTTTCTTGTTAAAAGACGGTATTAGACCTTATCAAGGGAGTAGATTTAAAGACCGAATTGATGGAATTATATTTGTAAACGGACAAAATAATACGTATGTAAAGAAAACATCTAACAAATACTTTGAGTCAAACAATAAAATATATACTGATAAACTATCTGATTGTGTTATAGAGTTAAATGAAAAGAGCGATGGGAAAGTTTTTGAACGAATTTCTAAAATGTATGACTACATATATGTTGATGAAGTTCAAGATATGGTTGGTTATGATTTGGAGATATTAAAGCGGTTAATAGCCACCAAAACTAAAGTTATTATGGTTGGTGATCCTAGACAATGTACATATTCTACTCACTTCGAAAGAAAATATAAGAAATATGGTTGTGGGAAGATAGATGAATTCTTAAAAAATGAATGTAAAAAGTTAGATATTGTAATTGATGAGGGCACACTTAGCTGCACTCATAGAAATAATAATTTAATCTGTGAATTTGCAAATAGCCTGTATCCAGATAGAACTCCTGTGGGGTTTATTCATAAAGCAGATGATGAATCAAAGGGTGTTAAAATAATTGATCCCAAAGATGTGGATTTCTATTTAGAAAATAATCAGGCTGTGCAATTAAGAGAAAGTGTAAAGATAAAGGTTAACAACAATTATCCTTGTTATAACTTTGGAGAATCAAAAGGGTTGGAATTTGAAAGGGTACTAATCTACCCAACTAATCCCATGTGGAATTGGATAATTGATAATTCTTCGGAATTAAAAGAACAAAGTAGAGCGAGGTTTTATGTTGCAGTCACAAGAGCGATTGATAGTGTAGTAATTGTAAGAAAAGATAAAAGAATTTGTGATTTGCCGATTATAAAGTTTTAGAAGAAGTTTTATTGAAGGAGTGATGAGTTCAAAATGTCGTATGAGGAAGTTTTCAATATATCTATTCCAAGTGATAATGATGGTTTTGTTCTTTTAAAATGTCCAAGCTGTAATGAAAAATTTATGATACAAGTTGACGATATAGAAGACGATAGCGTGATTGATATCTGGTGTCCTCATTGTGGGTTAAAACATGATAGTTATTTAGACGATAATGTTAATGATTTGGCAGAAAAAATAATTCAAAATCATGTTGCAGATTTATTAAATGATTTTTCAAAAGATATTGAGAAAATTTTTAAAAATAATAAAAATGTTAAATATAAAGCTGGTAAAACATTAGAAAAAGAATCTGAAATACCAATAGGTAGAAAAACTGGAGATTATGATATCAAGAATTATTTGTGTTGTGGCAAAACAGCAAAAATAAGAAGTATAACAAAATTTGAAGGTGGATATTGTCCATTTTGTGGAGAAATAGTAGATGGAGATTAATAAAAAAGAACTTAGGAAAATTAGTAGACGGTTTAGAACGTTAGCTTCAAACGTAATGAATGCCTATTATGCAGAACAGAATGATAGTCTTAAAGAATTATTAAGCTACATAAATCAAACTTTATTAATAAAGGACTATATTCAAAGCTTGGCTTATGACATAGATGGATTAGATGAGTTAATAATAGATATCAGCTCATCTTATGGACAAAAAGCTTTAGATTTAGGCAGTGACAGCCATAAAAAAACTTATTTGCTATATAAAACCTTTTTATATATAGTAGAAAATAATATAGGTACATTTAATTTTGGGTGGTACTATGCTAACAGTAAAAAATATCAAGATATGGCAAAAGCTTTTGGAGATAGATTAATTTATCCATTTGTTATGGAAATTGAAGAATATATAAAAGATATCTCTACTGATATGGGTTTTGATAATGACAATTCATACAATATAACTATTAACAGCGCAGGAGTCCAAGTTAATATAGCTGAACATGGAAGTACAATTAATGCAGAACAAGGAAATAAAATTAATACCGAAGAAATCGCCAAAGCTATAAAGAAAGTTGAAGCTATTATTGAAAAAGTAGAAAATGAAGAATCAAAATTCATTCTTAAGCAGAATTTGGATATTGTAAAGAATGAGGTCCAAGAAAAGGACCCTAAAAAGGCAACTTTGATTTCTTGTTTAAATACAATGAAATTTATTGCGACATCAATTGCGTTATTACCGGATTTAACAACGGGAATAGGAATGATTGCATCATTGATAGGAATAGCTGTTTAATTATAGAATATAACGAAAAATGAATATATTTAAAACAGATATTTTTCTTTTGTTAGTATCAAGCTTGATACTGTTTTGATACTAAAAAGCTCTAAAACCACAAAAATCAGGCATAAAAATGCCTAAATTTAGGAACTAAAAAGATACTAAAATGAAATAAAAGAAACAAATATGCTGTGGTGATTGTTGAGTTTGAGTAAAAGCAAAGGGACAAGAGAAGAAGCAGTTAAAACTGCTTCTTCTCTTGTGACATATAAGCGAATGAGTAAAGGGAGGGATCATAAGCTGACGTATCAGAGTAGGCGACCTTATAAAAGAATTAGAAGCTTTTTCTTACCCTTTACGTTGATTTTTTTTGCTCTGGGTTCTCTTACCTATCTCGTTTCTTTCAGTCTTTTGCGTCCTCTAGCCTGGTCTGCCATCTTGTCTTTTTTTGTATATCCATTTTACGCGTATCTCTATGAGCGTGTTTTATCTAAAAGGTTTGCTAATGGAGCAGCAGCTGTTACAACTGCTGCGATCGTTCTTCTTATAGTAGTACCCTCTATTTTGGTGGGGACTGTAATGGCTCGAGAGGGAATTCGAATATATGGCTATTTGTCCGATGTTTTTTCAGATGTGAACGTAGAGCAAGGTCGTACTTTTGTGTCTCTCCTTTTTCCAGAGGCAATAATGGAAAAAATACGTCCTTATCTGGTGGAATATCCGTTCCTTATGACGGTCATTCGACAGATTGGCTCTTGGAGCATCTCTACGCTGGCAAACATATCTAAGTCTTTTTTAGGAGATACAATTCGAATTATTTATCAATTAGTAGTAATCGTTGTCTCTTCTTTCTTCTTTATTCGGGATGGACATGTTATCTTAGACTACATTGATGATATTGTTCCTTTACCACCTAAGGAGAAAAAAGCTTTTTTTGACAGGGCTAAACAGATTCTTCAAGCCGTAATTTATGGCATTACCTTGACAGCAGGCATACAGGGAGTATTGGGGGCTTTCGGCTGGTGGTATGTGGGACTTCCTAGTCCGGCTCTTTTCGGGGCGATCATGGCCCTTCTTGCTATGATCCCATTTATAGGAACTCCCCTCGTATGGGGGCCTGGAGCTATTTACTTATTCTATGTGGGTAATATTAAGGGAGCCATTATTCTGGCGGTTTGGGGCATAATGATAGTGAGTACTGTAGATAACTTTATTCGTCCAGTCTTCATTTCTGGAGGAGGCAAAGTCCATGTTTTAATGGTTTTTATTGGAGTTGTAGGTGGATTGGCTACATGGGGCTTCTTAGGGCTTTTCTTAGGGCCTCTTATTATTAGTTTGTTTATCTTCCTTCTCGACAGTTATCGTAACATCTGGAAAAGATATACTAGTGCCTATATTCCTAAAACACCATCACCGAGCAGTTCTGGAGAAGGAGAGTGACGAGAGGGCATGGCTTTTGTCTTTTCTGTAGCTGGCTTGAAGAATAGTGGAAAAACATCTTTATGCATGGCTCTTATTCCTCATCTTAAAAGAGAAGGGCTGAAGATTCTCTATATAAAGCATACTCATGAAAAAATAATCCCTTCGAGTAAAACTGACACGGGGAAAATATTGGAACTCAAGGTCCCTACTGTTTTTTGGGGGGAGGAAGGAGTACGCATAGAGTCTGCGAAAATCTTGTCCTTATCGGATTTTCAGTATAAGATGGGCTACGATTTCGATCTTTTTCTGTTAGAAGGAGGCAAAGAACTCCCCTGTCCGAAAGTATGGCTAGGTTCACCTGAAACATGCCCCACATTTGTGCATGGAGTGGTTGCTTATTACAGTGCCAACCTCCAGAGCGGGGATGATAAGGGGGAAAAAGATGTTTTTTTTAAACCAGGAGAAGAATTGCTTCTTGCCAAACGAATAGCGTATTTGTGTCGTCAATCTCAAAGAGGTGGTGTATCTCTCTGGGTTGATGGACAGGCGGTCCCTTTGAATGCTTTTGTTTCGGATTTTTTAGCTGGAGGAATAAAAGGGATGTTATCTGCCCTGAAAAAAATAGAACATCTCGATAAGGATATTGACATTCATATATCAATAGAAAAAAGGGAATAAATTTTTACTTGTCTTTAGTATGGCTCCTTACTATAATTGACGGAGTTTTGGGAAGCCGCCCGCCTTCGAGGCGGGCCGTCTTTTTAAAGTTTGTAGAAATTAAGGGAGGTTTCGGTGTATGGATTCTCAGGCATTTTGGATTATTGTTGGGGCTGGGATACTGGCTCTGGTCTATGCCATTTTTGCCTATGGCAAAATTAAGGCATTTAAGGTGGATCATGAAAGGGTCAATGAACTTTCAGAGATCATTCATCGTGGCGCAATGGCTTTTCTTTCAAGAGAATATCGATGGCTTTTCCCCTTTGCTTTATTGCTCGGTGGCGTTCTCTGGTTCAAGATAGGAAGAGGGACGGCTGTTTCTTTCATATGCGGGGCCCTTTTTAGTGCTATGGCCGGATACGTGGGTATGGTTGTGGCCACCCGTTCCAACGGAAAAACCTCTTTTGCTGCTACCCGTGGAGTAAATGAAGCTCTCGGCATTGCTTTTAAAGGTGGCAGCGTCATGGGGATGTCCGTGGTGGGCCTTGGTGTGCTTGGTATTATGCTCTGTTATGTTCTTTTCAAAGACCCCAATATTGTGACAGGATTTGGTTTGGGAGCCAGCTCTATTGCTCTATTTGCCCGTGTAGGAGGAGGAATCTACACGAAGGCTGCCGACGTAGGTGCAGACCTTGTGGGTAAAGTTGAAGCAGGAATCCCTGAAGATGACCCTCGTAACCCAGCTGTTATTGCAGATAACGTTGGCGATAATGTAGGGGATATTGCAGGTATGGGTGCTGACCTCTTCGAATCTTATGTAAACTCTATTATTGCAGCAATGGCTATTGGTCTAACAGTGTACGGTTCTCAAGGAGTCTTTTATCCTTTGGTCCTGTCTGCTCTTGGTATAGTCGCTGCTATTATCGGAACCATGTTTGTTCGTGTAAAAGAAGGCGGTAATGCTCAGGTGGCCCTTCGTATAGGAACCTTTGTTACTGGTGGTGTAATGATCATTGGTTCTTATTTCGTGACGAAAGCTGCCTTTGGTGAACTGACCCTTTTCTGGTCCGTTCTTTCTGGTGTTGCGGTGGGTGTTCTCATTGGTTATGTCACGGAGATCTATACTTCTGGAGACTATGATTCTGTAAAACAGATAGCTAAATCTTCTCAAACAGGCCCAGCAACTGTTATTTTATCTGGTTTGGCAGTAGGTATGAAGTCTACTGTTATCCCTGTGATCCTTATCTGCGTGGCGACTCTTGTAGGCTATAAGTTTGGTGGTCTTTATGGTATTGCTTGTGCAGCTGTAGGCATGCTTTCCATAACCGGCATGACTTTGAGCGTAGATGCTTACGGTCCCATAGCGGATAACGCTGGTGGAATTGCTGAAATGAGCCACTTACCTCATGATGTTCGAGAGATTACCGATAAACTCGATGCCGTAGGGAACACTACTGCTGCCATGGGTAAAGGACTTGCAATTGGATCTGCTGCGTTGACAGCCTTAGCGCTTTTTGCAGCATATGCTCATGCAGTTAATCTTGATGCTATAGACCTGAAGAACCCTCAAGTGATGGTAGGACTCTTTATCGGAGGAATGTTGCCTTTCCTTTTCAGCGCGCTAACTATCCAGGCTGTTGGACGTGCAGCTCAGTCTATGATAGATGAAGTACGAAGACAGTTCCGGGAAATTCCTGGCATTATGGAAGGGACTGGTCGTCCAGAATATGAGCGTTGTGTTGATATTTCTACAGCTGCGGCTTTGAAAGAAATGATCATCCCTGGTGTTCTTGCTGTCGTTTCTCCTGTAGCTGTAGGGCTTATTCTTGGGCCTGAAGCTTTGGGTGGTCTCTTGGGTGGTTCCATTGTGACTGGCGTAATGATGGCTATCTTTATGTCTAATTCTGGTGGAGCTTGGGATAATGCCAAGAAATACATTGAAGAAGGAAACTTCGGAGGGAAGGGCACAGATAATCACTCAGCTACTGTAGTAGGTGACACAGTGGGGGACCCCTTTAAAGATACTGCAGGGCCGAGCCTTAATATTCTGATCAAGTTGATGTCAGTTGTGGCTCTGGTTTTAGCTCCTCTCTTTCTATAAAAGTTATACTGATTTTTCTCGATAGGTGTATATTCGGAGGGGAAGGATTATGTAATCCTTCCCCCTTTTAGTGCGTTTTAAGGAGGTGTTTTTATGGACGATGGGGCAGTTCGACAGATTAAAGAGCGTTTAGATATTGTGGATGTTATAGGGGATTATGTCCGTCTCCATAAAACTGGCAAAAATTTTAGAGGGTTATGCCCTTTCCACCAGGAGAAAACACCTTCTTTTTTCGTCTCTCCAGATCGCCAGACGTTCCATTGTTTTGGATGTGGAGAAGGCGGAGACATTTTTTCTTTTGTAATGAAGATCGAGGGGTTAGAGTTTAAAGAAGCTTTGGATTTTCTGGCTCAACGGGCAGGTATCCCTCTCCCTACCTGTTCTATGGGGGGAAAAGTGGATAAAAGCAAACCTTCTCTTTACGATATTATGGAACGGGCCCTGTCTTTTTTCCGAGCGTCTCTTAAAGACGTGGCATCTGGTCGTTTAGCACGACAATATTTAGTTTCGAGACAGATTACGCCAGATGCAGCTACGCTTTTTGAAATTGGCTGGGCTCCTTCCTCTTGGGACTCTTTGTGGAGCAAGTTACAAGAAGAGAAAGTGCCCTTTAAAGAAGCTCTTGATAGCGGGCTCGTTTTAGAGGGGCGAAAGAAGCCTTATGATCGTTTTAGGGGCCGGATTATGTTCCCTATTAGGGATGTTTCTGGTCGTCTCTTGGCTTTTGGAGGGCGAATTATAGATGGAGATGGAGCCAAGTATATTAATAGCCCTGAAGGGATTTTGTACAGTAAAAGGCAAAATTTATACCTACTTTATCAAGCGAAACAGAGTGTTCGAGAAAAAAATCGCTCCATTCTTGTAGAGGGGTATATGGATGCGATTCGTCTTCATTTATGTGGATATACAGAAACAGTTGCGTCTTTAGGAACATCTTTGACAGAGGATCAGGCTCGTCTCTTAAAGCGCTTTTCCAATCGTTGTTTTATTTGTTATGACTCCGATACTGCTGGGATTGAGGCTACCGTTCGAAGTATGTACGTATTGCAGCAAAATGGGGTTGATGTTCGAGTGGTAGAATTGCCAAAAGGTAAAGACCCAGATGATCTTTTGTCTCAAGAAGAAGGGAAGAAGCTTTTTCAACGATCTTTGGATAAGGCCTTGCCTCTCGTGCTTTTCCATTTAACCTTACGCCGCACTCAACTAGAGCAGGAAGAAACGCGAAGATCTGCAGCGGATGATCTTCTGCGAGGAATAGCTCAATTGAGTCCTATAGATGTAGCGCCATATCTTCCGAGAATAAGCGCAGTTTTGGGAATATTACCTCACGAGTTGCAAGAAGAATTAGATGAGATTCGTTCTCGAAATGTCCAGGGGAATAAAGAGGGGCAGGATCGAGACTCTTCTTTTCCTATAGAGAAAGAAAAATCTATACAAAAAAATGAAGAAATCGAGCCATTAGAGGCGGCTTTAATTTATTGTTTATGGAATGATAGTTCGTTACGACAAAAAATACATCCCCATGATATTTTCCCTTTAGTAGAGAGTCTTCCTGCCAAGGAAGTTTTGGCCGCTGTTTTTTCTGGCCATTCTCCAGAACGTTTGGAGGAACACTGGCGAGATATGGGGGAAGATATGCCGTTCTCCATACTCGCTATGGGTGGCGCTTTTTGTGAGTCTTTTGGAGAAGATCAAGATTCTTGGGAAGCTGTTTCTTCTGCCTTGGAGCGGAAAAGAAATGAACAGAAATTCCAGGCTCTTCATAAAAAAATGCTTAAAGGAGAGGCAACGAAGGAAGAATTAGCGCTTTACTGGGGAATTGCTAAAAAGCTGAAGAAGCGTTAATTTCTTTGTGAAAAAAACCATTGTGTTGATCGATTGTCGCCTCTTTTTGTTATACTAAGCACTAAGTTGAAACGTGGAGGGACTGTATGTGAGGCTCGATAAGTTTTTAAAAGACGCTAGACTTGTAAAACGCAGAGTAGTTGCTCAGGAAATGATAGAGGTTGGAGCCGTTCGTTTGAATGGTCGTCAATGCCGTTCTTCTGCTCTTGTAAGAGTCGATGATGTAGTGGAAGTAGCCTATCCGACGAGAATCTTAACTGTTAAAGTACTGGTCGATGACGAAAAAGTCATAAGAAGAAAAGGCATAGTTTCTTATGAACTTTTGAAAGAGCGTCGTGTCAGTGGGGAAGAAAAACCGTGGTGAGGCTCTTATTTTTGTGAGATTGGAGATGATAGATGATGGGTATCATCGCAGGTGTATATGGAAGAGAAATTCTTGATTCTCGAGGGAATCCCACTATAGAAGTGGAGACGTGGCTTGACAATGGAGTCATCGGAATTGCTGCTGTCCCTTCAGGAGCTTCTACCGGTACTCATGAAGCATTGGAGCTTCGTGACGGTGGGAGTCGCTATATGGGCAAAGGAGTTTTAACGGCGGTCGATAATGTAAATAATAAGATTGCTCCAGAAATTGTTGGGCTTGATCCTTCTGATCAAACTGCTATAGATGAGATAATGTTAGATCTTGACGGTACACCCAATAAATCGGTGCTCGGGGCGAATGCTATCCTCGGTGTTTCCATGGCAGTTGCCCGTGCGGCTGCAGAAGAGCATGATTTGCCTCTTTGGGCCTATTTAGGTGGGATTAAAGCATATCTTTTACCCACTCCCATGATGAATGTCATAAATGGAGGAGCTCACGCTGATAATAATCTTGATATCCAGGAATTCATGATTGTACCCCACGGAGCAGGGTCTTTTGCAGAAGCTCTTCGTATGGCTGTAGAAACCTACCATACTCTCAAGAAAACGTTGAAAGAAAAAGGGTATAGCACGGCGATAGGGGATGAGGGAGGGTTTGCACCTAACCTTCAAAGCAACACAGAGGCTCTTGCCCTTATATTGGAGGCTATTGAACGGGCAGGATATACCCCTGGAGACCAGATAAGCTTGGCACTTGATGTCGCAGCCTCAGAACTCTATAAAAATGGGCATTATATTTTTGAGGGGGAGAACCGTACTTTTTCATCAGCAGAAGAAATGGCCCAGTATTATAAGGATCTTTGTGACGCCTATCCTGTCCTTTCCATTGAAGATGGAATGGCGGAGGACGATTGGGAAGGGTGGGCTACACTTACTCAGACGCTGGGGAAACGGATTCAGATTGTAGGGGATGACCTTTTTGTTACGAACATCCATCGCCTGGAAGATGGAATTCTCAAGGGAGTAGCTAATTCTATCCTCATAAAATTAAATCAAATAGGCACTGTATCAGAAACAATGCATGTTATCGATACGGCGGTAAGACATGGATATAGTACAGTTATTTCTCATCGCTCAGGAGAGACAGATGATACCTTTATCAGCGATCTCGCTGTCGCCGTAGGTGCGGGGCAAATAAAGAGCGGAGCTCCTGCTCGAGTGGATCGAGTTGCCAAGTATAATCAGCTTCTTCGCATAGAGGAAGAGGTTGAAGGATTTGGATCAGGCTATGCTGCTTTAACTCGATTTAACATTCATCGGTAGGTTGGGAAGTTTCCCCAAAAGCAAAGCTGAAGGACGTGAAAATATGAAGATAGCAGAACCTACAGTAGAAAGGCTTGTTCAGTATCATCGATTATTAGAACAGCTTTATAATGAAGGGCAAAAGGTGGTTTCTTCCCAGGAAATAGGGGAAATGCTAGCCTTTAAGGCCAGCCAGGTGAGGAAGGACCTCTCTTATTTTGGCGAGATAGGCAAAAGAGGAGTAGGGTATCATGTTGAGAAGCTATATAGACACGTGGACCAGATTCTTTCTTCTCCTCATCGTTGGCCTATCGCTCTTGTGGGCGTAGGGCGGCTTGGTGAAGCCTTGCTCGGACATAAAGCCTTTAAGAGCAGTAAATTCGACATTAAGGTCCTTTTTGATGTGGATCCAGATAAAGTGGGGACCCAAATAGCGGGCATCCCTTGCTACCATATGGATGACATTGATCAGGTGATGCGAGAGAATGGCATTGAGGTAGTGATTCTTACAGTTCCTTCTTTGGTAGCGCAGGAATGCGTTGACAGAATTGTAGCGGTAGGGACGGTCAAGGGGATATTAAACTTTTCCCCGTTGGCTATAGTAGCGCCAGATGATGTCTTGGTCTATAGTGTGGATATATCTGTAGAGCTCGAAAAACTTTTGTTTTACCTCAAGCACCGTGAGGAATAAATTACCCCCTTTAACAGGAAAAATATTCTGTTAGAATAACCGTGTTGAAATCTATGGTTTGAATTAGTAGAGGAGGCGTTTTGTTTTGAATCAGCAATGTGGACAAACAACAGGAGCGGGTGGAGCCCAGGGCGGAGTTTTGGGGATGTTTTTCCCTCTCATAATATTTGTGCTTATTTTTTATTTCTTTATCATTCGTCCTCAGAAAAAGAGACAAAAGCAGCACGATGATCTTTTGGCTTCTTTGACTCGTGGAGATCAGGTCATTACCGCTGGTGGTTTCTTTGCTACTGTGCGAGAAGTAAAAGATGACAGCCTTATCGTTGAGATCGCTGATGGAGTTAAAGTCCGTGTCCTCAAAAGTTCCATCGTTAACAAACGTTCTTCAACTCCTTCCGAGCCTGTAAAGGAAAAAACTACTGAGGAAAAGGGAAAAGCTGAGGTTGAAGCAAAAGCTGAGGTTGAAGCAAAAGAAGAGGAAGAGTAACTGCTTGCTTTTTAATATGCAAATGGAGTGGGCTTTCATGTCCGCTCCTTTTTCTATGATTTTCAGGTTTGTAGGGAGGTTAAGTCATGTTGAAAAAAGACCGTTGGCGGCTTGGCATAGTACTTCTAGTCGTAGTAGCTGCCCTGGTAGCGGTGTTTCCCGTTAAGGGGAGGATGAATCTGGGCCTTGACTTAAAAGGAGGAGCCCATATTGTCCTTCAAGCAAAGGGGACACCAGGGAACCCTGTAACTGACGATAGTATTGAACGGCTCTTAGCTGTTTTGAGAAATCGAGTAGATCAATATGGGGTAGCTGAGCCAGTTATACAAAGAGAAGGGAAAGATCGTGTTATTGTAGACCTTCCTGGTATCGAGAATCCTGATGCAGCTCTTGAACTTATTGGGAAGACAGCTCTTCTTGAGTTTCGCAAAGTACTAGGTGCGACTATGAGCGTACCTCCTGGGCCGGAACGCCCAAATTATGACAGTGAAGAAGAGTATAAAACAGCTCTTTCCCGCTGGGAAGAAGCGAAAGCCCAGGTAGAAGGGATGAAAGGGGAGCTAAAAAAGAAATCTCAAGAAACAAAGGAATCTATCGTAGCTCAAGACGAAGAGGGGCGTTATTTCCTTTTAGGGCCAGCTTTAGTAAGTGGAAAACATTTGGTAGATGCTAAAACCCAGTATGATAATCTTGGCCGGGCCGTGGTTACGATAGAGTTCAATAAAGATGGAGCACAGCTTTTTGACCAAGCTACAGTTCAGAATGTAGGTCAGCAGATAGCGATAGTCCTTGATGGGAACGTGGTATCAGCACCAGTGGTTCAGGAAAGGATTTCTGGAGGAAGTGCTCAGATATCTGGCAGATTTTCTGTTCCTGAAGCACAGCGTCTTGCTATTATGTTGCGAGCAGGTGCTCTTCCAGTTTCTGTGGAAGTGGCGGAAAACAGATCCATAGGTCCCAGCCTGGGAGCCGACTCTATTAATGCAGGATTGAAGGCTGGTCTTATTGGGACGCTTCTTGTTTTAGCCTTTATGTTTATTTATTATCGGTGGTTAGGTATAGCGGCGGATGTAGCTTTGGGCGTATGTATCCTCCTTATTTTTGCTGCCCTGATTGGTTTAAAGGCGACTCTGACTATGCCTGGTATAGCTGGTATTATTCTTACCATAGGAATGGCTGTTGATGGCAATATTTTAATTTATGAGCGTATTAGAGAAGAAGCTCAGTCTGGCAAAACTCCTTCTGCTGCTGTGGATGCTGGTTTTAAAAAGGCTCTTGCCACTATCCTTGACTCGAACATTACGACGCTTATCGCAGCTGGAGTGTTGTACTACTTCGGAAGCGGTCCAATCCGAGGGTTTGCAGTGACTTTAAGTGTAGGCATTATAGCCAGTGTCTTTAGTGCTGTCGTAGTGACGAGAGTGCTTCTTCAGGTTCTTATGCACGGTCCTATGGCTTCGGTTTTTGCCCGCCGTTCATAAGAGGGGGAGGTTTTCAGTATGATATCGAAAGAATTCTCATTTAACTTTATGAAGCATCGGAAGAAAGCCATTCTTCTGAGCTTATTGGCTATAATTGCGAGTCTAGTTTGTCTTATGACGCGAGGTCTGAATTTCGGCATAGACTTTACAGGTGGCAATGTCATTCAGGTCGAGTTTGAATCGTCAGTGCCGGTAGGAGATGTACGAGATGTCCTTGCAGATATCGGTCAGAATCAAGCCGTTATCCAGGCGTACAGTGATCGAGGAGTTATTATCCGAGTCAATGTGGATACGGAGGACGCGAGAAAGGAATTGGTACAGGCTTTGAAGAATAAGTATCCTTCGATGGAAGTTCTTCGCCATGAAAAAGTTGGGCCTGTAGTAGGTGAAAAGCTAAGACGTGAAGCCATGTTGGGGTTAATGTTGGCTTTGTTGGGGATCTTAGGCTATATTACTGTTCGTTTCCAGTTTCGGTTCGCTGTAGTTAGTGTCTTAGCCTTGATGCACGATTCTATTATTACGTTAGGGATGTTTAGTCTTACGGGGAAAGAAATCTCTTTACCCTTTGTTGCGGCAATTTTGACTATCGTTGGTTATTCTCTTAATGATACAATAGTAGTGCTCGACAGAGTAAGGGAAAATTGGAAATATCTCCGAGAAAAAGGGATACTGGAGATTCTTAACATGTCTATTAATGCTACATTGTCTCGGACTATTAATACTTCTTTGACAACGTTCCTTCCTGTTTTAGCGCTATTTATTTGGGGAGGTCCAGTTATAGCCAATTTCTCTTTTGCCCTGCTTGTTGGAATAGTAGTTGGAACGTATAGCTCTATTTATATCGCAGGTTCTCTCTTGGCAGAATGGTACTTGAAGACCCCAGGGAAAAACTAATATTATTCAGATCGAATCTTACAAATATCATATATCTAAAACATGGGGCAAGAGGGTATACCCTCTTGCCCCATGTTTTAGAACGAAGGGCTTACTTTACTGAGTATAAATACTATATTAAAATAAGAGATGATTTGCTATTGTGCAGGTAAACGTAGAAAAATATCAAAAATCAGTTAAAGGAGATGATGATGGTGGCCATTTCTGTGATAAATAAGGCGAAAGGGCTCTTTTCCCAGAAGGCCATCGAAAGAGCCGCGTTAATGTTTCGGAGAGGAGATGACAAACAGCTTATATCTCTTCTGAAAACTATAGGGAGCATTGCTCCAGCTCGCTATCATCGTGAAACCTTCAAACAGTTAGCTGAAATGGTGGAAAAAGATGACCCTTTTGTAGGTGTTATCAAACGTATTGTTTTAGAACTTAACCCACATTGCCTCTCTAAACTCATTCAAAATCTTATTGTCAATTTTATGGTTCTTGGTCGCGGTATTCGTGATAAAAAGGAAAAAGAGTATCACGTACACTTACCTAATTTTATGGTCATCAGTCCTACAATGAGATGTAATTTGCATTGTAAGGGGTGTTATGCGGGAGAATATGACACCACTGGAGAGTTAACGTTTGATGAGTTGGATAAACTCCTCAATGATGCGAAGGAGCTAGGGATGTTTTTCTTTACCTTTTCTGGTGGAGAGGCCTTTTTCCGTAGAGACCTTCTCGACTTGTGGGAAAAACATGGAGATTGCTATTTTCAGGTTTATACCAATGGAACTCTTTTAGACGAAGCCATGGTCAGTCGTCTCGTGGATCTTGGGAATGTTATGCCCATGATTTCGGTGGAAGGGAACAGAGAGGAGACAGATTTTCGACGAGGTTCGGGTATTTATGATAAAGTAATTAACGCATATCAGAGGCTCTATGAAGCTGGTGTTATGTTTGGTTTCAGTGCAACTTGCACTCGTTCTTCGGCAGAATATATGTCTCAAGACGAATTTATCAGAACAATGATAGAAAGAGGCTGTAAAGTCGGCTGGTTTTTCCAGTATATTCCCATTGGCGCTAACCCAGATATGAGTTATATGGCTACGCCAGAACAGCGGGCTTTCCTTCATAAAAAAGTGGAGGCATGGCGGCATAGTAAAGATTTCCCCATTTTTATTGGAGACTTCTGGAACGATGGCCCATATGTAGATGGATGTATGGCGGCTGGTGAGCGCTACTGGCATGTCATATCTGATGGGCGCGTAGAACCATGTGTTTTTGCCCCCTTTGCTGTAGATAATATTCGTGAGAAGTCGCTAGTGGAGATTGCAGGAAGTCCTTTCTTCACGTATATTCGTAATCAACTTCCTTACCATGGGGAAGATAATTTGTTAAGACCATGTATGATTCTGGATCATCCAGATGTGCTTCGTGACGCAGTTCATAAGTTTGGAGCTAAACCGTGTCATTGTGGTCTTGAAAAAATTCTTTCAGGAACTATCCCAGAGGGTCTTGATTCTTATGCAAGACGAATTAAAGCGATTTATGATCCTCTTTGGGAGGATGGCGAGAAAGAGAAGTATCTCAAGAGCCTTGAAAAAGAGGATAAGAAGGAACTGCTTGAGAGAATGAATCTACCGACGAGCTCTCGTTCTTAAAATGGGACGGGAAGCTGGGTCCCACGAGGAGGGGGTCACATGAGAAGCTATGCGTTGGCTATAGGACTGGCCATGCTTTTATCTGCGATATATGCCTTTCAAAATACGGGCGAAGTGGCGGTCAAATTTCTAATATGGACACGACAAGTTCCCCAGGGAATCTGGGAAGTTGCCGTTTTTGCAGGAGGTTGTGTCCTCATGTGGCTAGTCTCGCTGTCCGCGGCCTTTGAATTCCGTGGTAAATATAAAAAGAAGACCCGGGAGCTGGAAGAACAGGTAAAAAAGCTAGAAGATGAGCGAACTTCTCTTCTAAATGCTTTAAATGCCACTTCCCATCCTTCTACGAAAGAAGAAGTAATCCAGTTGGTAGAGAGCGAACCTCAAGAGCAGAATAAAGAAATCAAACCAAGAGAGGAAAATGAACAGCAGTGACTTCTTTTTGTTTACAATCGAAACTTAACATAATAGTTCCGTCAAACTCTACTCGTTATATTGCTGAACAGCTTGATTGTCCACCTCTTGTTGCGGCTGTTTTAGAGTTGCAGGGGCGAGTTTCCCCCCATAATATAGACAAGGCTCGGGCCTGGCTCTGTCCGAGCCTTGATTTCTTGCTCCCTCAATGTTATTTGGGAGCTTCTGCTGAAGAAGCAGCTCGAATGTGGCATCGTTTACCTTCTTTAGGCAATGTAGTGGTGTATGGTGATTACGACGTAGACGGTGTTGCGTCTACTACTTTGGCTATGGAAATTTGTTGTTCCCGTGCGCAGGGGGTGCGTTTTTATATCCCTCATCGTCATCTTGAAGGCTATGGGCTTCATCGTCAGGCTCTCCTTCAGCTTGTCGAGGCTGGGTGTAATACCCTGATGGTCGTTGATTGTGGAACAAAGGATACGTCCCTCTTGGCTGAGGCCAGATCTTTAGGTCTCAATGTCTTTGTTTTTGATCACCACCTTCCGGATAGAGAAGACATTTCAGACCCCTATGTGGTCAATCCTCAAATTGATGGTGATATGGAGACTCGACGGCTTTGTGCCACTTCTGTGCTTTGGCTCTGGGCTTTTCTTTTTGATATTATGCCCAAAAAGTGGCTTTATGAACGGCTTGATCTCGTAGCTCTCGCTACAATCGCTGACTGTGTTCCTTTAGAAATGCTTAATCGTTCCCTTGTCAAGGAAGGTCTGGATGTAATGCGCTCTACACCGCGCCAGGGGCTTCGACATCTTTTCAGTCGTTTGGGTCTTGCTCCTTATTATTTAAATGAAGAACAGCTCGCTATGAAGGTGATTCCTTGCCTAAATGCTGCTGGGCGTCTTTCTTTTGCTGATTTAGCTGTGAAAGTCCTTGTAGGAGAAGAGCCTGGCGTTCAGAATGTGGAAGAACTAGTTTCTTTAAATCGGAAAAGGCAAAACCTTTCCAGCCGAATCACTCGTGAAGCTTCTAAGGTAGCAGAAGAGAAAGATCGTCATGTCCTTTTTCAAGAGTCGTGGCCTATTGGAGTTTTAAGTGGAGTTGCGAGCCGACTTTGTTCTGAGCGAAATGTTCCAGTTGTGCTAGCAGCACCTGTTCGAAATTGGATACGAGGGACATTGCGTATGCCTGCTGGAGGAAATGCAGTACAGGTACTTGATTGTATTTCAGATCGTCTCGAAGCTTGGGGAGGGCATAAGCAGGCGGCAGGATTTTCTGTCTCTAAAGAAAACTGGCAAGACATAGAGATAGATCTCGAACGCATGCTCTCCAATGTAGAGTGCGAGGAACCTGAAATTTCAGCTATTAACATCCACCCCTCTCAGATTAATATGAAAACATGGCAGTCTGTTGCAGACCTTGGTCCCTTTGGGATTGGGAATCCGTACCCCTTGTTATTTTGTGAAAAGAGTGAAGATGAGAAAATCTTACCTTTGGGGAAAACAGGAACCCATTTAAAAATACAATGTGGCGAAGATTCCCTTGTGGCTTTCAACGGGGTTCATGTTCTTAATTCTATTGCCTCTTCGAATATTGCTGGCTGGGTTTATCATCCTCGGTTCGATTATTGGCGAGGACAGCTTCGACTTCAGTTTATGCTCGATTACGTTATTATCGAGCCTTAATTTGGAAGGTATCGAGCCATGGTAGAGATACATACAGATTCATTAGAGTATGAAATAGATCCTTTTGATCCCAAAGAACAGGAACGGCATCTTAAAAACCTCGGTCTTGACAGAAAAAGTCTTGGGAAACTTCGGGATAGTTATATTGGTCGGGTTCCAGAATCAGAGAGAACTATTTCCGTTAAATTTGCTTGGCATGAATTGTGGTCAAAGGTGAGCTGCTATTTTACAAAAGATGAGCTGAAAAAAGTCGGTGAAGCCTTGGTGGTAGCCGCAGAGGCTCATGGAGAGCAGAAGAGATCCACAGGGGATCCTTATATTGTTCATAGCATCAACGTCGCGTCGATTTTAGCTGACATGCAGCTAGATCTGGTAACCCTCCAGGCCGCATTACTTCATGATGTTCTTGAAGATACAGCCCTTTCTGCAGAGAAAATAGGAAGCAGCTTCGGTAGTGAAGTGCTCACACTTGTGGATGGCGTAACAAAATTAGGGAAACTCCCCTTCAAGTCTTTTGAAGACTATCAAGCAGAAAATCTGAGAAAAATGTTTCTTGTCATGGCCAAAGATATTCGTGTAGTCCTCATTAAGTTAGCAGATAGGTTGCATAATATGAGGACTCTTGGGGCTTTGCGTCGAGATAAACAGCTTCGAATAGCTCGCGAAACATTAGAGATATATGCTCCTCTCGCTCATCGCTTGGGAATCTATCAAGTGAAGAGAGGGTTGGAAGACCTAGCTTTTAAGTATGCAGATCCTGATATGTATTATGAAATTCGACGGCGAGTTCGTAAAAAACTGCCGGAACGAGAAGATATTATTAAGAAAGCCATCGAAATATTGCAAGAACGGCTTAAACAAGAGAGTATCCACTTTAAAGTGAAGGGAAGAGCCAAACACTTTTACAGCATTTATGAAAAAATGAATAGGAAAAAACTTTCTGTAGAGCAACTTTATGACCTCCTTGCTCTAAGAGTTATTGTAGATGATGTGGCTTCTTGTTATACGGTATTGGGGATAGTCCATACTATATGGAAGCCCATTCCTGGCCAGTTTGATGATTATATCGCCAACCCGAAGTCGAATATGTATCAGTCTCTTCACACCACTGTTGTAGGGCCTACTGGAGAGCCTCTGGAAGTTCAAATAAGAACAGACGAAATGAATAGCCTTGCGGAATACGGTATTGCTGCTCATTGGCGATATAAAGAGGGAAGTGTAGGACTGGATGAATTGGATGCTCGCCTTACATGGATTCGACAAGCTTTAGAGGGAGATCATGAGGGGGGACCTTCTGAATTTCTTGAACGACTCAAAGAGGATGTTCTCACGTCAGATGTTTTTGTTTTTACGCCTCAAGGGAAAGTAGTTTCTTTGCCCAAGGGGTCTTCCCCTATTGATTTTGCTTACGCTATTCATACGCAAGTAGGAAACCGATGTGTAGGCGCTATGGTTAATAATAGGATTGTTTCTCTTTCTTACGAATTAAGAAATGGCGATATTGTTAAAATTATTACATCTCCTCAAGGTGTCCCTTCTCGAGACTGGTTGAAAATGGCCAGGAGTGGTAAGGCTAAAAGTAAAATCCGGTCTTTTTTCCGTCAACAGGAGAAAGTAGAAAAGCAAGAGAAGATGCAGCGGGGGCACGAACTTCTGGAGCGAGAGTTGAAACGTAGGGCAGTAGAAGAGATAAGTCCTGTATTAGGAGATATGATCCCTCGCCTGAATAAAATATCTCGAGACATTGGGCATGCGAATGGAGAAGATATTTTAGTGGCTTTGGGGAGTGGCTCTTTGAATGTGTCTACTGTCATTCAAAAATTATTAGGCAAAGCACAAGCTCCTCTTTTAGAAATCCCAGAGGAACCTTTAACGGGTATAAAAAAGACAGACTCCGATATTATTGTGGAAGGGGCAGAGGGAGTACAAGTTGTGATAGCGAATTGTTGTTTGCCTGTTCCGGGAGACGAAATTGCAGGGTACTCTACTCGAACACGAGGAATTACCGTTCATCGAAAGGATTGCCCTAATTTGAATGATGCGAGCGAATCTCGGCTCATCCAGGTGTCGTGGGGAGCGGGAACGTTAGGGAATCGTTATACGACGCGACTTAAATTAGAGGGAATGGATCGTGCTGGGCTTTTTACTGATGTGGGACAAGCCATAATGGCTTGTGACGGGAGTATTGTGGGTATAAAAGCCCATGTAGTAGGCGGGACCCTCGCTCGAATGAAAATAGAGATACGAGTTCGTGACGTAGAACATCTTTATGCTGTTGTTGCCAAGCTGAATGGGGTAAAAAATGTTATAGAAGTAAAGCGGGGGTGACAGAAAAGTGAGAGCAATCGTACAGAGAGTCTCATCGGCTTTTGTAGCTGTAGAGGACCAGCAAGTTGGGGCTATTGATAAGGGGCTCCTTGTTTTGCTGGGAGTAACTGGAACTGATAGTGATGTTGATGCAGAGTGGCTTGTAGATAAAATTATTCACTTGAGAATTTTTGAAGATGAAGAAGAGAAACTCAATCGATCCCTTCTTGATGTTGGCGGGGAGCTTCTTGTTGTATCTCAGTTTACTTTATATGGGAATTGCCGAAAAGGAAGACGACCTTCTTTTGTAGATGCGGCGAATCCGGAACTGGCGAAGAGGCTTTATGAAAAATTTATAGCACTGGCGCAAGAAAAAAATGTGCCGGTACAAACAGGTGTTTTCCAGGCGCATATGATGGTTCATCTCGTTAATGATGGGCCAGTTACCCTTATTATTGATACACCGGAGGGAGCGTAAATGGAATATAAACGATTTCCCCTCGGCCCTTTATGGACGAATGGATATCTTTTCTACGATAGTCAAGGGAAGGGCTTTTTTGTCGATCCAGGTGGGGATCCTGCCGATGTATTGACCTTCTTAGACGAACATTCAATACGACTTGAATGGATCCTTTTAACTCATGCGCACATTGACCATATTGGAGGTATTCCAGAGCTGGCACCACTGGCTTCTCTCGGAGTTGCCCTTTCTAAGAACGACTCTGAATTGTTACGAAACCCAGATTTAAATCTTTCCCATTGGATGGGCCTTGATTTTCCTGGCTGGGAACCTGCAAAACTTTTAAGTGATGAAGATGAGCTTAACATTGGAGAGTTTATAGTAAAAGTAATAGCCACCCCAGGCCATACGCCAGGGAGCGTGTGTTATCTCATCTCTTTAGGTGAAGAGCAGCTTCTAGTATCAGGAGATACTCTTTTTGCCCGAAGTGTAGGGCGAACAGATTTACCGGGAGGAGATGGGAGACAGTTAACCTCTTCCCTTAAGAAACTTGTGACATTGCCTGATGGAATGTTAGTTCTTCCTGGTCATGGTCCAGAAACAACGATAGGGCAGGAACGGGAAGCAAATCCTTTCTGGCCGAAAGGGTTACAGTAGGAGTGAAGTTAAAATATTTGCCACCATCGGAACGTCCTCGAGAAAGACTTTTCCGAAAGGGTGTGTCGGTTCTTTCTCATGTTGAAATTTTAGCAGTATTGCTTCGCACAGGCAGTGGGGGGAAAGATGTTTTAGAACTTTCGGCGGAACTCCTCCATGTTTTTGGAGATATTAAGGGGCTATCTCGTGCTTCTGTTTCGGAGCTCATTAATATCCAGGGAATGGGACGAGCTAAAGTAGCAGTCCTTATAGCCGCTTTTGAGCTTGCGAAAAGGTTATTAGCTTGTGATGTGGAAGCCTCTCAGGAACGTAAAGAGTGGGAGAAAGATCTTCATCTTCTATGCCATGCTCTTTCAGGAGAGGATAGGGAGTTCATAATTTCTCTTTTTCTTGATGGAAAAGGAGGCGTGATTTCCCAGGAAAGAGTATCATATGGGGGAATTGGCGGAGCCTTTCTTGATGTAAAGTATTTATTTCGACAGGCCGTACGGCTTAATGCAAAAGGGATGGTTATGGTGCATAATCATCCCGGTGGAGTTCTAAAGCCAAGTCGAGAAGATATTCTTTTAACAGAATATGTGGAACAACAACTAGAACTGCTTAGTATTCATTTAGTGGGGCATTTTATAGCAGTGGGAGGGGAATTCGTAAAAGTCCCCTCAAGGCATACCGTATGAAGGTGGGGAGTGTACAAGTGTTTAGATTTCTTTCGGGCGTGTTTGGTACCGATGTGGGCATTGACCTAGGAACTGCCAATATCGTTGTATATGTGAAAGGGAAAGGTATTGTTATCAACGAACCTTCTGCTGTTGCCATTCGTAAAAAGACGAAGGGTGGCGGTAATATTGAAGTCATAGCTGTAGGTGGCGAAGCAAAAGCTATGGCCGGGAAGACTCCTACTGGCGTATATACCATTTGGCCTATGCAGGATGGTGTTATCGCCAATTTTGAAATGACGGAGGAACTTATTCGCCATTGCCTTAGAAAAGCAACGGGTGGAAATATGGTTCTCTCCCACCCCCGGGTCGTTATTTCCGTTCCAGCGGAAGTAACAGAGGTAGAGAGAAAAGCTGTAATAGATGCAACGTTAGGTGCTGGGGCCCGAGAAGCCTACGTTGTGGATGAGCCTGTTGCCGCAGCTCTTGGCGTGGGGCTTCCTATAAAAGAACCTCGAGGAAGTATGATTCTCGACATAGGCGGAGGAACGAGCGAAGTAGCGGTTCTCTCTTTAGGTGGAATAGTGGTAACGAACTCTCTTCGTACGGCGGGGAGAGATATGGATGAGGCTATTATCGCCATGCTTCGTCAAAAATATGCTCTTCTTATTGGCGAGACTACTGCTGAAGAAGTAAAAATCGAGATAGGCTCAGCTCTTCCGTTGGAGAGCGAGTTAGAGATGGCTGTGAAGGGCCGGGATCTAGCTGACGGTCTTCCCAAAGCAGATGCAGTGACTTCTTCTGAGGTACGCGAAGCTCTTGAACCCATCGTTCGTCGAATTGAAGATATGGTTAAAGTTGCATTAGAACAAACACCGCCAGAGTTATCTAAAGATATAGTAGACCAAGGCATTATTTTGTCAGGTGGAATTTCTTTGCTGAGAGGGTTGTCTCAAAGACTCTCCAGGTCTCTTAGTACGCCAGTTATTGTAGCGGAAGACCCTTTATTTGCTGTTGCACGTGGAGTGGGGAAAATTCTTGAAAATCTTGATGATATGAAGAAGGTTCTTCTCTCTGTAGAAAAAGGAGCTCAATAGCTCCTTTTAGGAGCTTTGACTATGCGGAGGCCTCTAAAAGGTAACAATTTTAGTGGGGAATTAATTCATGGATTAATAGCTATTGCTATAAGCCTCTTGCTTTTGGCTTTTGCCCCTCGTGCAGGAGAGGTATACAGAATTCCAGCAGACGCGGTGGGTAAGTTTCTCTATTATCCTGAATACCCGGCGGTTTTCTTAAATGCTACTTTTAGAAAGCTCTCCCTCTGGTTTACAGAGCGAGCGTCTCTTATTTTCCAAATTCAATCTCTTTCTCGAGAAAACTGGTTATTAAAGGTTGCGGCTGGTCAACGTAAGGTTGCAGAGGAAATTATTGTGTTAGACTCCTCAATAGTAAATACGAGAGTAACATTGCGATCCCCAGAGAACTGGTGGACAGAAATTCGGTTGAACAAAGGACAAGAAAATGGGTTAAAACCAGGGCTTCCAATGCTCCAAGATGGTTATCTTATAGGACGTCTTTCCAGAGTTGAATCAGGGTACTCTTGGGGGGACCTTATTACTTCTCCTTCTCTTCTTATCCCTGTAGTTGTAGATCAAACTCGAGATCTAGGAGTAGTGACAGGAGATGGGCAGGGGAGTGTTTGGCTTCAATATGTTCCTGAAGGTCGTTTTATTGAAAAAGGAATGACAGTGAGTACTGCTCTTGTCAGTGAGAGTCTGCCTCCAGGTCTTCCCATAGGAATGGTTACAGGTGAGACGAGACGTCTTTCAGGAGATGTAGATGCTTATAAAATACAGCCAGGGGGAGATTTTGTCCGTCTTTACACTGTGGAAATACTAACAGAGGAGAAGAAAAAACCGTGATGACCTATTTCATATCGTGGTATATCCAAGATTTCCTTCGAGTTTTTTCTTCGGGACATTTTCTGGTTCCAGAGATATTTCTTCTTGCACTTCTCTATATTGCTCTTGTAGACGAAGAAAAAGGAGTATTATCTTTTTGGATCGGCTTTATTGGAGGACTTCTATGGGATCTTCGATGGCCAGGTGTTCCAGGTCTTTCTTCTGGTGTTTATGTGTTTTCAGTTTTGATAGTGCGCTGGGTATGGTTTTCTCTTCCATCCCCTGGCCGAACAGTACCCGTCTTTGGCTTGCTTCTTTGGAGTGGACATTTGCTTATAACTTTTATTCGGCTTCTTATGTGGGGGCTTCGAGAACAAGAGATATTGAAGACTTTTGTGGTACAACAGGCGGTTCTTATCCCGATGGTAATGTTAGCCTGTCTTCTATATGCATGGAGGATGAACCAAGACGATGTCTAATGTTCGTGGTGACATCGATAAGAGGCTCCGTATCTGGAGAGTCGTAATGCTCTGCGTCATGGGTGGATTGGTGATAGCTCTTTATTTTTTTCAGATCATTCACGCAGACACCTATGTAAAGCTTGCGGCAGGAAATAGACTCCGATTTATTCGACTAGCCCCATCGCGAGGGAATATTTTCGATAGAAATGGAGCTCCTCTCGCTATAAACATACGTACATTCGATATTATGGGATATCCTCTTGATTTTGAAAATGAAGATTTAGCCATGCGTACTTCAGCTATTTTTCGTAAACATGGGATTCCTCTTTTGCCAGAAGAAATTACTGCTGCTGTGAAGCGGCAATATTGGGCTCCTTATAGAGTTGTACGCATTGTTTCAAATCTTACCTTAACTCAAATGGCTGAACTTTTGGCGGATCCGGAATTCCCTTCCCAACTTTTCCCAGTTCCAGTATGGCGTAGGATCTATCCTTCCGGAGCTCTCACAGCAAATGTGACAGGGTATGTAAGTGAAATAAGTGAAGAAGAACTCCATGTAAAACGAGAAGGAGATTATGTTGGTGGAGATTTGGTTGGTAAGTCTGGCATAGAATATACATATGAAAATATACTTCGTGGTTCTCCTGGAGTGGAAGCGATAGAGGTAGATGCTCGAGGAAGGCGGATTCAGGAGATAGATTTCAGGCCTCCACAAAAGGGGGAAAACCTCTATCTGACCTTAGACCTTGGTGCACAACGGTTGGCTTCTGACCTTATGAAAGGATTACGAGGTGCGGTAGTTGCTCTCGATGTTCATACTGGAGCAGTGCTCGTTCTTTACACTGCCCCCTCATACGATAACAATCCATTGGCTTGGGGAGTTTCGGCTCGAGAATGGAAATCTCTTCTCAACGACCCAGAACGGCCGATGATGGATAGATCTATTGCAGGAGTTTATCCGCCTGCGTCTACTTTTAAATCATTAGTTGCGCTGGCAGCTCTTTCTGAAGGAGAGATAACCGCTAAAACTACTTACTTCTGTGGAGGAGCTTTTCAATTGGGGCGTCGCACGTTCCGATGTTGGAAACGAACAGGACATGGAACTTTGAATATGAAGGAAGCATTGAAAAATTCTTGCGATATATTTTTTTATCAGGTAGGCATAAAAGTTGGGATTGACAACCTTACCAAGTGGGGGCAAAAGCTTGGAGTGGGGGAACTTACCGGAATAGACATTCCTGGCGAGCTTTCTGGAAACAGAGCTGGACGAGAGTGGAAAGAAGCGGTCGTGAAAGAGTCGTGGTACAAGGGAGATACTGTAAATTATTCTATAGGGCAAGGATATTTGCTTATGACCCCCATCCAGCTTGCTAGAATGTACGCTGTTTTTGCTAATGGAGGGAAGCTCGTAACCCCATATTTAAATGAAAAAAGTGCTGTAGTTCCTAAAGATTTACAGATTTCGAGTAGCTATTTGAAGCTGGTCAACGATGGATTACAAGATGTTGTGAAGCGTGGAACTGGTTGGCGGGCTGGTACTTTTAGTGTGTCAGTAGCAGGTAAAACTGGAACAGCTCAAAATGCCCATGGGGCAGATCATGCCCTTTTTGTAGGGTATGCTCCTGCGGATAAACCTCAGTATGTGGTGGCTGTTGTTGTAGAAGCAGGAGAACATGGTAGTTCTGTAGCAGCCCCCATATCGGGGGAAGTTTTGGCTTATCTTGTAGAACGCCAGTCTCAGAGCATACCTCGACAATAAAGGAGGAGGGGGCCATGGAGACTTTTCATACGCCGATACAACTTAAAGGGACAGGAGGAGGTTTGCGTCTTTTTATTCCAGAGGAACTAGCTGAAGAAGAGATTATGTTGGAGCTGGAAAGAATCTCTAAAGAAGCCGGCGCCATACTGGGGTTACAGGTTATTCTTGATTTCCAGGGGCGCAAGCTTAGTCAGAGTCTTGTCGGGAAAATCGTTACGGACTTTATTTGGGCGCGAAAAGTAGTGGTCTCATCGTGGATTACATATGACGTTGAGAGTCAGAATCTTTTGCGTTCCGTAGGAATCTCTATAGGAGAGCCGACAAAAGATTTCTTTCCACGAAAAGGGAAAAATTGTGATACTCTTTTCTTGGTGCGTTCTCTTCGATCCGGCCAGAGAATAGAGCATGGCGGAGATGTAATTATCATAGGGCATGTCAATGATGGTGCAGAAGTTATTGCATCTGGAAATATTTGTATATGGGGACGATTAAAAGGCCTTGCTCATGCAGGTAGTGATGGCGATGAAGGGCAAAGTATAATTGTAGGAGATTTTCAGGCGAAGCAGGTGCGTCTCGGTCATAAAGTTGGGAGTTATCTGGATAGTTCAATGGAATGGTGGGGACGCTCAGTACTAGTTTCATTAGAAAAAGACTCGTTATTTGTGCGGGAATTAAAGATATAACTCACTTTCGGAATGGAGGGATCCCCGTGGAGCCTCGTGTTATTGTTGTAACGTCAGGGAAAGGCGGTGTTGGTAAAACAACAACTACGGCTAATGTCTCTTTTGCGCTGGCGAAGGAGGGCTATAAAGTAGTAGCAGTCGACGCTGATATCGGGCTCAGGAATCTCGATGTTGTTATGGGCTTGGAAAATAGAGTTGTTTATAATTTTATTGATGTGATTGAAGGAACTTGTCGTCTTCCTCAAGCTCTTATTCGGGATAAGAGAGTTGATAATCTCTTCCTTCTTCCTGCTGCTCAGACTCGTACCAAAGATGCCGTCAACCCTGAGCAAATGATAGAACTTTGTAACATGTTAAAAAAAGAAGATTTTGATTTTATTCTCCTTGATAGTCCTGCAGGAATAGAAGGTGGCTTTAAAAATGCAGCGGCTGGGGCTACAGAAGCGTTGGTAGTGACCACTCCAGAGGTCCCTTCTGTTCGTGATGCAGATCGTATTATTGGTCTCCTTGAATCTATGGGGAAAAATCCTATTCGACTTGTTATAAACCGCGTAAAGGCGAATATGGTTCGAGAAGGGGAAATGCTTGACGTACAAGATGTCCTTGATGTACTCGCTGTGGAATTGATAGGCATCGTTCCTGATGACGATAGTGTGGTGAAGTCTGCAAATAGAGGGGAACCTCTCACATATGGAGATTCATCTCCTGCAGCGCAGGCTTTTCGAAATATTGCCAGCAGGCTACTTGGTAATGATGTCCCTTTCATGAAGCTAGAGAGCCAGGAAGGATTAGGATTTTTCTCCGGCCTCAAAAAGTTATTGGGCTTCTAGGTAGCCGGGAAGAGAGGACGATATGATGGGAATACTGCAAAAGCTGTTTGGCCGGCAAGGCTCAAAGAAAGCTGCGAAAGAGCGGCTTCAGATTGTTTTGATTCATGATCGAACCGATATTTCCCCAATGTTAATGGAGGAGCTGCGGAAAGATATGATCGATGTCCTTTCCAAATATATGGAAATTGATGCGGAGAACATCGAAATGGATCTTGATAAAGCAGATCACTCTGTAGCTTTTGTAGCAAATATACCAGTTGTGCGTATTAAGAGAAGAGCATAAACAAAAGGGTATGGACGACAAAAAATTAACTTTTAAAGAGTTTTGGGAACATGCGGATACACTGCTTTTGGTTTCGGTAGTTATGCTTTTTGTTCTTGGCGTTCTTTCAATATACAGTGCTGAAATGAGCGTAAGTCGTAGGTCTGGGGGCTTTGCTCTTCGACAGATTGTTTGGGGTCTTATTTCTTCTGGTGTTTTCTTTGTAGTAGTCAAAATAGGGTATCGACGTTTACTTCGTTGGGCATACCCTATTTATTGGTTATCAATAGTCTTGTTGTTGATAGTGCTTCTTATGGGGCTTACGGTGAAAGGTGCACAGAGCTGGTTGAGTGTAGGCCCATTGCGCCTACAACCTGCTGAAGTCGGTAAAATAGCTTTAGCTCTTGTCCTTTCAAAGCACCTTTGTCGCTACCCCCCAACCACCGCTTCTCGATATATAGGTGGATTGGGGATTGCTGCTATTTCAGGTCTATTGATATTCGTGCAGCCAGATTTAGGGAGTACCATAGTATATGGTCTTATGGTTTTCGTTTCTCTTATTGTGGCTGGAGCGCCTAAACGTTATACTTTAACCCTTTCAGGGGTAGGAATGATGCTGCTCCCTGTAGGATGTTTTTTTTTAAAGGAGTATCAAAAGAAAAGGCTTCTTGTTTTTATAAATCCAGCTTTAGATCCTTTAGGAGCAGGCTATAACGTTATTCAATCACGTATTGCCGTTGGATCTGGGGGGCTGTTGGGGAAGGGGTTTCTTCAAGGTCTCCAGAGCAAATTGCGTTTTTTACCTGAACCTCATACGGATTTTATATTTAGCGTTTATGCAGAAGAGTTTGGATTTGTAGGAGCTCTTTTGGTCATAACGCTCTTTTGTCTTGTCTTTTGGAAGATAATCGATGCAGGACTTCGATGTAAAGATATACGTGGAAAGGTTCTCGTTGCAGCTCTTTCTGCATGGATATGGTTTCAAGTTGTTGAAAGTATAGGGATGAGCATGGGCCTTCTTCCCGTAACGGGGCTTCCCCTCCCTTTTTTAAGTTATGGAGGCAGCTCTCTTCTTGCAGTGACAGTGGCCGTAGCTCTTGTTGTAAGTGTATATCTTTCAACAATTAAAGATTATGAATAGATTTCTGCGGGGAGGAATTTTATGAAATTCCCGGAATTTGATGATGAGCTGTGGCCTTTATTGGCCCAGACTTCACGCCCCTCTCGATATGCGGGGTGCGAGTGGGGGCCTGTGGCTCCCAAGAAGGGGGGAAAGGGCGATCTCGTGCGATTTTGCCTTGCATTCCCTGATGTTTATGAAATAGGAATGAGTTATGTAGGATTCCAAATTCTTTATAGTCTTCTAAAAAAACAGCCTCTTGCCGACGTAGAACGGGCCTATTGTCCATGGGTGGATATGGAGCACTTGTTGCGTAGCCATAAACTCCCCTTGGGGTCTATCGAGACGGATAGACCTCTTTCTGCTTTTGATGCTGTGGGTTTTACTCTTCAATATGAGTTGAGTTTTACGAATATTTTAACCATGTTGAACTTAGGCGGCGTTCCTTTCTACTCAGAGGAAAGAAAAGAACAAGACCCAATAATTTTTGCTGGAGGGCCGGGGGCTTTAACACCAGAACCTATCGCTCCTTTCATAGACGCTTTTTGTCTTGGAGCGGGGGAAATCTTACTTCCTAAAATGGTGGCCGTTCTGTCTGAAACGAAGGGGATGAAACGATCTCAACGTCTTGAGACGTTGGCTCATATAAAAGGAATTTATGTTCCGTCCCTTGTAAATGCCCATCAGGATGGAGATGCTGTCCATTTTTCTTCAGCGTTATCTCTCCCGATCAAACGCCAAATAGTGGAAGATTTTCGAGGTTCTTTTTATCCAGAGGAACTTATTGTCCCTACAGCTAATGTGGTTCATGATCGAGTTCCCATCGAAATTTTTCGTGGGTGTTCTCGTGGGTGCCGTTTTTGCCAGGCTGGGATTATTTATCGTCCCGTGAGGGAACGGACGGTAGAAGAAATTGTGAATTTGGTTTCTAACTTGACAAACACCTCTGGTTGGGAAGAGGTGGGGCTTATTTCCCTTGCTTCCTGTGATTTTTCTGGCTTAACAGAGCTTCTTCAGAAGATCGAGCCAATAGTCAATGGTAAAGGGATCAAAGTCAGCTTGCCAAGTCTCAGAATGGATAGATTTTCTGTAGATTTAGCGGCTTCTCTTGAGGTCATGCGCCGTGGAGGACTGACTTTTGCTCCTGAAGCAGGAACGCAGAGACTTCGAAATGTTATCAATAAAGGAGTGTCTGAGGAGGATATAGAATACGCCCTTAACGCTGCCTTTAGCCATGGATGGGATCGCGTGAAGCTCTATTTTATGATGGGGTTACCTACCGAAACGGAACAAGATCTCGATGGTATCGTGGATATTGCCCTTCACGCACTCTCCATCGGGAAATCATGGAAGAGAAGAACAAATATAGCAGTGTCTGTAGCAGGTTTTGTCCCGAAAGCCCATACCCCATTCCAGTGGGAACCTCAAAATTCTATAGAAGAACTACGGCAGAAAGGACAATATTTGAAAAGTAAGATCTATAACCGAAGAATCTCTCTTAAATATCATGAGCCGGAACAAAGCTTCTTAGAAGGTGTTTTTGCCCGTGGAGATCGGCGTTTAGCCTCAGTTATTGCTTTAGCATGGGAGAAAGGGGCTCGTTTTGACGGATGGAGTGAGACCTTTTCTCTCCAGCGTTGGTTCGAGGCTTTTGAGGAGAAGGGAATAGATCCTAGCTCCTTTAATTTGCGATCTCGCGAAGAGAAAGAAGGTTTCCCTTGGGACCATATAGATACAGGGGTATCCCGCGATTTCCTTTGGAGGGAACGAGAAAAGGCCATACAAGGTCTTTTAACGCCTGATTGTCGCTGGTCTCATTGTCATGGGTGCGGTTGGCAGTCTTATGGCTGTCAATGGTCGCAGGGAGGCGTTCACTAATGTTCCGGGTGAGAATCACTTACTCAAAACGGGGACGAGGGTGTTTTATCTCTCATATCTCTATGCCTCAAACGCTTTATCGAGCAGGAAGAAGGGCAGGTTTGGATTTTGTCCTTACAGAAGGATTTTCTCCCAGACCAAGAGTGAGCTTAGGTCCAGAGCTTCCGGTGGGGATCATAGCTCTTTCGGAACCTGCTGACATTTGGGTGAGGAATTGGAATGATGACTTTTTAGAAAGCTGGAATAAAACTCTTCCATCTGCTTTCACTATTACAGGTGGTGCTATTTACGAAGGACCTTCCATTAGTAAAAGCTGCAATGCTTCAGGATATCTTATAGGTTTTCGTTCCGAAAACTCATTGCCGAAATTAGTACGCCAGCTGGAGGATCAAACTTTTTTTCCAGAGAAACTACTCAACTGGACGCTCTGTTCCCCTTTTGCTGAGTGCGTTTTTTCTGATCCCTACAGCTTAGGCCCGGGCGCTTTAATAAAGGAGTTAGAGCGAATAGGCCTTATACAAGGGTGGGCTGACGTTAAACTTGTACGGACCACTGTGGGAAAATGGAACGAAGGGAATCTTGAACCCCTTGTTTTTCAAAAGAATCCTCCTCGTTTACCAGCTCAATTTATAAGAGGTGAGGGGGTAGTTTAATGACTGATAGAAAGATCGTGGCCAACATCGTCGACCCGGAAGAGATGAGAGTGGCTATTATTGAAAATGGCCGCCTTGTGGATATCTTTATTGAGCGAATGTGGGAGCGACAAAAAACTGGAGAGGTATATAAGGCCCGAGTGGATAGTGTGTTGCCTGGAATACATGCGGCTTTTGTAAATTTAGGCGATGGTAGAAATGCCTTTCTTTACTTAAATGATGCCAAGGGACTCGACCTTAAACCGAATATTGAAGTAGTGGTTCAAGTTGTTAAGGCCGCTCGTAAAAATAAAGGAGCTCGAGTTACAGCAAGGATTTCTCTCCCCGGACGATACCTTGTATTTGTTCCTGAGGGGCAGGAGACGGGGGTTTCAAAACGTATTACAGACGAAGAGGAGCGAAAACGTCTTCGCGCCCTCGCCAAGAAACTGAGAGATGAAGGCAATGGATATGGAGTTATTATTCGTACGGCGGCAGAAGGTGTTGATGAAGAGGTATTAATGCATGAACTTCATAACCTTCAGGATCTTTGGGAGGAAATAAAGCATAACGCTCAGGTACAGTCGGCACCATGCCTTATTTATCGGGATATAGGTCTGGTGGGACGGGTTCTTCGTGACGAGCTTACTGGGGATGTAAGTGAGATTATTATTGATAGCGAAGAAGAGTATGAAAAAGTAAATGATTTCCTCGTGAGGCTTTTGGAAGACAGGGCTCCTGAGGTAGAGCTATATCAGGGGAATACCCCTATTTTTGATTTCTATGGCATAGAGAGAGACCTAGAGACAGCCCTCGATAGAAAAGTGTGGTTAAAATCCGGAGCGTATCTCATCATAGACCATACTGAAGCGCTTACAGTTATAGATGTGAATACAGGGAAATTCGTAGGAGATACGGATCTTCGTCACACAGTCCTCGATACCAACCTGGAGGCGGCAGATGAAATAGCCCGCCAGCTTCGGCTCCGAGCTATCGGTGGTATTGTTGTGATCGACTTTATAGACATGGAATATGAAGAGGATAGACAAAAGCTTCTTAAGCGTCTCGAAGAAGTCTTTCAGAGCGATCGATACCGAGCCAGAATATTTGGAGTTTCCCAGCTTGGTCTCGTAGAGATTACCAGGAAACGGGCTCGTCCCGATGTCCGTTCAGTGATGACCCGAGGTTGCCCCTTTTGTGGTGGATATGGTTGGGTTCTTAAAGAGGATAGCGTCGCTATGCATATCAAGCGCTTTTTACGGAAAGTTGCGCTTTCCAATAAATCAGAAGCCATGCTTCTTGAGGCTCATCCAGCTATTGCCCAATATATAGCAGAAACATATCTTCTTCTTTGGGAGGAAGAGTTTGGGCGAAAAATCTTCATTGCCGGAGCTCCGGAGTTTGCTTGGAGTAAATACAGGTTAGATGTTCAAGGAACGTTGGATCTTGTGGAGCGTAAAGTAGAACAGATGGAGCAGTGGGAGGCAAAAATTCGTGTTTATCGAACGGCTTCGTCTTAAAGGATTTAAAAGTTTTGGAGGAGAGCATGAACTTCTTTTTTCTCCAGGATTCACTGCCATTGTAGGCCCTAATGGCAGTGGCAAGAGTAATATTCTCGATGGGTTGCGCTGGGTCTTAGGAGAAGGGAGCCCTAACCGTCTGAGAATTACCAAACAGAGCGACCTCCTTTTCCAGGGAAGTGTTAGTGTTCCTTCAGCTGGGGAAACTGAGGTCCTTCTCTCTTTGCGAGAAGATCCTCAGATTTGTACTATTAGAAGAGAGTTCTCCCCAGAAAGTGGGACGACTCTTTCTGTTGATGGGGTGCGTATTCGTCTTCAGGACCTTGATGAGATTAAACGTGAATGGCATCTTGAAGGTGAGCAATTTGCCTTTATTGGGCAGGGAGAAGTAGCTGAAGCTATTCGGCAGAGGCCCCTTCAGCGTCGTACAGTTCTTGAAGCGCTCTTTGGTATTGATCGATATAGAAGAAAAAGAGAGGATGCCAGTCAGAAACTTAAATCGGCTACAGATGAGCTAGCGAGGCTTCAAACTCTTGTTTTGGAACTTACAATGCGTCGAGATGAAATTTTACCCTTGGTATCTATAGCTGAAGAAGCCAGGGGGATTCTCCATGAGCTTGAAGGGCGGCGACGGGATTATTATTTTTTGAGGAGAACTTTTCTTGAGAAAGAGATTGTATCTTTACAACATCATGTAAGCAGCGTAGATAGTCGGAAAGCGCAAGCCATAGAGTGGGAAACTCTATGGGAATATGGTCTTCGTTTTTACCAATCGAAAATAGAGGGATTGAAACAAAATAGCCGATCTCTCGGCGAAACTCTCGTTGCGTTGGATTCTCAGAGAGACTCTCTTCATCGGCAATGTTTTGCTGTGGGCCTCTCTGTTAAGGGAGCTCGAGAAAGACTATGCTCTCTGGCTGAAGATACTAAAATATTAGAGGGGAATCTCAAAGAGGTACGAGGCGAAACTGCAGTTACGAAAAAAGCGTATGTTTCGTTTTGTAATGAGCTAAAAGAAAAAGAAGGGGTTATTTCATCTATTTCTGAAGAATTTTCCAAACTGCGTACATCTCTCCATGAGGAAAGAAAACGACGTCAGAAATGCAGAGAAGAAGTGGCTCGTTTGGAAATGGAGAAAAATCGTATAGACGCACGTCTTAAGGCTAGAAAGGCTGCCTTGGAAGGGAGTCTCCGAGAGCGCGATGAGGCAGAAAAAAAGTTGCAAGAGCTTATGAAAGACTTGGAACATAAGCAACGCAAGCTTTTGGATCTCCAGGCCCAGAGAGAAGAAACCTCCGCTCTCCATGCAGAGGTCTACGCCTCTTGCCAGCAGTTAGCCTCTTCTGTAACTTTTGCAAAAAGGAATGTAACCCAACTGGAAAATCAGCTGGAAACTCTTTATGAAAACACGGAACAACGACTTTATCCCGAGCCAGTTCGTGTTGTATTAGCGGCGGGGAAACTAGGAAAATTAAATATAAAGGCTACTCTTGTGGCTGATGCTTTTACGTGTTCCAGTGATTTGGCGTCGCCCCTGGAAGCGTATCTTGGCGGCCGACAGTTCTGGTTGTTGGTTTCAACGCTGGAGGAGGCTCGCGAAGGCATAGAACTTGTAAAGGAACGAAAAGCAGGCCGTGTGACCTTTTTGCCGCTAGAACGATGTTATCCCCGCACACCTGACCGTAATTTTCATTTCTCTGATAAAGGAATTGTAGGATGGGCCGTAGACTTGCTCTCTATAAAAGAACCATGGGACCCGGCAGTGCGGCACCTCCTTGGAGATCTTCTTATAATAGAATCATATGATGTGGGTGTCCAATTAGCCCGTATAGGTGCTTCTTTCCCCATAGTGACTCTTGACGGAGATGTTTTTACTGTCGCAGGAAGTGTGAGCGGTGGTAAATTTCGTCGTTCTGGAGGTGCTATTGAACGGCGCCTTCTTATAGATGAACTGAACAATCATCTCGAAAAGGAACGTCTTGCTCTTAAAAATTTTTCTGCTGAATTACGGGAAGCGGAAAAACGGGAACAAGAAGTTGCTTTTCATAAAACAGGACTTTGCGAACAGGAGCAAGAAATAGAGAAGGAACTTTCAGTACTTATAGCTCGGAAAGACAGCCTCTTCAAAGAAGTACAACGTTTGAAGAGGGAAGAAGACGCATTTAAAAAAGAGGCAGAACAGGATGTAACGTTGTCGGAGCAAATAATCTTTCACTCCGAGGAACTGGAAAAAATGATCCTGGATTTTGGTGATTTACCAGATGAAGCAGATCTGGAACATAAGCTTTCCTCAGCCCAGGCCGAAGCCGCTATAACGAGGGAAAAAGTTCGAGCCCATCACGTCCTTGTAGAACGGATGGATTCGGAGGTGCGGCGCATGGAGCGAACGCTTCTCGATTTGACACAGGAACGGGAGAAGGTATCAGGGGATCTTTTGGTAAATCTCGACAGACTTCAATCTCTTGGAAAAGAGTCGTACCATGTGTGGTCTCGTCGGGGGAATGCGCTAAAAGAAGAGAAGAGAGTGCAAGACGACCTGGTTGTTATAAATAACAAGATAACTTTTTTGGTGCAGCGTCACGCAGATGCCATACAGTTTCGCCAAAATTGTGAAGAACAGCTACGTGATTGCCGTCGGCAGCTTGACAACGTAGAGGGAGAACTCACTCAGATTACCTCTTTGTGGGAAGAAAACTACCCCTATCCAGGGTCTCTTGCTCTTCCTGACGATTTGAGAGACGAAGGATTAGCGGGTGTTAAACGACTAGAGAAGAAACTACGGGAATTGGGAGAGTATGATCTCGGCGTCCTTTCTGAACATGAATCTCTCAATGCGCGGCTTGCCTTTCTTTCTGAACAAATGAAGGATGTACGCGCTGGAATAAAGGAATTGCAGGAAATGATCCAAGATACAGACAGGCGTGTGGGACAAGTGTTTGGAGAGGCTCTTGTCAATACCGATAAGCGATTCAATGCTCTTTTCCAACGACTCTTTGGTGGAGGCGAAGCTCATCTTCAAATGGAAGAGGGCCTCTCCCTGTGGGAAGCCGGGGTTGATATTTATGCTAGACCACCTGGGAAAAAACTACAGAACCTAACGCAGCTTTCTGGGGGGGAACAATCTTTATCGGCGATAGCCCTTCTTTTTGCTACTATGGAAGTGGCTGCTGTCCCTCTCGCAATTTTGGATGAAGTAGATGCCGCTTTGGATGAATATAATTTGCTCCGATTTGTAGATCTTGTTACAGATTATGCAGCGTATATACAGATATTGGCTATGACCCACCGGAGGAGCACTATGGAACGAGCTGATGTCCTTTATGGTGTTACGATGTCGGAACCTGGCCTTTCAAAAGTTATAGGAGTGAGTCTGGACGAATGGAAGGAATAAAAGCAACCTGTGATAATGTCCTTTATGGGGCCTTAAAAGCGTGGCAGCCGGTAGATGGTCCTCGGGTAACGGTGGATACTATTCTATTAGCCTCTTTTGTTCAGGCGAGAAGAAGAGATAACCTCATTGAACTAGGGAGTGCTACGGGTGTCATATCATTGCTTTTGGCCCTTCGTCTTCCTCAAAGCATACGTATAGAGGGACTTGAGATACAGAAAGAACTTGTTGATTTAGCCAAACGCAACGCTCTTGAAAACGAATTGGAGGAGCGTGTGCGTTTTTCTCTTGGAGATCTTCGGGAAGTAAAAAAGATGTATGCGCCTCAGTCTTTTGACGTGGTGGTCACTAACCCCCCTTACGACGAGCCAGCGCGGAGCCGATGGACAAAATCATTCAGTGATGCGACTGCTCGGCAGGGACTTTATTGTTCGTTACTCGATGTAGTGCGGGCGTCTCGGTTCCTCTTAAAGAATCGAGGTCATCTCTATATGATATTTCGAGCTCAACGGGCAGCAGAGCTATTGTGGAATCTTACCCAGAATAATATACTTCCGAAGCGAATTCGTCTGGTTCATCCCCGTCCAGATAAAAAAGCATCTATGATTCTGGTGGATGCGGTGCGGTCTGCCGGGACTGGTGTGACTATAGAACCTCCCCTTTTCATATATGATGAGCAGGGGTATTTCACTCCAGATTTATTAGCGGCGTACCGTTTGCCGGAAGGGAGGGCATAATGCCTCTTTTTGTAGTTCCTACTCCCATAGGAAACTTAGGAGATATAACAATCCGGGCCATTCGAGTACTTCGAGAAGCGGATATTATTGCTTGTGAGGATACTCGAAAAACAGCCGTACTCCTTCAACATTATCACATACGAGTCCCTACGATTTCTTATTATGCCCATAATGAATATAAAAGGGGAGAACAACTGTTAGAACGACTTCGTAAAGGGCAACAAGTCGCCCTTGTTTCCGATGCAGGCACGCCTGGCATTTCGGATCCCGGAGCTATTCTGATTCGTGCAGCGTTGTCCGAAAATATACTGGTGGATGTTTTGCCAGGTCCGACAGCGTTTGTTCCAGCCCTAATTCAATCAGGATTAGGGCCTCATCCTTTTACTTTTTATGGTTTTTTACCAGATAAAGCAGGAGAAAGGCAGAAAGAGCTGGCTCTTTTGAAAGATCATCCTTTCCCTATTATTATCTATCTTTCCCCTCATAAAGCTCAGAAACATTTGCGAGATATATTAAAATCTTTTGGAGATCGCCCGGCAGCTTTAGTTCGGGAAATCAGCAAAATATATCAAGAAGCTCGGAGATCGTCTCTCTCTCTTCTTCTAAAAGGTATAGAGGAAGAGGGGGTTCGTGGAGAACTTGTCCTTATAGTGGATAGGGCTCTATCCGCGCCACTTGATGAAAGTATGTGGCAGGGAAAGGCCCTTGACATGTTGCGCGATGGCATTACATCGAAAGAAGTTGTAGAATTTATAATTCAACATTACTCCGTATCAAAAAATACAGTCAAAGATTGGCTGATTCATAGGGGACAGGACTAAATTGAAAGAAGGAGGAGAAATTATGTCTGAGAAAAACTTTTATATCACGACTCCCATTTATTATGTTAACGATATCCCCCATATAGGACACGCCTATACAACTATAGC
This sequence comes from Aminobacterium mobile DSM 12262, assembly GCF_000526395.1. Lineage (NCBI taxonomy): Bacteria > Thermotogati > Synergistota > Synergistia > Synergistales > Aminobacteriaceae > Aminobacterium > Aminobacterium mobile. The sequence continues at coordinate 169,945 of NZ_JAFZ01000002.1, read as the reverse complement.
TGCTGATGTTATGGCTCGATATCGACGAATGACGGGCTATGATGTTTTCTTCTGTACGGGAACTGACGAGCATGGTCAGAAAATCCAGCAAAGCGCTGAAAAGAAGGGGCTGACAGCGAAAGAGCTGGCAGATAAAACCATGGAAAACTTCCGCAAGCTTTGGGAAGTGCTGAATATTTCAAACGATGACTTTATCCGAACGACAGAGAAACGCCATGAAGTTGTGGTTCAGGCCATATTTAAAAAACTTATGGAACAAGGGGATATTTATAAGGGGACATATGAAGGATGGTATTGTATCCCTTGCGAAACATATGTTCCAGAAAGCAGCATGGGAGAAGATAAGACATGTCCAGACTGTGGGCGTCCTCTTCAGAAAATGGAGGAGGAAAGCTACTTTTTCAGGGCATCAAAATATGCTGATCAGCTTTTAGATTACTATGAGAAAAATCTAAAAGCTATTATGCCTAAAAGCCGGTATAACGAGATAGTCAGTTTTATCAAAAGTGGCCTCCGGGACCAATCTGTTTCTCGCACTACTATCAAGTGGGGCATCCCTCTCCCAGGCGATGAAAAACATGTAGTTTATGTATGGTTTGATGCGTTGATTAACTATCTAACGGCATGTGGTTATATGTCTGATCCTCAAAAACTGGAGAAATATTGGCCCCATGTCCATCACCTTGTTGGAAAAGACATTATTCGATTTCATTGTGTTATTTGGCCCATTATGCTCATTGCGTTGGGGTTGAATCCTCCTGTCTCTGTTTTTGCTCATGGATGGTGGACTGTTGAAGGCGAAAAAATGTCGAAGTCGAAAGGGAATGTTGTGGATCCCTTTGAAATGGTGAAGTGTTATGGCGTGGACCCCTTCCGCTATTTCCTTCTTAGGGAAGTAACGTTTGGTCTTGACGGTGATTTCTCTGAGCAGGCTATGGTACAGCGTATTAATTCAGATTTGGCCAATGACCTTGGGAATTTACTCAATCGAACTCTTCAAATGGTCAAAAACTTTAGAAATGGCGTCATTCCTTCCTATACGTCTTTTAATGCCATGGATGAAGATATAAAGGAGTGTATCGTATCTACCTTTGCTCAAGTAGAGGAACATATGTCTAATTTTGCCTATGATGAAGCTCTAAAAAGCATCTGGGGCCTCATTCGACAAGGGAACAAATATATTGATGAGACTATGCCTTGGAAGCTCGGCAAAGAGGGACCTGAGGAGAGATTAGACACAGTGTTGTTCGTTCTCGCAGAGATTTTGCGAGCTACGGGCTTACTTATCACTCCTGTTATGCCTTATGCTGCTCAAAGACTATGGCAGCAAATGGGGCTTCCTGGAAAGCCAGAAGATCACAGCATTTGTGGTTACGTTTTTGGAGAATTCCCGGCAGGGATTAAAACAGCGAAAGGGGACGTTCTCTTCCCGCGTATTGACTTGGAGAAGTGGAAGAAAGAAAAGGCAGAGCGGGAGGAGAAAAAAAACTCCATGCCCGACCCAGGTAACCATGAAGAGCAAATTTTAATTGATGATTTTACAAAAGTAGAACTGAGAGTAGGGCAAATAGTAGAAGTTGAGGATATCCCTAAAGCGAGAAAGCTATATAAACTTTTAGTCGATCTCGGCTATGAAAAGCGTACTATCGTTTCCGGAATAAAGGAACATTTTACAAAGGAAGAGCTCTTTGGGAAGAGGATCGTTGTAGTGGTGAACCTTAAGCCCGTTAAACTTTGCGGTGTCGAGAGCAGAGGAATGCTTTTGGCTTCAGGCCCCGCTGATAAATCTACGTTGGCTTTGTTGACCCCTGACAAAAATATTCCCTTGGGATGTCGAGTTAGCTAAACGGGAGATAAATGTTTGTATCGGGTTTCTTCTCCTGGAAGAGACCCGATATTTTTTGAATAAGGTGTGGTAGATGTGTCATATTTTGTTGATACTCATTGTCATTTAAATTCAGAGGATTATAAAGAGGATCTCTCTCTCGTAGTCGATAGAGCGTTGGAATCAGGTCTTCGACGCATGCTTGTAGTAGGTGGCGATATTCCCTCTAGCAAAGAGGCTGTACATCTAGCAGAAAAATACAGCGCACAGGGCCTTTTTGCTGCTATTGGCGTCCATCCCCATGATGCAAGTACTATCTCATGGGGCATACCGGAAGAGTTGAAAAGTCTTGCTTGTCACCCGCGAGTATTAGCTATTGGGGAAAGCGGTCTGGATTATTTCTACGATTACTCTCCACGAGATATTCAGCAACAGGTGCTTTTATGGCACATTCAGTGGGCCAAGGAAGTGGACAAACCTCTTATCCTTCATGTAAGAGATGCCTTTCAAGATCTCTTCGCCACTCTGGATCGAAGTGGGAACTCCTTTTTCAAAGGTGTTATACACTGTTTTTCTGGAAATATGGAGGATGGAAAACAAGCATTGGATATGGGGTTTTATCTTTCTTTTGCAGGCCCTGTAACGTATAAAAGAAATCATATTTTAAGAGAAGTTGCAGCATCCATGCCTCTAGATAGACTGTTGTGCGAAACAGATGCCCCCTGGCTTGCCCCCCAGCATCATCGGGGAAAAAGAAATGAGCCATCTCTTGTTACTGAGGTATACGATGTAGTGGCCGAGGCTAGGGGAATAAGTGTGGAAGAACTGAAAAGGGTAGTCTGGCGCAATGCCTATTCCCTCTTTCAATGGGAGGATCAATAAATGTTTACATTTCGAGTACTCGCACAATGCCCGGAAACAGGAGCGAGGGCAGGAGAATTTGAAACCCCCCATGGGGTTATTTGTACCCCTGTTTTTATGCCTGTAGGGACTCAGGCAACTGTAAAAGCTATGGCTCCCTTTGAATTAGAAGCCATAAAAGCGCAAATTATTTTATCTAATACGTACCATCTCTATCTTCGCCCTGGGGCAGATATTGTGGAGGAAGCAGGTGGGCTCCATCGTTTTATGGATTGGCATCACCCTATCTTAACTGATAGTGGCGGATTCCAGGTTTTTTCCCTTGCCACCCTGAATAAAGTGACAGATGAAGGCGTTATTTGCCAATCCCATCTCGACGGAAGTCGCCATGTCATGAATCCCGAATGGTCTATGGATGTGCAACAGAAGCTGGGAAGCGATATAGCCATGTGTTTCGATCAGTGCCTTCACTATCCTTGTACTCGTGAGGAAGCAGAAGCTGCTTTAGCTCGCACGACTCGATGGGCTTATCGTTCTAAAGAAGCCCATCATAGGGTAGATCAAGCCCTTTTTGGCATTGTCCAGGGATCAGTTTATGAAGATTTACGCCGTCAATCTGCTCGAGAGATTACAGCATTGGATTTCCCGGGATATGGCATAGGAGGGCTTTCAGTGGGAGAACCCCATCACGTCATGTATCAAATGCTTGATGTGCTGAAGACAGAAATGCCCTTTAATAAACCTCGTTATCTCATGGGAGTGGGCCATCCTTCCAATCTAGTAGAAGGAGTAGCCAGAGGAGTGGACATGTTTGACTGTGTCTTGCCAACCCGTAATGGCCGTACAGGAACTGTATTTGTTTCTACAGGGAAAATAAACATTAAGAATCAGATTTATGCTCGAGATTTTTCTCCTATTGATCCTCACTGCGACTGTTATGTTTGTCGTCACTTTACTAAGGCATATTTACGCCATCTTTACAAGGCAGGAGAAATATTAGCGGCTCGTTTATGTAGTTGGCATAATCTGAGATTCCTTATACGTCTCATGGAACAGATGAGAGAGTCTATTCTCAACGGAAACTTCCCAGAATTCAGACAACATTTTAATGAAGTTTTCCATGGAGAAGGTGACGAAAATGAAAACTAAAGTCTATTCTGTAGATCGTTGGAATCCTGAGTCTGACATTATAAGTGAGGCTGGGAAAGCTATTCGAGATGGGGCACTTGTCGCTTTCCCTACAGAAACTGTCTACGGCCTTGGTGCTAATGGGCTTGATGATAAGGCTGTTCGAAAAATTTTTGCTGCTAAAGGGAGACCGGTAGATAATCCATTAATTCTTCACTTCGCTTCGCCGGAAGATGTGGAACAGGTTGCTTATGTAAATGAAAGGGCGAAGCTCTTGATGGATATTTTTTGGCCAGGTCCTTTAACTCTCGTATTACCAGTTAAGTCTATAGTGCCTCCTTCTGTTACAGCAGGATTGGGAACTGTAGCGGTTCGTATGCCCTCCCATCCTGTAGCTATGGCTTTTATTAAAGCTGCGGGAGTTCCTATCGCTGCTCCTAGTGCCAATAAAAGTGGACGCCCCAGCCCAACAGAAGCTTCCTCTGTATTAGCCGATTTAGGGGATGCTGTAGATATTATTCTGGATGGTGGAGCTACGGATGTAGGGCTTGAATCTACTGTTATAGATGTAACTGATAAAGTCGTAGTATTGCTACGTGCCGGTGGGATGCCTGTAGAGCGCATAGAAGAGGTAGTTGGGAGAGTGGTACTTCTTCCAGGTGAAGAGAAGAAAAAACGTTCTCCTGGAACGAGATATCGGCACTATGCTCCTTTGATTCCTCTTTATCTTTGGAAGGATGACTGCGATTGGCTTCGTCCTGAAGTGGCAGGGAAGAGGATCGGGTATATAGGGATGAAAGAACCGTTGCATCCAGTAGAAGAAAAGATCCTCTTTAAAACTCCGGAGTATTATGCCCACGGCCTTTTTTCTGCATTTCGTGTATTAGAAGGAAGGAACATCGACATTATAATAGCTGAGTGGCCAGAAGAAGCAGGCATAGGATTGGCTTTGCGAGATCGGCTGAGTCGAGCCGCAGGCCTTGGAAAATAAAGATTAGGCTTGCCAAAGGAGCCTTGCCTTGCTACAATTACCGTCGTAATGATAAAAGCCGGGGTGGCGAAATTGGTATACGCGCTAGATTCAGGTTCTAGTGGGCGCAAGCCTGTCGGGGTTCGAGTCCCCGCCTCGGCACCATATTTTTTAAAGACTTGCATTAAAAGCCTTATAGCGTATATAATAAGGGGCTGCGTTGTGTCGTTGACACAACGCGCCCTTTTTGTTATCTTTGTTCTTCGTTAACATATTTTCCCCCATATCTTTTACAGGGAGGTCATTAGGCGCATGGCCGAGTTTGTTCCCGTGGGCAGAATGCGGCAGAGGTTGACTTTCGGTCGTGCCAGGGATCTTGTAGAGATACCTGACATGATAGAAGTCCAACGCAATTCTTATGACTGGTTTTACCAGAGGGATTGTGATCCGGACTCCAGAAAGTTACAAGGACTGGAAGAACTTTTGAACGAAGTTTTTCCTATTGAGAGTTATGACGGGGCTTTCGCTCTCGAGTTTATTCATTATTTCATTGATGACCCTTCGGGAGATGAGGAAGAAGCTCGTCAAAGAGACCTCACGTGGTCCCAGCCCATACGTGCTACTATTCGCTTAGTTAATAGGAAAACCAAGGAGATTAAAGAAGAAGAAATATTCCTTGGTGATTTCCCTATTATGACGAAACGTGGCACCTTTATCATTAATGGGACGGAGCGAGTGGTGGTTAATCAACTTGCACGTTCAGCTGGTGTTTATTTTCATAAGGAAGAGCAGATTCCTGGGCAGGAATCCTATTCAGCGAAGATTATTCCTGATAGAGGAGCATGGCTTGAGTTTAATCTCAGCCCAGGAGATGTGCTGTCTGTCAATATTGATAACAGGAAAAAACTTCCTGCTACTATTTTATTGAAAGCTTTTGGTGTTTCAAACAATCAGGAAATTCTCGATATGTTTGGCGCCGAAGCTGAAGAGATTGACCTGACAGAAGAGGAAACGAAAGGTCGTCTTGTGGCAGAAACTGTTCTTGATGGCGATGGAAATGAGATAGTGGCAAAGAATAGCCGGCTCACCAAAGAGCATGTGGAAAAACTTTGGGATCTTGGCCGCACCAAGATACATGTTTGGGCGGTGGATCCGGCTATTGCTGCAACGTTGGAGCGAGATAGCACGTCCAATAGTGATGAGGCTGTGTTAGAAATGTTCCGTCGTCTTCGACCCAACGAACCTGCACGAGTGGAAAATGCCAGAGAATATGTCTACAGTCTTTTCTTCGATACAAGACGTTATAACTTGGGGAGAGTGGGCCGGTATAAGATGAATAGACGGCTTGACCTTAATATCCCCGAAGATAATCGTCTTTTAACCTTGGAAGATTTGCGTAAAATTATTCAAGGGGTAATCGACCTTCGAAACCCGGAAGTTAGTGATGATGATATTGACCATCTTGGCAACCGCCGAGTCCGTTCAGTGGGAGAATTGCTTCAGAACCAGATTCGTATCGGTTTGCTTCGCATGGAAAGAATAGCTAAAGAGAGGATGACGACTATTCCAGATCTCGAAGCGGCCATGGCTCGAGACCTTATCAACGTTCGTCCTATTGCTGCGGCAATTCGAGAATTTTTTGGTTCTGGCCAGCTTTCTCAATTTATGGATCAGACCAACCCCTTGGCAGAGGTCACCCATCGTCGTCGTCTTTCAGCTCTTGGACCGGGTGGTTTGAGCAGAGAGCGAGCCGGGTTTGAGGCTCGTGACGTTCATCATACTCACTATGGACGAGTATGTCCTATCGAAACTCCGGAAGGGCCTAATATCGGTCTTGTTACGTCACTTGCAACCTATGCACGTGTAAATGAATACGGCTTCCTCATGACGCCACGCAGAAAAGTAGTGGATGGGAAGGTCATGAATGAGATTGTCTATCTTTCTGCTGATGAAGAAGACGACATGTATATCGGGCGAGCTAATACTTTTATTGATGAGGATGGTTATCTTGAAAAAGAATGCCACACTCGCTATAGAGGTGACATAGAGCTCGTCCCCAGAGAAATGGTAGATTACCTAGATGTGTCTCCCAAGCAGATAGTGTCGGTTTCAACAGCTTTGATACCTTTTCTGGAGCATGATGACGCAAATAGAGCTTTGATGGGATCGAACATGCAACGTCAGGCTGTTCCTTTAATTCAGCCTGAAGCTCCAGTAGTAGGTACTGGAATGGAGCATCGTATTGCTAAAGATTCTGGCTCTTGTGTCGTTACTGATGTAGATGGCGAAGTTGTGTATGTCGATGCAGATAAAGTTGAGATACGGACGAAAAAAGGGCTTCAGGTCTACCCTCTTGTGAAGTTCCGCCGTTCGAATCAGGGCACAATTATTCATCAGCGTCCTTCTGTTTACAAAGGCGAAATGGTTAAGAAGGGCGATATTATAGCTGATGGGCAATCGGTAGATAATGGAGAGCTAGCTTTAGGGCGGAATGTTCTCGTAGCGTTCCTTCCATGGGAAGGATATAACTATGAGGATGCTATTCTTTTAAGTGAGCGCTTGGTAAAAGAAGACTTTTATACGTCTATCCATATAGAAGAATATGAAATTGAGGCCCGGGATACTAAATTAGGGCCTGAAGAGATCACTCGCGACATTCCTAACGTAGGCGAAGATATGTTGAAGAACCTTGACGAATACGGCATTGTGCGGGTGGGAGCTGAGGTCAACGCTGGAGATATACTAGTAGGTAAGGTTACGCCTAAGGGTGAATCAGACCAGTCCCCAGAAGAGAAACTGTTGAGGGCTATTTTTGGGGAGAAAGCACGTGAAGTACGCGATACTTCGCTAAAAGTTCCTCATGGAGCGAGAGGGAAAATTGTTGCTGTCAAGCGCATGACTCGAGAAAATAACCCAGATGCTTTAAGCCCTGGCGTGAGTGAAGTTGTCAAAATATATGTTGCACAGCTTAGAAAGATTACCGTGGGAGATAAAATGGCTGGTCGCCACGGCAACAAGGGCGTGGTTTCAAAGGTCCTGCCTATAGAAGATATGCCATATCTTCCCGATGGTACTCCTTGCGATATTGTGCTGAACCCTTTAGGTGTTCCTAGCCGAATGAACCTTGGTCAGGTTCTAGAAACTATCATGGGGTTTGTTGCAGTACATAATGGCTGGCAGGTAGCTACACCTGTCTTTGAGGGCGCTCAGGAAGATGAAATCTTTGAGCAGTTGGAAAAACTGAGCAAAGAGAAATATCCTGATCTTACGTCAGACGGAATGATTACCTTGTACGATGGCCGTACGGGAGAACCCATGGAGAAGAAGGTCACCGTAGGGTACATGTATATGCTTAAATTGATTCACCTCGTAGATGATAAGATTCATGCCCGTTCTATAGGGCCTTACAGTTTAATTACACAGCAGCCTCTTGGAGGGAAGGCCCAGTTCGGTGGGCAGCGTTTCGGAGAAATGGAGGTTTGGGCTCTTGAAGGATACGGAGCAGCCCATATCTTACAAGAAATGCTTACTGTGAAATCAGACGACATCAGAGGTCGCTTGAAAACCTATGAAAAAATAGTTAAGGGGCAAAATCTAGCAAGGCCGGGAGTCCCTGAAAGCTTCCGAGTACTTGTAAAAGAGTTGCAAGGACTCGTTCTTGATGTGGAGATAAAGTACAGCGATGGAACGATTGGCGAGCTGGTTATGGATGAAGAAGATGAGGAAGGAGCCAGTCGTCGTAGTGTCGTAGCAGCTCCTGAAGTTAAAGAAAAAGCAGTAGAAAAACCTGTTGAGGAAGAAAATGTAGTGGAAGAGGAACAGAAAGAAATAGAAAATGCGGAAGAACAGGTGATCGAAAACATGCTTTTTGAAGGCGTGTTCGAAGATCGTAACGACGACCCAGAGGGGGCTGAAGAATAGATGAGCCAGAAAGAAATAGTTGGGGTCCGCATTAAGCTGGCTAGCCCGGAACGAATCAGAGAGCTTTCCAGTGGCGAGGTAAAAAAACCTGAGACAATCAACTATCGAACCCTTCGCCCAGAAAAAGATGGACTCTTTTGTGAGCGTATCTTTGGGCCTACCAAAAGCTATGAGTGTGCTTGCGGCAAATATAAGCGAAGCGGGCCTAAGTTCAAGGGGATCGTCTGTGATCGTTGTGGAGTAGAAGTGACCGATAATCGCGTTCGTCGCGAGAGGATGGGCCATATAGAACTGGCCGCACCTGTCGTTCATATTTGGTATCTCAGGGGAATTCCCAGTCGTTTGAGCCTTCTCCTTGGAACGAGCACGAAAGATTTAGAGAAGGTCGTATACTTTGCTCCGACTCGCAAGCGAGAGCCAGCTTATAAGATAGTTATGGAGGGCCGGCGTCCGGACTTGGCCAAACGTGGGGATGTCATTGCGGAGAGTGAGGTTAAAATTCACTCTTATTACGATTCCAAGATTAAGGCAGAAGAGGCATATCGAATTGTAAGTGTCGATGATATCCCGGTTAATGTGGGAGATGTCCTTACTGCTCAGCAAGTATCGAGGTATAAGACGGAATATGGTGATAGCCTTTTCAAAGTAGAGCCCGCCTTTGAATTCGTGACAGTGCCAGAAGGGCTGGAATTTACTCCTGGCGATGTGGCTTCTGCGTCTGAGCTGGATCGACTTGAAAAACTTGGTCTTGAGTTTGAGACCAAGAGAGCCATAGTGAACAATCAGGAAACTTTTGTCGTAACAGCGGCAGCGAAGCTTCCCTTCGCAAAGGGAGATATTGTGTCGTCCACAGAGTTTCAGATGTTCCACGAAAAATATCCTGGTCGTTTCATGGCTCAGGTTGAGACTGTTACCATAGAAGATCCTTGCTATATCGTTATAGATAAGGGATCCTCTCCTTTTGACCCTGCGGACATTATTATGGAGAGAGAGCAGCGCTTATGCGCAGCATATGATAAAAAATTCAATGCAGGCATAGGAGCTGAAGGTGTGAGAAGTCTTCTGAGCAAGATAGACCTCGATTTTCTGTGCGCTACTCTCAGAGAAGACGTTTCGGAGAGCACAGGACAGAAAAAGAGGAAGCTTATTAAAAGATTGCAGGTAGCGGAAGATTTCAGGAGGAGCCATTCCCATGTGGAATCCATGGTCTTAGAGGTATTGCCTGTTATCCCTCCAGATTTGCGACCTATGGTCCAGCTTGATGGTGGTCGATTTGCTACGTCAGATTTGAATGATTTGTATCGCCGAGTCATTAACAGAAATAATCGACTTCGCAAGTTACAAGAGCTACGAGCCCCTGAGATTATCATTCGGAATGAAAAACGAATGCTTCAGGAGTCAGTGGATGCTCTTATAGACAATGGTCGAATGGGGAAGGCAGTTCTTGGCGCAGGGAATAGGCCTCTGAAGAGCTTAACGGATCTTTTAAGAGGTAAAAAGGGTCGGTTCCGACAGAACCTTCTCGGTAAGCGAGTCGACTATTCGGGGCGTTCCGTTATTGTTATAGGCCCGCAGCTCAAAATATATCAGTGCGGGTTGCCGAAACAGATGGCTCTAGAGCTCTTTAAGCCTTTTGTAATCAGACAATTGGTCGAGCGAAACCTAGCTCCGAATGTGAAAAGTGCTAAACGATTAATTGAACGAGGACGAGAGGAAATTTGGGGGATTCTGGAAGAAATTATTAAGGATCATCCCGTACTCTTGAATCGTGCCCCAACACTGCATCGTCTCGGGATTCAGGCCTTTGAGCCTGTGCTGATGGAAGGGAAAGCTATTCGTCTCCATCCTCTTGTCTGCACAGCTTTTAACGCAGACTTTGATGGAGACCAGATGGCTGTCCATGTACCTCTTTCTCTTGAGGCTCAGGCAGAAGCTCGGCTTCTGATGCTTTCTGCCAACAACTTGCTTTCCCCAGCAAGCGGTCGTCCTATAGTGACGCCTACCCAAGATATTATCCTCGGTATTTACTATCTTACTGATCTGCGAGATGGTTTGAAGGGTGAGGGCGATTATTTCTCTAATATAGAAGATGTTCTCGTCGCATTGAACCATAAAGTAGTTCATCTGAATGCGAAGATTCGACTAAAGAAAGATCCTGCTTGGAACGTAGAAAGTGAGGATGATCGGTGGATAGAGACTTCACCTGGTCGAGCACTTTTTAATAGCATTCTTCCAGAGAAACTCCGCTTCATGAATAAGCAATTTGGTAAAAAAGCCATAGGAAAGCTTATAGACGAGGCCTACGATGTTATTTCTAGGTCGGAACTCGTTAGAATGCTCGATGGCATTAAATCTTTAGGTTACCATTGGTCTACGGTGAGTGGAATAAGCTTTGGAGTAAAATCCATTATTATTCCGCCGGAGAAAGAGGAAATTACTCGAGAGGCGGCTGAAGAAGACGAGGAATTAATGTCTGAATATGAGATGGGCATTCTGACTCAAGAAGAGTACCTCTTCCGTAAAGAGATACTTTGGTCAGATGCTGCTCGAAGAATCTCTGACAGTATCCTTGACAATATGGCTCACGAGAACCCCATCCGCATGATGGTAGATTCTGGAGCTCGTGGTAGTAAGAGCCAGATGGGGCAGATGGCTGGCATACGAGGACTGATGTCTGATCCGTCGGGACGAATTATTGACTATCCTATTACAGCTAACTTCCGTGAGGGTATGAACATGTTGGAGTATTTTATTTCCACTCACGGAGCACGAAAGGGATTGGCTGATACAGCTCTTCGTACGGCAAAGTCTGGATACCTCACACGCAGATTGGTAGATGTAGCTCAGGATATTATAGTAACTGACCATGATTGTGGAACTAATAAGGGTATTGAGATTCATCCTTTGCTCCAAGATGGCAAGGTCATGATTTCTCTTGCTGAGAGAATCATAGGACGAACTGCCCTATATGATATCTATCATCCTGAGACTGGAGAGCTTCTTGTAGAAGCTGGAGAGTTGATTTGGCCTCAGACTGCTGAAACCATAGATAAGCTCGGCATCTCTTCCGTTTGGGTACGAAGTCCCTTAACGTGTACGTTGAAGCGTGGAGTGTGTCAGAAGTGTTATGGAATGGATCTGGCTACACGTTCTGGCGTTGCGGTGGGAGAGGCTGTAGGCGTTGTGGCCGCTCAATCTATAGGAGAACCTGGAACACAGCTTACCATGAGAACCTTCCATACTGGCGGTGTTCGTATGACGGGAGAAGATATTACTCAAGGTCTTCCCAGAATTGAGCAACTCTTTGAAGTTCGTCGACCCAAGAAGGTCGCTTTCCTCGCTGGCGTTGACGGCAGAGTCTCTGAAATTCGTGAGATGGAAGGGAAACGGAAGGTCATTATCACGAGCAATGAGCCAGGGAAGGAAGAAAAGGTTACATATAACATACCTTCATCTCAGCATTTGCTTGTAGAAGAAGGTCAGGAAGTCAATCGTACCGACCATTTAACGGAGGGGAACGTGGATCCTCAGCAACTCTTGGAAGTGGAAGGTATAGAAGCGGTACAGCGCAGTCTTGTTGATGAAATACAAGGTGTTTATCGATCCCAAGGAGTCTCTATCAATAACAAACATATTGAGGTTATATTGAGAAAAGTAGCTCCTGTCAATAGAGTACGAGTTGTTGAAGAGGGAGATACCTCTTTTGTTGCAGGCGATCTCGTATGGGTTGATGATATAGAGCAAGAAAACGGGGCTATTCGCAAAGAGAATGAGAAGAACATTATGGAGGCCACTCGTATCTTCTCAGGAAGAGTTGTAAAAAATATTGTTGCGCAACGAACAAACGACACTATAGCTCAGTATACGAATGCTCCGTTAACAGAGGAAGCGATTCGTACCCTCCTTCGTCCTGGATATCAAATATCTGAAATGAGCCTGGAAGAAGAGGGCGGGCAGGATCTGGTTCTTGTTATAGGGGAAGCTGCTTTCCGTAAGCGGATGGAGGGGCTGGAGTTGATTCGACCCTTCAAGTCTGAAGATGGGAAAGAAATTTTGGCAGGTACTGTTTTGACAGCAGGGCAGCTTGGAATTGTTACAGCTGGAGACCCCGTAGCTATTTGCGTCCGAGATAAGGGAGCTATCGAGAAGCTTATCGACGGTGCTTATTTGGCAACAGATATAGTTGTAGATGGCGAAGTTCTTGCTCAGGGTGATCGAGCTTTCGCTCAAGATGTGGCCGATGTCTGCCTTAAATATGACGTACCGTCAATAAAAACATGGCATACAGTAGAGCGCATCTCAGTACTTGACGCTCTACAGGAGCGGTTAATGGATAAAATCTGGGGACGTCCTTTGAGTCAGGCTATTGATTATGAAGGGAATGCACTCTCAGATGTGGCTCAACTCGTAGACGCTCGGATTATTAGAGGGCTGGTAGATGCAGAAATATCTGCAGTGGATCTCGAGGGGGAAATTCTTACTCGAGAAAAAGTATTGCTAGAGCTTCTTAATGACCTTGTCTACGGGAAAGTACTTCTTGAACCTATCTTTGATAAGAAAGGGCAGCTCGTTATGGACAGTGGTCAGGAAATTAACCGGGCTATGATTGACCTTTTAGTACAATCTGAGGCGGAGGAATTTGTTGTTCGCCCCATCTCTGCTCGTTCTGACGAAAAACGATTGATATGGAATGTTACTTTTGTTCGTAAGCTTAGAGAGGGTCCAAAGTGCAAGCCTTTTGTTCACGGTATTACGAAGGCTGCCTTAGCTACAGATAGTTTCTTGAGTGCCGCTTCCTTCCAGCAGACAGCTCAGGTTTTGGCAGGTGCGGCAGTAAAGGGGGACTTGGATCCTCTGGAAGGACTCAAAGAAAATGTTATCATTGGACATCTGATACCTGCAGGAACAGGGGTAGAATGGTTTAAGGAAGTAGAAGTAGCTCCATTAGGAAAAGAAATAAAAACAGAACAACAAGCTCCGGAAACGGGAGAGTCTGAAGTAAGCCAGAACTCAAAAGAAGCATAATGTAACAGATAAGTGTTCGTTTATACCTTCATAAAAATGTTACATATGCAGTAATATAAGAGCCCGGAGATATTAGTCCTTGACATTACTCCGGGCTCTTTGTTATTATTCCTTGGTGCTTTCTGCACAGGAGGGTTTTTTATGCCTTTAAGCGAGTTGGCTACCAATTTAAGAATTGTGGGCGAACGGGAAGTGCGTAGAACCCTTCAAGCCAGACGCTTGAAAAAGCTTTTCGTTGCGCAAGATGCAGACCTAGGAAGAATAAAAGATATTTTGAAAGACGCAGAAGATCAAGGAATTTCTGTGGAGTGGGTGGAAGAAAAAATTCGGTTAGGTCGTGCATGTGCCATTAGCCGAGGGGCGTCAGTTGCTGGAATTGCCAGTTCTAAAGCAGGAAATTAACTAGAACTGGAAAGCATAAATAGGTGGAAGGAGGGAGTCTTGTGCCAACAATAAATCAGCTAGTTCGTCGTGGGCGTTCGGAAAAGCCAAAGAAGAGTGACTCTCCTGCACTGCAGGGGAATCCTGCTCGGCGTGGAGTTTGCACTCGAGTGTATACTGTTACGCCTAAGAAGCCGAACTCTGCTTTGAGGAAAGTTGCTCGTGTTCGTCTCACAAACGGGATTGAGGTGACGTCCTATATTCCGGGAATTGGGCATAATCTTCAGGAGCACTCCGTAGTCCTTGTTCGTGGAGGTCGAGTGAAGGACCTGCCTGGTGTGCGATATCACATCGTTCGGGGAACGCTTGACTGTGGTGGCGTAGAAAACCGTAAAAGAGGACGTTCTAAGTACGGAGCCAGAAGGCCCAAGTAGTGTACTTAGCTTAGGCTAAGAAAGTAAGGAGGGATTGTCACCATGCCGCGAAAGGGGCATGTTAAGAAGCGCCAAGCACTAGCCGACAGTATGTTTGGAAGTGTTGCTGTAGCGAAGTTTGTAAGTAGTTTGATGAGGGGCGGCAAGAGAAGTGTTGCCGAAAAAACGTTTTATCGAGCCCTTGAAATTGCTGGAGAACGACTAGATGTAGAGCCTTTTGAAGTCTTTCAGAAGGCCATGGATAATGTGAAGCCGCTTGTAGAAGTACGAGCTCGTCGAGTAGGTGGAGCGACCTATCAGGTTCCTGTGGAAGTTCCTGCTGAAAGAGCCGAGGTTTTAGCTACGCGGTGGATCGTTTCTTTTGCTCGTTCTAAAAAAGGGATGCCCATGGCCGAGCGTCTTGCAAGAGAACTCGTTGATGCTTATAAGGGCGAAGGTAGCTCCATTAAGAAAAGAGAAGACACCCATAAAATGGCGGAAGCTAACCGTGCCTTTGCTCATTATCGCTGGTAATGCGCTGCGTCCCGAGTTTGATTAATTTTTTCTAGCTTGGTGGTGAAGTACGTGCAAACAAATATGGAAATGAAAAAAATTAGGAATATCGGAATTGCCGCTCATATTGATGCGGGCAAGACGACGACCACTGAGCGTATCCTGTTCTACACTGGACGTAGCTACAAAATTGGCGAGGTTCATGAGGGTGCTGCCACCATGGACTGGATGGAGCAGGAGCGCGAACGGGGGATTACCATTTCCTCCGCTGCTACAACGTGTATGTGGCGTGATTGTTTTATCAATATAATTGATACGCCCGGCCACGTGGACTTCACTGTTGAAGTGGAGCGCTCGATGCGTGTCCTCGACGGTGCTGTTGCTGTTTTTTGTGCCGTGGGAGGAGTTGAGCCCCAGTCTGAAACGGTGTGGCGTCAGGCTGATAAGTATCATGTTCCACGTATCGCTTTTGTTAATAAAATGGATCGCGTTGGGGCGGATTTTGGACAGGTAGTTAAAGATATCCATGAGCGCCTTGGCGTACGATCCGTTCCTCTTCAGCTTCCTATAGGAGCGGAAGATCGTTTTTCCGGTATTATCGATTTGGTACGGATGAAAGCGGTCTTCTATAGGGATGATATGGGGACAAATCCTGTTATGGGTGACGTCCCTGCCGAGATGTTAGATGAGGCTAAGGCTGCGAGAGATGGGATGATAGAGACTCTGGCAGATTTTGACGAATCTATAATGGAGCTTTATTTGAACGGTCAGGATGTACCTGAAGACCTTATTTGTAAGGCTATTCGAACTAACACCATCGCTCTTAAAATCGTTCCTGTCATGTGTGGTAGTGCCTTCAAGAATAAGGGTGTTCAGCTTCTTCTCGACGCAGTGGTCGATTATTTGCCGAGCCCTATAGATCTTCCTCCAATTGAGGGGTTTGACCCCAAAACAGAAGAGGTTCTTGAAAGGCATAGCGATGTAAACGAGCCCTTGACAGCATTAGCCTTTAAGATTATGGTCGACCCATTTGTAGGAAGGCTTATCTTCACTCGAATTTATTCGGGAAAAATTGAAAAGGGAACGACTATTTATAACCCTGTAACCAAATCCCGTGAGCGTATTGGTAGAATCCTTCGGATGCATGCCAATAAGAGAGAAGAGCTTGACGAAGCGTGCGCCGGTATGATTGTTGCTCTGCCAGGATTGAAAGCCACTCGTACGGGAGATACTCTTTGCGACGAGGCTAAGCCTATAGTCCTTGAGTCTCTTCAGTTTCCAGAGCCGGTTATTTCTCTTGCAGTGGAGCCTGAAACCAAAAACGATAAGATCAAACTTACAAAGGGACTTGTTTCTTTGGCTGAAGAAGATCCTACGTTCAGAGTTCGTACCGATGAAGAGACGGGGCAAACTGTTATTTCAGGCATGGGCGAACTCCATCTTGAAATTATTGTCGACCGCCTGAAGAGAGAATTTGGCGTCGATGTTAAGGTTGGTCGGCCTCAGGTTTCCTATCGTGAAGCCATTAAAAAAGCTTCAAGAGCGGAAGGTCGCTTTATTAAGCAGACAGGTGGCCGAGGGCAGTATGGACATGTTGTTTTTGAAATGGAGCCATTGGCAGATGGCAAGGGCTTTGTCTTCGAAGATAAAATTGTCGGTGGAGTTGTTCCTAAGGAATACATATCTGCTGTCCAAAAGGGTCTAGAGGAAGCCGTCAACAACGGTGTTCTTGGTGGATTCCCTGTTATTGGCGTAAAAGTGGCCTTAGTAGACGGAAGTTACCATGAAGTAGACAGCTCTGAAATGGCCTTTAAGATAGCGGCTTCCATGGGTTTCAAAGAAGCTATGAGGAAAGCTGGTCCTGTCCTTATGGAGCCCATTATGTTTGTGGAGGTAGTTACTCCAGAAGATTATGTGGGTGATGTAATAGGGGACATTTCTTCTCGTCGAGGACGTATCGAGGGTATGGAGATGAAAGCGAATGCTAGAGTCATTCGTTCCTACGTTCCTCTTTCTGAGATGTTTGGTTACGCGACAGATCTTCGAAGCAAGACTTCTGGCCGTGCCACTTACTCAATGCAGTTTGATCATTATGAGCAGGTACCCGCAGAGATAGCGGAAAAACTTTTGAAAGCTTAATAAGTCTTTCAGGGAGGGAGCATAAAAAATGGCAAAAGAGAAATTTGAAAGAGCGAAGCCCCATTTAAACGTAGGGACCATTGGTCACATAGACCATGGCAAGACGACATTGACAGCAGCAATCACGAAATGTTTGTCGACGAAAGGCTGGTCGAACTTCGAGGCGTACGACATGATCGACAAAGCGCCGGAAGAGCGCGAGCGAGGAATAACGATCAATATTTCCCACGTGGAATATCAGACAGAGCATCGTCACTACGCTCACATCGACTGCCCGGGGCACGCAGACTACATTAAGAACATGATCACGGGAGCAGCTCAGATGGACGGAGCGATTCTTGTTGTTTCCGCAGCAGATGGGCCCATGCCTCAGACACGGGAGCACGTTTTGTTGGCCCGCCAGGTCAACGTGCCTGCAATAGTCGTGTTCATGAACAAGACGGACCAGGTCGACGATGAGGAGCTTCTGGATCTGGTCGAGATGGAGATCAGAGAGCTTCTGAGCAAATATGACTTCCCTGGCGACGACGTTCCCATCATTCGAGGATCAGCATTGAAGGTTCTTGAGGAAGGGACCGGTGCAGAGGACGATCCAGTGAGCAAGTGCATATGGGATTTGATGGCTGCCTGTGATTCGTATATTCCGGCACCACAGCGAGAGACCGACAAGCCATTTCTTATGCCCATCGAAGACGTGTTCACGATTACCGGACGTGGCACGGTTGTTACTGGTCGAGTAGAGAGCGGCATGGTGAAGGCAGGCGAAGAAGTTGAGATCGTAGGGATTAAAGATACGATGAAGACGGTAGCCACCTCTCTTGAGATGTTCAGAAAGATATTGGACGAAGCCATGGCAGGAGATAACGTAGGAGTTCTTCTTCGTGGAGTTGACAAGGAAGATGTGGAGCGCGGTCAGGTATTGGCGAAGCCCGGTTCCATAAAGCCTCATACGAAGTTCAAGGCAGAGGTTTACGTACTGAAGAAAGAGGAAGGCGGCCGTCACACACCGTTCTTTGCAGGATACAAGCCCCAGTTCTACTTCAGGACGACTGACGTAACAGGAAGCATCAAACTCCCAGAGGGAGTTGAAATGGTAATGCCAGGGGACAATGCCACTTTTGAGGTAGACTTGATAGTTCCTATCGCTATGGATAAGGGACTTCGTTTTGCCGTCCGTGAAGGTGGACATACTGTCGGTGCTGGTGTTGTAACTGAAATTCTTGGGTAACCCCAACAAAGGGGGTCGTTGATTTTGGCAAAGAAAATTCGTATTCGTCTGAAGGCTTTTGATCATAGAGTGTTAGATAGCTCTGCCTCTCAGATAGCGGAAACGGCGGAGAGAAGTGGGGCGAAAGTATCTGGCCCTATCCCTCTGCCAACGGAAATTAATAAGTATACTGTTTTGAAATCCCCGCACAAAGACAAGGATGCGAGGGAGCAGTTTGAAATGAGAACTCATAAGCGCTTAATTGACATTGTCAATCCTACTCAAAAAACTATGGATGCGCTTATGCAGCTGAACCTTCCTTCTGGGGTGGACATCCAGATCAAACTGTAGGAAGCTCTGAGCTGAAAGGAGTGGAAGTTGATGAGCATTGGAATTCTGGGGCGAAAGCTGGGTATGACCCAGATATACAACGAAACAGGGCAAGCCGTTCCTGTAACGGTTATCCAAGCAGGACCATGTCCTGTAGTTGCACTCCGAACCCCCGATAAGAACGGTTATTCCGCTGTTCTTCTTGGCTTCGGAGAAATGAAGCCCCACAAGCTCACAAAGCCTGTGAAAGGGCAGTTCGATAAGGTTAACGTAGAGCCTCAACGGTACTTGAGAGAATTTCGTCTTGGTAGTGTTGATGGATACGAAATAGGGCAGGCTATTGATGTTTCCTTTTTCAAAGAAGGGGAAAAGATTAATGTAGTCGGCATGAGCAAGGGTAAGGGCTTCGCTGGTGTTATAAAACGTTTTAACTTCGGTGGAACTTTTGCTACCCACGGTGTATCTAAAACTCATCGCCACCCTGGTTCCAGTGGAGCGAGCAGCTATCCTGGGAAAATCTTTAAGGGTAAAACCATGCCTGGGCGTATGGGTGGAGAAAGAGTTACCGTCAAAAACCTTACCGTTGTGGCAGTAGATACTGAAAACAATCTTCTGCTGGTTAAAGGGGCTGTACCTGGTACTAGAAATGGTATCATTACAGTCTACAAGCAGGATTAGGTCGGGAACAGAAGGAGGGCAGAACGATTATGCCTACTGTGAAGCTTGTTAGTTTTCAGGGTGAAGAGATAAGTGACCTCCAGCTTTCCGACTCTGTGTTTGCTGCGCCGATTCACGTACCGGCTATGCATCAGGTTGTTGTGGCTCAATTGGCGAACCGACGCCAAGGGACTCACAGCGCCAAAGGAAGAGGAGAGGTTAGCGGGGGAGGACGGAAGCCTTGGCGGCAGAAACATACTGGTCGGGCACGTCAAGGAAGTACTCGATCCCCGATTTGGGTTGGAGGTGGAGTGGCCCATGGCCCGAAACCTCGTGACTACAGCCAGAAGGTCAATAGAAAAGTTCGCCGTCTCGCGTTGAGAAGCGCACTTTCACTGAAGGTTCGAGATAATTTGTTGACCGTACTTGAAAACTTTGATGTGGAGACTCCGTCAACAAAATCTATGCTCGGGTTCTTTGAGAAAATCAGTGCAAAGAAACCGTTGGTTATCGTACATGAACCTAACGACGCTGTAGCGAAATCCGCTCGTAATATTCCAGGAGCGAGAGTTATTAACGTGGGCAATATAAATGTCTACGATCTTTTGAATTATCAGAGTCTGGTTCTGACACAGGAAGCCGTTGCCCGGATTGAGGAGGTGTACTCCATATGAAACTCCTTGCTCACGATATTATAATCAGACCGGTTATTACCGAAAAGAGCAGCCGGTTAATGGAGCATAATAAATATACATTCGAAGTACACACCAGTGCCAATAAAATTCAGGTTCGGCATGCTGTGGAAGAAGTTTTCAAGGTCAAAGTCACGGATGTCCATATGATGAGAGTCCGTTCTAAGCCCAAAAGGATGGGTGTTTTTGTGGGAAAAACCCGTTCTTGGAAGAAAGCGATTGTTAGCCTTGCAGAAGGCGAACGTATCGAGTTCTTTGAGGGCGCGAGCATTTAGGCAGGGGGGAGACGAGAATAATGTCTGTTAAAGAGTTCAAACCCTATACTCCTGGCCGTCGTGCAATGTCTAGTCAGTCTTACGAAGATGTGACAAAAAGCGAGCCGGAACGCGCCCTGACCGCCGCTTTAAAGAAATCAGGCGGACGGAACAATTTAGGTCGCATTACTATGCGCCGTCGTGGCGGCGGAGTAAAACGTCTCTATCGAGTTATCGATTTTAGACGGGATAATATAGGTGTTCCTGGCAAAGTTGCAGCTATTGAATATGATCCAAACAGATCTGCACGTATCGCCTTGGTTCATTATCTCGATGGGGACAAACGTTATATTCTTGCCCCAGCAGAGCTGAACGTAGGAGACACTGTGGTAGCTGGACCAGAGTCTGATATCAAACCTGGTAACGCATTGAAATTGAAAGATATACCGGTGGGAACTATTGTTCATAACATAGAACTCGAGCCGGGCTGTGGCGGGAAGCTTGTTCGTTCTGCTGGGACTTCTGCTCAAGTCATGGCTAAAGAGGGTAAATACGCTTATTTGAGGATGCCTAGCGGAGAGCTTCGGCTGGTTCTCAACGAGTGTATGGCTACGGTCGGTCAACTTGGCAATGTAGAGCATGAGAATATTTCTTTGGGAAAAGCAGGTAAAACTCGGCATCTGGGCCGAAGACCGAAAGTGCGTGGAATGGTTATGAACCCAGTGGATCACCCACTTGGTGGAGGAGAAGGACGAAGTAAATCGCATAAACATCCTGTCTCTCCGTGGGGAACTCTGGCTAAAGGTTATCGTACCCGGAAGAACAAGCCTAGCGATAGGCTCATTGTTCGCCGCCGGTATGCGAAGTAGCGTGAGGAGGGACTGATATGGCTCGTTCCACTAAGAAAGGGCCCTATGTTGACCTTAAACTTCTTCGCAGGATAGAGGATATGAACGTATCGGGGAATAAAAAGGTTCTTAAAACCTGGTCTCGGCGTTCTACAATCGTTCCGGCGATGATTGGTCATACCATAGCGGTACATAATGGTCGAATTCATATTCCCATCTATATAAGTGAAAATATGGTGGGACATAAACTTGGAGAGTTTGCTCCGACCCGCAAATTAGCACATCATGCTGGGCAGGAACGCTCTTCGAGAGTGAAGTAGGAGAGTGATGGTAATGGAAGCTAAAGCCGTTGCCAGACAGGTGAGGCTCTCTCCCTACAAGGTGAGAAAGATTCTGCCTCTCATCAGAGGGAAAAAAGCAAATGAAGCGATGATGATACTCAAGTATTGCCCTAATAAGGCAGCAAGAGTCGTCAGCAAGGTTTTGCAGAGTGCGGTAGCTAATGCTGAGCATAACTACGGCATGGATACTGACAAGCTGCATGTTATTACAGCTACGGCAGATCAGGGACCCAGCATGAAACGTTTTCGCCCCGTTTCTATGGGAAGAGCCCATCCCTATCGGCACCGTACCAGCCACGTAACGATTATCGTTGCAGAACGTTAAGGAGGGGGAACTCGTGGGACAGAAAGTTCACCCAGTGGGATACAGATTAGGTGTAGTGACAGAATGGGAGTCTAAGTGGTACGCTGAAGGCAGAGATTATGCAAAGAAGCTCCATGAAGATCTCAAACTAAGGAAGTGGATTCTGGATAGATGGGCCCATGCCGGTATCGCCAGAGTCGACATAGAGCGCGTGGGTAATGTTATGCGGTTTTCAATTTGGACCTCCCGGCCTGGTGTAGTAATTGGGCGTGGTGGCGCGGAGATTCAGGCGGTTAAAGAAGACCTTCAGAAGATGACTGGATCAAAAATTATGATCAACGTTCAGGAGATTAAAAATCCTGACGTGGAGGCCCAGCTTGTAGCGGAGAACGTATCCTCTGCGCTGGAGCGCCGGGTCAGCTTCCGGAGAGCCATGAAACAGGCTATCTTCCGAGCGATGAAATCTGGTGCAAAGGGTATCAAAATCCAGTGTTCTGGTCGTCTTGGAGGAGCTGAAATCGCGCGGACTGAATGGTATAACGAGGGGCAGTTGCCTCTTTCCACTCTTCGGGCCGATATTGATTACGGCTTTTCTGAAGCGGAAACCATGTATGGAATTATTGGCGTAAAGGTCTGGATATTTAGGGACAAGGCAAACGAAAAACCTATGGCAACCAGACCATTCAGAAAGAGGGGGTAATCCGTCATGCTTATGCCGAAAAGAGTTAAATATCGGAAACCCTATCGGAGACCTCTTCGCGGTACAGCAAAGGGCGGCGTTACAGTTGCTTTTGGTGACTATGGCCTTCAGGCTCTTGATTGTGCCTGGATTACGGCTCGACAGATAGAAGCAACCCGTATCGCTATCTCCAGAAAAATGAAAAAGGGCGGTAAAATCTGGATCAGAATTTTCCCAGACCATCCCTTTACCAAAAAACCCCTTGAAACTCGTATGGGTAAGGGGAAGGGAAGCCCAGAGTTTTGGGTAGCTCCAGTTAAACGAGGGCGTATCCTTTTTGAAGTGGCCGGTGTCTCTCGAGAAGTTGTAGAAGATGCTTTCAGAACTGCTTCTCATAAGTTGCCTGTCAAGGTTAGAATTGTTGCCCGTGAAGGTCTGGGTGGTGAATAGAAATGGATGCGAAGAGTTTACGAGATTTGACTCTCGAAGAGCTTCAGGAGAAGCATCGTCAATATAAGGAAGAGCTGTTCAACCTTCGGTTTCAAAACGCCATTGGACAGCTTCAGAACACAAGCCGGATCAAAGCGGTAAAAAAGACCATCGCTAGAGTTTTAACGGTGGTACGAGAGAAACAGCAGGCTTCTGAAAGCGCTGCTGGAAGGAGGTAACGACAGATGGAGGCACGTACACCCCATCGTAAGAAACGGGTTGGCACGGTTGTCAGCGATAAAATGGACAAGACCATCGTCGTCCGTGTAATCCGGCACGATATTCATCCGTTGTACGGGAAGAGGATTATTAAAGCCACGAAGTATATGGCTAGTGATCCAGAAAACACCTGTCGGGTTGGGGATCTTGTGAGCATAGTGGAAACCCGGCCTTTAAGCCGTAGAAAATGCTGGGCTCTTGAGAGAGTTATTCAGAGAGCCCCAGTGCTTGACACTCCCGTTGACGAAGTGGCCGAGGAGGAATAGGTCATGATTCAGCTTAGAACAGTCCTTAATGTAGCTGATAACTCTGGGGCAAAAAGCCTGATGTGCATACAGGTTCTAGGCGGAAGTGGACGGCGGTATGGAACCATCGGAGATGTGATAGTCGCTTCAGTTCGAGAGGCTATCCCCAATAGCAATGTAGCTAAAGGTTCTGTGGTTAAAGCTGTCATTGTCCGTACGAAAAAGGAAGTGCGCCGTCCTGACGGATCTTATGTCCGTTTTGACGATAACGCAGCCGTAATTATCGACAACAATGGAGACCCTAAAGGGACACGCATATTTGGTCCTGTAGGAAGAGAACTCCGGGCCAAGAAGTATATGAGAATACTCTCTCTGGCTCCTGAAGTTGTCTAAGGGGGCAATGCGAGAATGAGCAAAATGAGAATTAGAAAGGGAGACCTTGTCAAGGTTATTTCAGGAAAAGACAAGGGGAAAGAAGGGAAAATTCTTCGTAATTTTCCCAAAGAGGGGAAGGTCATTGTCGAGGGCGTTAATATGGTCACTCGCCATGTAAAGCCGACCCCTAAAAGCCCTCAGTCTGGACTTGTGAAGAAGGAAGCCCCTCTTCATGCCGCAAAGATCATGCTTGTTTGCCCCTCCTGTGGCAAGGCAACGAGAGTTAGCCGAGCCTTTTTGGAGGATGGCAGAAAAGTTCGGGTCTGCAAAAAATGCGGCGAAATAGTAGACAGGGTGTAGGGAGGCAAAACCATGAATCCTCGTTTTCTTGACAAATACAAGAATGAAGTGGTGCCTCGACTGAAAGAACAGTTCGGTTACACCAATGTTATGGAGGTTCCACGGATTGTTAAAATCGTGGTTAATGTAGGTGTCGGTGAAGCGAAAACCGATATGAAATATATGGACGCCGCTCTTGCTGAGGTTCGGGCCATTACTGGTCAACAGCCTCTTATGAAGCGGGCAAAAAAGTCCATTGCCGGATTTAAACTTCGTCAAGGCATGCCGGTAGGATGTAAGGTGACTCTTCGAGGAGCCAGGATGTGGGAGTTCCTTGATCGTCTTATATCTTTGGCGTTGCCTTCCATTAAAGACTTCCAGGGAATTTCCCGTAGGGGTTTTGATGGGCGTGGAAATTATAACCTCGGGCTTAGAGAGCAGCTTATCTTCCCAGAGGTAGACTATGATGACGTAATCCGAACTCGCGGGATGAATGTTTCTATTGTAACAACTGCGAAAGCGGACGAAGAGGCCTTTGCCTTGCTGAAAGAGCTCGGCATGCCTTTCAGTAGCCGATAAGTACAAGGGGGAAATGAAATATGGCGCGTAAAGCAATGAAATATAAAGCACAGCTGCCCCCAAAGTTTAAGGTGCGGAAGTATAACAGATGCCCGATCTGCGGACGTATTCACTCGTATATGCGTCAGTTTGATATGTGCCGCTGCTGCTTCCGCAAGTTGGCTCGAGAGGGGAAGATCCCCGGAATCGTTAAGTCCAGCTGGTAAGCGAGAGCGAACATAAGGGGGTCACAGGAATGTATGTTACCGATCCAATAGCTGATATGCTGACGCGGATCCGGAATGCTAACGTGGTGTACCACGAGAGTGTTGATATCCCTCACAGCAATATGAAACTGAGCATAGCTAAGATTTTGAAAGAAGAGGGATATGTCCGGAATTATAAAGTCATCAACGATCCTGAAAAGCCCTATGCTGTTTTGCGTATTTTCCTGAATTACGGTCCTAACCGTGAACGAATTATTCAGGGACTTCGTCGGATCAGCAAACCGGGCAGAAGGATCTATGTGGGCAAAGACAATCTCCCCAAGGTTATGGGTGGTCTCGGAATTGCTATTATTTCCACTTCCCATGGCCTAAAGACTGATACTGAGGCATCTCAGCTTGGTCTTGGCGGAGAGGTCGTTTGCTACGTCTGGTAGCGAGGAGGGATTTTCTATGTCGCGAATTGGACGTAAACCCATTACCCTCGCCAAGGGAACATCTGTAACAATAAAGGATGGCAAGGTTATAGTAAAAGGGCCCAAGGGAGAGCTTTCTTCTGCTCTTGTACCTGGGATTTCTGTTTCTGTCGATAACGATGCCATCGTTGTTTCTCGAGGAAATGATGAGAAACAAACGCGAGCCTATCATGGAATGATGCGGGCTCTTGTAGCAAATATGGTGGCTGGAGTAACAGAGGGTTTTGTGAAAAACCTGGAGATTGTTGGAGTTGGTTACCGTGCGCAGATGCAGGGTAAAAAACTTATTCTCAACGTGGGGTACTCCAATCCGGTGGAATACGATCCTCCAAAGGGGATTGAAATTCTAACCGACGGCCCCACTAAAATATCTGTTAAAGGCATTGATAGGCAGCTTGTTGGCCAGGTGGCTGCCATCATTCGAGCATTCAGGAGCCCTGAGCCCTATAAAGGGAAAGGTATCCGCTATGCTGGCGAGCATATTATCCGTAAGGCCGGCAAAGCCAGTGCCAAGTAACCTGAGGTGACGTGGATGAAAACGAAAAGCAGAAATGATATGCGAATCATCCGGCACCGGAGACTCAGGAAACAAGTTTCCGGAACGCCGGAGCGCCCTAGAATGGCCGTTTATCACAGTCTGAACTATATATATGTTCAGATTATCGATGACATGGCAGGCCATACTCTTGTCTCGGCTTCGACTCTTGAAAAGGAACTTAAGGGATCCCTTTCAGGTCACTGCAACATCGAAGCGGCCAAAGCAGTAGGCAAGCTTGCGGCAGAGCGGGCCCTTGAAAAAGGCATAGTGTCAGTTGTATTCGATAGGGGTGGGCACATGTTCCACGGAAAAGTCAAAGCCCTTGCCGAAGCAGCTCGCGAAGCCGGCCTGAAGTTCTAAAGGGGAGGTCCGAGAATGACCATGAAACGTGTCGACACGAAAGGCTTAGAGCTCTCCGAGCGTGTTGTGGCTATTAACCGAGTCAGCAAGGTTGTAAAAGGTGGAAAACGTTTTAAGTTTAGCGTCCTTGTTGTCGTTGGAGATGGCGAGCAATACGTAGGTGTAGGGATGGGCAAAGCCAAAGAAATCTCCGAGGCTGTTCGTAAAGGTATTGATAAGGCGACGAAGAACCTTCGAGAATTGAAAAAAGTAGGGAGCACCATTCCCCACCCGGTAGACGGAAACTTTGGTGCGGCTCATGTGCTTCTTAAGCCAGCAGCACCAGGTACTGGAGTTATTGCCGGTGGAGTGGTTCGTGCCATTATGGAGCTTGGTGGGGTAAAGGACGTTCTTACTAAAGTTATAGGAAGAACATCTAATCCTGTTAATGTTGCTTGGGCAACGCTCCAGGCCCTTGAAACGATGAGGACGCCCGAAGAAATTTTGCGTCTGAGAGGGAAACAGACCGCTCAGACTGAGGCGGAATAAGGAGGGGTTGTCCTATGGCTAAACTGCGTATTACATGGGTTAGAAGCGCGATTGGACATCAGCTTCGACAGAAGAAGACAATCAAGGCCCTTGGGCTCAAAAAACTTCATCAGACAGTAGAGCACGAGGATGTCCCCCAAATTCGTGGCATGATCAATCAGGTCCACCACCTTGTGGAATGGGCCGTTGTGGAAGACTAGGAGGGACGCACCATGAATTTGCATGATCTTCGACCTGCTCCTGGTTCCCGCCAGAAAGCTAAACGTCTTGGACAGGGAATTGGTAGTGGGAATGGCAAAACAGCTGGGAAGGGAACAAAAGGCCATAAATCAAGAGCTGGCGGAGGAGTTCGTCCTGGTTTTGAAGGCGGGCAGATGCCCATTACACGAAGAGTTCCCAAACGCGGATTCAACAATGCCCGTTTTGCGAAGAGCTATCAGATTATTAATCTCGAACAGCTCGCAGATCGTTTTGAGGCTGGGTCTGTGGTTGGGGTAGAGGATCTCTATCGAGCAGGTCTTGTTAGAGATTTGACAAAGCCGGTAAAAATTCTCGCGAGAGGAGAAATTTCCCAGGGACTTACACTTAGGGTCCACGCCTTCAGTGCCCAGGCAGCTGAAAAAATAGCGGCTGCAGGTGGGAAGGCTGAGGTGATCTAAGTGATAGATTCCTTCAGGGATGCCTTTAAGCTACCAGATCTAAAGAGACGGATACTATTTACACTTGGAGTTTTGTTTATTTTCCGTCTTGGCGCCCATATTCCAACGCCTGGCATTGATGCGTCTGCTATGGCCCAACTTTTTGAACAGGGTGCTGGTGTGCTCGGGTTCCTTGATATTTTTGCGGGTGGTGCGCTGAGGCGATTCAGTATTTTCGCTCTCGGCGTTACACCCTATATTAACTCGAGCATTGTTATGCAGCTCCTCGTTATTGTCTTTCCTGCCTTGGAAAAAATGCAGAAAGAAGGCGAGGAAGGAAGGAAAAAGATTATTCGTATTACCCGTTGGGGGACGATTCTTTTTGCTGGCATACAAG
Organism: Aminobacterium mobile DSM 12262; assembly: GCF_000526395.1. NCBI lineage: Bacteria > Thermotogati > Synergistota > Synergistia > Synergistales > Aminobacteriaceae > Aminobacterium > Aminobacterium mobile. The sequence continues at coordinate 142,071 of NZ_JAFZ01000002.1, read as the reverse complement.
CGATAGGCATGACGTTCTGGCTTGGCCGAGTGGGAATATTCCATGGAGGCTTTTTTGCTGGGGTTATCGTAGTTGTGACGGTAACTGCTGGAGCATTAGCAGTGATGTGGCTTGGCGAGGAAATTACAGATCATGGAATTGGTAATGGCATTTCTTTGCTTATTTTTGCTGGTATCGTTGCTCGGCTCCCAGAAGCTATTATTCGTAGCTGGAGAATGTTGCGGTTAGGAGAAATGAGCATATTTGTTTTGATCTTAGCTCTTCTTCTTATGTTTGCTGTAATTGCAGGGTGTATTCTTCTGCAAGAAGGACAGCGACGTCTTCCAGTGCAATATGCGAAAAGGGTGGTTGGGAACAAGGTATATGGCGGACAAAGTACCTTTATACCATTAAAGGTTAACCAGTCTGGCGTTATGCCTATAATCTTCGCATCATCAATTCTATTGTTCCCTTATTCTATTGCCCGATTCTTCTCTGGGAACATTGCTTTAGCTGTTCAGAAGATGTTTGAGCCTGGCAGTACTGTTTATATGGTACTTTATATTGCTCTTATTATCTTCTTCTCTTACTTTTATACAGCGGTGGTCTTCAACCCAGCGGACATTGCCAATAACATGAAGAAGTATGGCGGGTTTATATTAGGGATTCGCCCAGGTCGCCCTACGTCGGAGTTTATAGAAAAGGTTATGACCAGAATTACTCTCGGTGGAGCGATTTTTCTCGCGATTATTGCCCTCGTCCCCACATTAATGACGAATATTATGGGGATTACGAGTTTTTACTTTGGTGGAACTGCGGTCTTGATTGTAGTAGGAGTAGCTCTTGACACTGTTCACCAGATCGAAGGACAGCTTCTCATGCGGCATTATGAAGGTATATTGAAGCGCCGTGATTCTAAGAGCGGAAGCTTCCTCAGATTCTAAGGGGGATAGAAGAAGCTATGCGAGTCGTTCTGCTAGGACCGCCTGGCGCAGGCAAAGGAACCCAGGCGGCAGAAATAAAAAAGAAGTATGATGTAGCCCATATCTCTACGGGGGATATTCTCCGACAAAACGTAAAGGATCAGACGTCCTTAGGTCGTCAAGCACAAGAGTATATGAATGGCGGAAAGCTTGTTCCTGACGATATTATTGTTCGTATGATGGGCGAGCGGTTGAAAGAGAAGGACTGTGAGAAGGGGTTTTTGTTAGACGGATTCCCTCGCACGGTTCCGCAAGCTGAAGCGTTAAATGAACTTTTGCAAGCAATGCATCTTGCTCTTGATGCTGTTATATTGCTTGATGTGGATGATGATTTAGTGGTAGAAAGATTGTGTGGTCGTCGTATGTGCCGCCAGTGTGGGGAGATTTATCATGTGACGTTTAAACCCTCCCTCAAAGGTGCCCATTGCGCCAAATGCGGTGGAGAACTATATCAGCGCGACGATGATAAAGAATCGGTGATTCGAAGTCGTCTCAAGGTATACCATGAACAGACAGCACCACTCATTGCTTATTACGAGGAGAGAAATTTATTGCGACGGGTCGATGCTGGGACGTCAAGTTCTCTCGTAATGACTGCAATTGAGGCGTTATTTACTAAGAAGGTAGCTGAATGATTGTACTTAAGACGGAAGAAGATCTCCGATATATGCGGAAAGCGGGCCGGATCGTTGCTGATGTTCTCGATCTCATAGCAGGGATTGTCCGGCCCGGCATCACCACAGCCGATATTGATCGAGCTGCAGAAGAGCTTATGACAAAGGAAAGTGCAACGCCAGCCTTTAAAGGGTATCGGGTTCCAGGTATCCCCGTCGCTTTTCCGGGAGCTGTGTGTGCTTCTATTAATGAAGAGATAGTTCACGGGATACCTACTCAGGAGCGATATCTGGAAGAGGGGGACATTATAAGCATTGATGTAGGGGCTTGTTATAAAGGCTATTACGGAGATGCAGCTTGTACTTTCCCTGTCGGACAGGTGAGTCTTGAACGCCAAACTCTTATTAACGTGACCCTTGAAAGTTTAAACAGAGCAGTCTCTGTAGCAAAAGATGGGAATACCATAGGAGACATTGGATATGCGGTGGAATCCTATGTTGTTCCTAAAGGGTTTGGGCTCGTGAGAGATTACACTGGGCATGGTGTGGGGAAACACTTACACGAACCACCTCAAGTCCCGAATTTTGGACGCCCTGGAAGAGGCGTGACTCTCAAAGCAGGTATGACTATAGCCATAGAGCCTATGGTTATGTCGGGAGCGGAAGATACTGTTGTTGGGCCAGACCGTTGGGTAGTTCTCACTGCAGATGGCTCTGACGCTGCTCATTTTGAAAGATCCGTTCTCATCACAAAAGATGGGGCAGAGGTACTTACTCCTTGGGAATGGGCCTGATTGTGGCTGGGACTTTTCAGGTTGGTCAGGTCGTTATTTCGAGAAAGGGAAAAGACACGGGGAAATGGTATGTTGTCGTGAAGGTAGAACCTGAAAAAAATAGGGCGTATCTTTCAGATGGCAAGAGATTTCAAGTGTCTGCCCCTAAACTTAAAAATCTGAGTCATCTTCAGCCTACTCGATGGGTTCTTGAAGAGATTGCAGGGAAGATTTCCAGGGGAGAAAATATAGATAGCGGGAGATTACAATATCTTTTTTCTCAGGTGAGAAATATAGTGAGTAGTGAGTCAGATGCAGGGAGGTTGACATAACCGTATGGCCAACAAGGACGAAGTCATAGAGGTGCGAGGGACCGTAATAGAGCCACTTCCAAATGCCATGTTTCGGGTAGAATTAGAGAACGGCCACAAATTACTGGCCCATGTGTCGGGGAAGATGAGAATGCATTTTATACGTATTCTCCCAGGCGATAAGGTTCTTGTCGAGATTTCGCCCTACGACTTGACACGCGGACGAATAGTGTATAGATATAAATAACTTGTGTTCTGCCCTTATGCTTTAACCGCGGCTGGTGAAAAGCATTGAATAGATTGTCGGGATAGAACCGAAGAGGTCTGTCAAGGCAGGGTAAAGGTTTTCTCGGAGGAGCGTGGAACGAATGAAAGTGAAACCATCGGTAAAACCGATATGCGAATTTTGCCGGGTTATCCGGCGCAAAGGCGTGGTACGGATTATTTGCAGTAAGGATCCGCGCCACAAACAGAGACAGGGTGCAAGGAGGTAACGAGCATATGGCCCGTATAGCTGGTGTAGACCTGCCTCGCGAAAAGCGGGTTGAGATAGCGCTCACTTATATTTATGGGATAGGGCTTCCCTCTTCACACAAAATTCTTGCGGCTACCGGCATTAGTCCGGATACTCGTGTGAAAGACCTTACAGAAGAGGAAGCTCAGAAGCTCCGTAAAGAGATAGAAGAGCACTATAAGGTAGAAGGAGACCTGCGGCGCGAAGTTACAATGAATATCAAGCGGTTGATGGATATCGGCTGTTACAGAGGACTACGACATAGGCTGGGGCTTCCAGTCCGTGGTCAGAGAACTAAGACTAACGCACGTACACGGAAAGGGCCACGCCGTACGGTAGCTGGGAAAAAGCAGGCCGGTAAATAATATAGTTTAGAGATATCAAGGAGGCTGACGCACGTGGCCAAACGTACACAGCGTAGAGGTAAAAGAAGAGAAAAAAAGAATGTAAGCTATGGAGTTGCTCATATTTTTTCTACTTTTAACAACACTATAGTGAGCATCTGCGATAAAGGCGGGAATATCCTGTCTTGGGCTTCTGGTGGAAACGTGGGTTTTAAGGGAACGAGAAAATCGACTCCTTTTGCCGCTCAGATTGCTGCTCAACAGGCAGCTAAAACAGCTCAGGACCACGGGGTGAAAGAAATAGATGTAGTGGTGAAGGGACCAGGACCTGGCCGAGAGTCGGCAATCCGTTCTCTTCAAGCTGCAGGACTTCAGGTTAACATGATTAAAGATGCGACGCCTATTCCTCATAACGGCTGTAGACCGCCGAAGCGTCGTAGAGTGTAGTTCACCCCGATAAGGAGGCGAAAAAGAACTTATGAGCAGATATACAGGACCAGTATGCCGTCTCTGTAAAGCTGAAGGAGCAAAGCTTTTCCTCAAGGGAGACCGTTGCTTTACAGAGAAGTGTGCTATTACTAGGGGAGAGTCTAAAAGTAAACAAAGGAGGGGCAGGCCTCGCTCGAAGGCTAGTGAATATGGAATTCGACTTCGCGAGAAGCAGAAGCTGCGCCGCTTTTATGGTATGAACGAGGGCCAGTTCCGGAGATTCTTTGCTGAGGCAAACAGAATGGCTGGAGTGACAGGACATAACTTCCTTCAGCTTCTTGAGCGACGCCTTGATAACGTGGTTTACAGAATGGGATTTGCCGCTAGCCGAAGCCAGGCCAGACAGCTTATTCTTCATGGCCATTTTGTAGTTGATGGCCGTAAAGTTGATGTGCCGAGTTTCCTCGTTCGGGCTGGCTCTACGGTAGCTGTTGCGGAAAATAGCAAGGAAATTGCGTTGATTCGAGAGAACGCTGAAGTGGCAGCGTCAAGAACCGTTCCGGAATGGCTGGAGGTTAATACCGAGCGCATGGAAGCTAATGTTGTTTCCATCCCTGTGCGAGAACAGATTGATGTTCCCGTCAATGAGCAGCTCGTTGTTGAGTTCTATGCCAGATAGTAGGCATGAAAGGTGTTGGACAAAGTGGAACTGATGCGGCCTGAAATCCGAATTGAAGAGTGTAGCCCCACCTTTGGTAAAATTATTGTAGAACCCCTTGAAAGAGGATACGGAGTAACGCTGGGCAATGCTCTGCGACGGGTACTGCTTTCCTCCGTTAAGGGGGCGGCTATTACTTCAGTCCGTATCGATGGCGTTCTACATGAGTTCAGTACCATCCCAGGGGTTCGCGAGGACGTCATCGAACTGATGTTGAACCTGAAGCATATTCCTGTTCGTTCTTATAGCAAAGATGTGAAGGTCCTTCATTTAGAATCAGAGGGATCTAGAGCAGTTGTAGCTTCAGATATTCAGCCTGATAGTGAAATTGAGTTTTTTAATCCTGACGCACCTATTTGCGTGTTGGAAGAGGGAGCCCAACTTTCAATGGATCTCTACATAGAGCAGGGGACAGGATATGCCACCATCGATCGACCACGCCCTGCGTATCTTCCGGCAGACGCCCTCTTGATCGACGCTATTTTTTCGCCGGTTTTGAAAGTACATTACGATGTGGAAGCGGCCCGTGTAGGCCAACGTACAGACTTTGAGCGGCTAGTTCTTGACGTAACAACAAATGGTGTTATAGCACCAGATGTGGCGGTAGGCGAAGCTGCGAGGGTTATACGTACCTATTTTGGGTTTATCGTTGAGGATATAGACAAGCTTCATCCGGTAGAAGGGGCTGAAGAAGAGGATGCTGCTCTGGCAGCAGCCGAAGCGGCAGCAGCTGAGGCAGCTGAAGCGGCAGCAAAAGAGGAAGATGATCTTCTTTCAAGGCCTGTGCGAGAGCTTGAACTCTCTATTCGAAGCGAGAACTGCCTCCTTCGTGGTGGAATTCATACCATCGGCGAGCTCATAACAAGAAGTAGAGAAGATCTGTTGAAGATTCGTAACCTTGGGAAAATTTCTCTGAGAGAAATCGAGGAGAAACTGGAAAAGCAGGGGCTTCACCTCAGCACAGAGAAGAGCGAAGAGAAAGCAGTAAAGGAGGACTAGTTCCATGAGACACCGTATGGACCATAGAAGGCTTGGTCGTTATGGAAGCCATCGCAGAGCAATGTTAGCTAATATGGCCGCCAGCCTTTTCTTAGAGGAGAGCCTCACTACAACGGTGACCCGGGCGAAAGAACTTCGTCGAGTAGCTGAAAAGCTTATCACCAGAGCTAAAGGGGATTCTCTCAATGATCGCCGGGTTATTCGTGCCCGTTTAGGACATAAAGAGGCTTCGATCAAGCTTTTTGAAGATCTGGCCAAGCGGTATGCACATCGTCCCGGTGGCTATACCAGAATAATAAAAACGGGCAATCGTTGCGGCGACGGATCGCCCATGGCGATAATTGAGCTGGTTGATTAACGATGACCCCAAAGGACATCTGTACGCTTCAGGATGTAGGGTATACCTACCCTGAAGCGGACAGGCCTGCCTTGGACGGTGTTTCCTTCCAGGTCAGGGAGGGGGAATGGCTAGCTTTACTGGGCAGCAATGGCTCAGGAAAGTCCACGCTGGCCAAACATTTAAACGCCCTGCTGCTCCCAACGCAGGGCGCTTGTTTTGTTTATGGCATGGATACTCGGGACGAGCAGAATCTTTGGACAATTCGGAGCCATGTTGCCATGGTGTTTCAAAACCCCGAAAATCAGATAGTTGGTACTGTAGTAGAAGATGATGCAGCTTTTGGACCAGAAAATCTCGGGCTTCCTTCAGAAGAGATAAGGAAGCGTGTTGATTGGGCTTTATCTGTAACTGGTCTTGAAGGTAAGGCGACAAATCCTACTTACTCTCTTTCGGGAGGGGAAAAACAGCGTTTAGCTGTAGCGGGAGCTTTAGCTCTGGATCCACCTTGTCTCGTTTTGGATGAGCCTACAGCCATGCTTGACCCTCAAGGGCGACGAGATCTGCTTAGTATTTTAAAGACGCTCCATAGCCAGGGCCGGACAATAGTGTATATTACTCACCGTCTAGAAGAGACAGTGTTTTGTGATAGAGCTCTTGTTCTTCAAGAAGGTCGGGTAGAGTGGAGCGGTTGTATATCGGAACTTTTTACGCATAGAGGAAAACTTGAAGAATGGGGGTTAGAATGTCCTCCGTTTGTCGAGTTATGGCAAATGCTAGTGAGGGAGAATATTATTTCTCGTAATACTCCCGCAACAGTAGATGGAGTTCGACAGGCTTTATGTCTATTATAGTAAAAAACCTCACCCATATTTATCATCCTTCCACTCCATTGGAAACAGTGGCTTTGAAGGATGTGAATTTGCGTACGGAAAAGGGGCAATGGCTTTCTATTGTAGGGCATACTGGTAGCGGTAAGTCTACTCTTGCCCAGTATTTGAATGCGTTGCTGGTTCCTGAGGCTGGACGTGGAGAGGTGTCTGTGGAAAATTATTTATCTCGTCCAGGTAGCTCTCAGTTAAGAAGTATCAGACATACTGTAGGTCTTGTTTTTCAATATCCTGAACAACAACTTTTTGCTGAAACAGTTTTTGAAGAGGTGGCTTTTGCCCCTAGAAACTGGGGGGTAGCAGAGAAAGATCTCGAGGAAGTCGTGAAAGGCGCCCTTCGTGAAGTGGGGCTTTCTGAAAGTTTTTTAGATCGGAATCCCTTTCAGCTTTCTGGGGGCGAAAAAAGACGTATAGCCCTTGCTTCTGTTCTTGCAGCTAATCCCGCCTATCTCGTTCTGGATGAACCTACGGCGGGGCTTGACGCCACTGGTCGTAAAGATCTCGTAAAGCTTCTCTTGTCCCAGAAAGAGAAAGGGAGAGGTATTGTTTTTGTTACTCACGATTTGGAAATAGCCCTTACTGCCAGTGATTCTATTCTTGTTCTCGAAGGGGGCAAAGAGGTTGTACAGGGTGATCCAGAAAAGATAGTTCAAGCACTGAGTCAAAATCCAGTGCGAGGCCTATGTCTTCCTGATGTCTTAGAGTTAGCAGTTCTTTTAGAGCAAGGAGGCTGGAAGGTGCCATTGACTTGGAATCAACGTAAACTTTTTCAATCCATAGTAAAAAGGGTGAGAAAATCATGAAGTTTCTTAATCATCTTACCTTCGGTCAATTTGTGCCTGCTCCCTCGATAATCCATAGACTTGACCCTCGATGTAAAATTTTAGGAACCATGCTCCTATTAACGGGGATTTTTTTAATAAAGCATCCCATGGCTTTTGGTGTGTGGGCTTTATTGCTTCTTGTCATGACTTTTTTCTCCAAACTTCCTTTTTCTTTAGTTCTTCGTTCTGTAAAACCTGTGATGATTCTGGTTGTTTTTACAGCTCTGATACACCTTTTCTTCACTAAAGGGACGCCGGTTTTTCAATGGGGCATCATTTCTATTACCGCAGAAGGCATTCGTATGGGGGCTTATATGGGCTTGAGACTTCTTTTTCTGGTTCTTTTTGCTTGTTTCCTCACATTAACAACTAGCCCCATGGAACTTTCAGATGGATTGGAAAAACTTTTTTCGCCCTTGGCGCCATTAGGTTTTCCTGCCCATGAGTTAGCCATGATGATGACCATTGCTTTGCGGTTTATTCCTACCCTTCTTGATGAAACAGACCGCATTATGAAGGCTCAGCTTGCGCGGGGGGCCAATCTCGATAAAGGGAACCTATGGCAACGTTTGCGGGCGATGCTTCCGGTGCTGGTCCCTCTTTTTGTCATTGTTTTTCAGCGAGCAGACGACCTGGCTACAGCTATGGAAGCTCGATGTTACAGGGGGGGGAATGGACGAACCAGGTTCAAGCCTCTTTGCTGGAAGATGCGTGATAGCGCAGCATTGATCGTTCTCATCCTTACCATTGGTTTATTAATATATATAGATCGAAGGGTGATTGTTTTATGAACTATGCTGCCACAATAAGTTACGATGGAACCGCTTTCTGTGGTTGGCAGCGACAATCAGGAGTCCCTACCGTTCAACAATCTCTGGAAGAAGCTATAGGCAAAATATTTGGTGAGCCCACCACTGTTTTTGCTGCTGGTCGAACTGATGCCGGTGTTCATGGGAAAGGACAAGTTGTTTCCTTTGAGCTTCCTGTCGGATGGGATCCTGGCAGATTATTGTTAGCTATCAATTATTACTTGCCAGAAACGGTACGTATTATGAATATTTATCATGTTTCTGACGATTTTAACGCTCGTTTTAGTGCTTTATGGAGAGAATACCGATATTATATATGGCATGGCCCTGCTTTCCCTCCGTATCTTCGAGAACGGGCGTGGTGGAATCGCTGGAAATGGGATAAAGAAGCCGTGGGAAAGGCTTGCGAGTACGTAAAAGGGACCCACGATTTCAGGGCGTTCTGTCCAATCAAAGAGTGTCCAGACAATACTATCCGTACCATTTACACTTTCCGCTGGCATCAAAATGGGCAACTATCGATTGTTACTATTCGCGGTAACGCTTTTCTTATGAACATGGTTCGCATTCTTATAGGAAGTCTAGACCTTGTAGGAAAAGGCAAGCAGAGTCCAGAGTGGATTAGAGACTTACTTAATGGGAAAGGGAGTCGTAGGGAATCAGGAATGACGGTGCCGGCTCATGGCTTGTATTTTTGGAGAGTTGGGTACGATGCATCTCCATTTCTTAACGGCCTTCCAAAAATAAAGGAAAAAGCAGGCATATTTGTCCCTTCTGATTTTTGGAGGAAACACATATAATACTTTCCCAGAGAGGGAATGTTTTTGCAGATAAGGAGGCTACCTTCGTGTTCGGAAGCGATATCGGTATAGACCTTGGAACAGCGACAGTGCTTATTTATGTAAAAAATAAGGGGATCGTTCTTCGGGAACCTTCAGTGGTTGCCATAGATCTAGAAAATGGGAAAATACTTGCAGTAGGCAATGAAGCAAAAAATATGGTGGGGCGTACCCCGGGAAACGTAATTTCAGTCCGGCCGCTACGTGATGGAGTCATTGCCGACTATACCATGACAGAAGCCATGCTTCGTTATTTTATGAAGCGAGTCAACAAAGGGTTCAGTCGTTTCTTTAGAAACAGGGTTATGATTTGTGTCCCATCAGGAGCTACTGATGTAGAACGAAGAGCTGTTTTAGAAGCCGCGGTTGAAGTAGGAGCCAGTGAAGCTTTTCTGATTGAAGAGCCTATGGCTGCTGCAATAGGGGCCAGCCTCAGCGTAGAAGAGCCTCGAGGAAAAATGATTGTAGATGTTGGTGGTGGAACTACCGATATTGCAGTTATTTCCTTGGGGGGAATTGTTGTATCTAAGTCGCTGCGCATTGGTGGAGATAAATTTGATGAAGCAATAATGCGTTATTTGCGTAAACACTATAGCCTTGCTATAGGAGAACAGACAGCTGAGAATTTGAAGATTACTATCGGAACCTGTGGCCAGGAAGAGGAAGAAATGACGATGACCATTAAAGGGAGAGATCTAGTCCAAGGCCTCCCTCGCCAGATAGAGATTAGCAGTGCTTCTGTGAGCCAAGCCATTGGTGAAATGATCCAGGCTCTTAATGATGGAGTAAGAAATGTATTAGAGCTAACGCCTCCGGAACTTTCGGCCGATATTATAGATAGAGGGATTGTCCTTACTGGCGGTGGATCGTTACTGCGAGGTCTCCCAGAGCTTATTACACAGCAAACTGGCATCAATTGTTTCTGTGCCGAAGATCCTATGGAGTGTGTTGCTGTTGGGACAGGTAAAGCGCTTGCGGAGATCGATAAGCTGAAGGCTACTGGGCGGAGCGGAATATTAATGACCAGCGCATCAAAGAAAGGACGGAAGAAAAAACTCTAGAGTCTATAGGAGGATTGTCCAGTGCATCGAGGGCTTTATGCTGCTGCGTCAGCCATGCTAGTACAAGAGAGAATGGGCGATGTAGTCGCCAACAACCTGGCCAACGTAAACACCGCTGGTTTTAAAGGAAGGATTGCCGTTAATAAGTCTTTCCCTGACGTCTTTATGGATCGCCTGGAAAAACTTGATCCTGGAGAAGGGAAAATAGAAGTAGTGCCTCCAGATAGTGTCGTTTTTAGAGGAAGAGTTCCTATAGGTGATATACCTCTTGCCAACGTCCTTTCAGAAACGGCGATGAAAACAGAGGCAGGAATGCTTCAGATAACAGGAAAAAACTTGGATGTGGCGTTGCAAGGGGATGGTTTTTTCGTTGTACAGGATTTGGGTGGGAACATTTTCTATACCCGTTCTGGTCATTTCCAACTTGATTCTGAAGGAAGAATTGTTACACACGACGGTATGCTGGTGCTAGGCAATGGAGGACCTTTGGAAATAGGGGATGCAACGCGAATAGAGTTTGATAACTCCGGTCGCCTTATTGCAGATGATGAGGTAGTAGATACTCTTCAGGTCGTATCTTTTCAAAGCCCCTCGTATTTGAGGCAAATAGGAGGATCTCTCCTATCAGAGACAAGAGAGTCGGGCCAGCCAGATGCTGTAGAGGATTTTGAGCTTCAGTCAGGGGCACTGGAAATGTCTAACGTCAATGTGGTGGAAGAAATGGTACGGATGATTGAAGCCCACAGAGCTTATGAAAGTGCTTCGAAAGCAGTATCTACTCATGACGAGATGACAGGCCGGCTTATTACCACATTCGGCAGAGCCGTCTAACTTCTGGAGGGATGATAAATGATTCGAGCTCTATGGTCTGCAGCAACAGGAATGGTGGCCCAACAAACAAATCTCGACGTTACATCTAACAACTTAGCTAATGTGAACACGTCAGGATATAAGAAAATGCGAGCCGACTTTCAGGACCTTCTTTATCAAATAGATAGAGAACCTGGTGCTCCAGTGGAAACAGGAGCTACTGTCCCAACTGGAATTCAGGTAGGTTTGGGCACTAAAGTAGTCGGAACCAGCCGAATGTTTTCTGAGGGGAACTTGCAGGTAACAAATAATCCTCTTGATGTTACTATCGAAGGCGATGGCTTCTTTCAAGTTGTGCGCCCTAACGGGGATATTGCTTATACGCGAGACGGCTCTTGGAAGATAGATGGAGATGGCCAGATTGTAACAACCGATGGTTTTTTATTAGAACCGGCTATCACCGTCCCAGAAGATGCAACCGAAATCATTATCGATAATATGGGGCGTTTTTCCGTCAAAACAGTAGGGAATCAGGAAGCCGACGAAATTGGACAGATTGAAATCGCCCGTTTTGTGAACCCAGCTGGTCTTCGAGCTATAGGCAGAAATCTTTTTGAAGAAACGCCTGCCAGCGGTGAAGCGATAGCAGGCCTTCCAGGAGAGGATGGCCTGGGGTATCTCCATCAGGGGATTCTTGAGATGTCAAACGTTCAGGTGGTAGAGGAAATGGTCAACCTTATTGTAGCCCAGAGAGCATATGAGGCCAACTCTAAAAGTATTCAAACCGCCGATGAACTCTTGAGAATTGCTAACGGGCTTCGTCGATAAAATATAGCAATGAAGAGAAAAGGCATGTTTTACAGGCGGGTGAGGTATGTGTCCCGCCTGTTTTTTGTTTTTTTGTGGATTGGATTTTTTGCCCCCATGTATACCCCTGCTATGGCCGCAAGCCCCCTTTCCATAGATATCCCTGCCTCGATTTTTTATTGGGGAGATGGAATGCGGCTGGAAAATGTGGCGATTATTAACGGGCCTTCTCCTGTGGTAGAAAAGGCTCGTGCGATTCCTTTCCCTAAAAAAACTGGTTATATATCGAGGGAAGATATTATTAATGCCTTGCAGGAGGGAGGAATAGGTGGTATACGCCTCTCTCTTCTCATGGCAGAGCGAGTTCCTGTTCTTCAGGAACCTCGACTCCCGAACATTGTTCGCCGTATTTCAGGGTGGGCGTGGGAGGTAGACGTAAATCCTCTATCAGGAGCCGCACCTAAAGACACGGAAGAATTTCTGGAACCTGGTTCTTTAACCCCTGGTGTTGGATCAACAACCCTTAAATTCCGGAGTGCTAAAGGAGAAAAATCTGTCCCAGTACGCATTAATTGGTATCAGCCAGCCGTTGTTCTTCAACGAGCTTTTCCCAGAGGGAAACCTCTCTCTGAAGAGGATGTAGTATTGCGAAGAGTGTGTTTAAGTCAGCCTGGTGAACTGCCAAGCCGTATTGAGGAAGTGTTAGGGCTTGTGTTACGAAGAGACGGGCAGATGGGAGATATTGTTTCTCTCAACATTCTTGAGACAAAGCCGATAATTTTAAGAGGAGATCGTGTTATTATTGCGGCGCAGGTAGGGGCACTTTTAATAGAAGTTCCAGGTGAAGCTCTTGATGAGGGCCAGCCCGGCGATTTTATACGAGTTCGCAATATAGCCAGTAGAACAGTGGTTACAGGGCGAGTGGCAAGTCCAGGTAGAGTGGAGGTAGATACCCAATGAAAAAGAATATGTTTGCTCTTTTGGTGGCGATTGTTATAACTTTTTCAGGCAGCAGCCCTATCGCTTTTGCCCAGTCTATTTGGAATGACAATACAAATTGGGTAGCCGATCAGCGCCCTAGTAAAGTGGGGGATCTTGTAACAGTCGTAGTGTCGGAAAAAACAACTACGAAAGATGAGGCTAAAACTGACGTAAGCAAAAAGAATGACAGTTCAGTGAGTGACGGAGTGGGGGTCCTCGATTTTATCAAGGCTTTAGGGTTCTCCTCGAAAAGTTCTGTGAAAGGTGATGGATCTACAGAGAGAACTCACACGGCGAAAAGTCGCATAGCTTGTCTTGTTACGGAGGTTCTTCCTAATGGAAATCTCGTTATAGAGGGCGCTAGGGATGTAGAAACTCACGAGGAAAAACTACAGCTTTGCATTCGAGGGGTCATTCGTCCCCAGGATGTAGATGGTAATAATACTATCGCCAGCGATAAAATAGCTAACGCAGAGATTGGCATTGAGGGGAAGGGCGCACTTTCCAAAGTCCAGCGTCCAGGATTGCTCACACAGATTTTACAGGCGATTTTCTAGGAGGCTAGTAATACATGAAAAGAAGTGCAAAAATATCCATATGCTTTCTCACCCTCTTTTTCTTATGGAGCTCTCAGGTGACGAATTTGTGGGCAGCGATTCATCCTGGAGTTCGAATAAAGGATCTGGTAGATATTCAAGGAGTTCGATCAAATCAGCTTGTTGGTGTGGGGCTGGTTATGGGGTTGCAGGGTACTGGCGATAAGTCGAAGATGGCGCTTCAGATGATACGTAACGTAATGAGCCAGTTTGGCCTAACTCTTGACGATGGAGCTATAAAAAGTAAGAATGTCGCTACTGTAACAGTAACGTGCGAACTTCCTCCCTTTGCCCGCCCAGGGCAGCAAATAGACGTAACGATAAGCACTATGGGAGACGCCAAGAGTCTTCAAGGCGGTACGTTGCTTCAAGTTCCCCTAAAGGGGGCGGATGGGCTTGTTTATGCGGTAGCCCAAGGGCCGGTACTTGTAGGAGGTTTCGCAACAGGTGGACAAGCAGCTTCTATGACTAAAAATGTAGTTACGGTTGGCAGAATTCCCGGGGGAGCTATAGTGGAACGGGACGTACCTATGACTTTTACTGCCGATGGAACTGTTTCCCTGCTTCTCAGGGAGCCTGATTTTACTACATCAGAACGAATTGCCAAGTCTATTAATTCTCGTTTTGGTGCAGTGGCGACACCTGTTGATGCGGGAATGGTAACCATTGCCCTTCCTGGGCAGTTCACTTCCTCGCCTTCTTCTTTTATATCCCAAATAGAAGGTCTCACCGTGCAACCAGATGCCATAGCTCGCGTAGTGGTGAACGAAAGAACCGGTACGGTTGTTATGGGTGGTGATGTAAAGATAAGCGCTGTAGCAGTCGCTCATGGAAATCTGACGGTGCGCGTTACGGAGAAACCCGAAGTCGTCCAGCCTCAGCCTTTCGGAGAAGGACGAACGGCAGTACAGCCAAGAACGGAAATTGAAGCGGAAGAGCAGGGCGGAAGCCTTATCTCTCTTGGAGCCTCGTCGACGGTCAATCAGCTTGTGGATTCTCTTAATGCTGTAGGAGCAACGCCCAGAGATATTATCTCTATCCTTCAGGCAGTGAAAGAGGCTGGGGCTCTCCATGGAGACCTTGTAGTTATGTAGTGGAGGCATAATAATGTTGAATAAAGTTGATGCTTCTCAAAATCATGTTGTGCAGAAAAATTTTGTTTCGGAAGATCACAAGAAGCAGCGGGAACAATTGGAAGAAGCATGTCGTCAGTTTGAAGGGGTCTTGTTATCTCAGATATGGAAAAATATGCTTCGTGACGCTAAAAGGATATCGGGGCGTGACGAAAAACGGCCGTTTGGAGCGATGGAAGATCTTTCTGTAGAAATGTCTGCCGAGGCTTTGTCGAAGCAAAATGGTGTGGGACTTTGGAAGGTTCTCTACAACCAGTTAGCTTCATCCTTGGAAAGTGATGCTTCCCCGCATGAAGAATGAAGAGCCCCTTCCGTGGTGGAGAGAGGGATTGCGTTTTTCCTGTATAGGGTGCGGACGATGTTGCAGAGGAGAACCTGGCGCCATTTGGGTCTCTCCTATAGATGAGGAACGGATCGCCTGTTGGTTGAACATAGATATTCCTACATTCCGAATAAAAAATGAAACTCAAAGATGGGGAGCCCCCAGCCTTCGCGAAAAAGAAGGAGGGGCATGTGTGTTTTATACTCTAGAAACGGGGCGTTGTGCTATTTATCCTGTGAGGCCGATACAGTGCTCCCTTTTCCCCTTTTGGCCTCATGTAGTGCGTACCCCTCAATCGTGGGAACAGACAGCTCAAATGTGCCCTGGGATGAATCAAGGACGACTATATCCAGCCCAGGAAATAAAGTTTATGACCATGCTGTTCCCTAGAGTAAATCGTATGTAATTTTGCTGAAAATGGGGGTAGTCCTTTGTGGCTACCCCCATTTCGTGTTATTCTGAGATACATAGATAGATATGCTCTATGAAATGGAGGCAGTGCTGTGCAAGCCCAGATATGGTCTGATATGAACTGGAGACTCATTATAACGCTCCTTGTTGTCAGTGCTATCCTGGCGTATTTAGGTGACAGGGTTGGGATGCGTATAGGGAAGAAACGAATCTCTCTTTTCGGTTTACGTCCTCGCCATACGAGCCAAATCATTACCGCATTTACAGGAGTGCTTATATCTATCGCTATTCTTGGAACCATGTCTGTAGTTTCAGAGAACGTTCGTACGGCCCTTTTTTCCATGAAATTTTTACAGAGCCAACTTACAAATCTCACAGCAGAGCTTCAAGATAGTCGGGATGAAGTACAGCTCATGTCTATACGCCTTGTGGAGAGCCAGAGTAAACTTGAAGCCCAAGAGAAGAAGTTGCAGGAAGTTCAGAACCAACTGGCTTCTGTCCGTCCAGAGCTGGAAAAGGCCAGGGGTGATTTGTCTCAGATAAAAAATGAGAAGAATGCCCTTGAGAGAGAAAAATATAAACTTGATGAGGAAGTAGGAAGTCTTCGCCAAGAAGCGAGCCGTTTGCGAGAGGGGTTAATTCAGGTTCGCAGTGGCCGTATCGCTGTTTTTGCAGGAGAGCTTCTTGGGCAGCACGTTATTCAACCTAAAAGTTCTCCAAGTAAAGTAGATGCCCTTTTTCAAGAACTTCGCCGTCGAGCCGAGTTTGTGGTGGGGCTTCGATCGGGAGTTTCTCCTGACGAAATTACATTGGCAGTTGACCTAGAGGAAGAAAAAGCTAAAATTCAGGAGTGTACGAATTCGGAAAATAGGAAATTTATACGCATTATAGCGAACGCTAACGTTTTACAAGGTGAAGATGTGAGAGTGCGTTATGAGGTATATGATAGCCGGCTGGTTTATTCTAAAGGGGAGAATATTGCTTCCCGATCTTGGGTTCCTAAAGGTGCAGATGCAGAATCCTTTCTCCATGATCTTTTGGCAGAGGTTAATCATCAAGCAGTGGACGAGGGAATTATGCCAGATCCTGTAAGTGGCAAGGTAGGAGCTATGGATGCGACAGCTTTTTTTGATGCTGTAGAGGAACTGCAAAAGGCTACAAAAGTGATGAGTGTAAAGGTTTTGGCTGCGGAAAATATCTATACCGAAGGCCCCGTCCAAATCGTTTTTCATATTACACCCTTTGGGGCCTCTTCCTAGTAGGAGGAATAGAAATGCTCATAGTAGCATGTCAAATATGCGGAGAGACTAAAGTGTTGGCAGGAACTCCCGATAGCGATGGAATCGCTCGAGCCATGTGGATCTGTCCCCGCTGCGGTACAGGTCAGATCCTTCAATTACAGGTTTCTGCCGACGCGAGAAAAAGTGATTTAAGGAAAATCATTCATGGATTATCTTTCTCTAAGGTGGCAGCAATACATGAAAACCAAGCTTGAGTATGCTTTCTACGACAGTAAGCAAGCGGTAACTCCTGCTGAGCTCCGCGATCTTTACCGTTTTACCCAATGGGGGCGAAGCCGCTCTTTAGAAGATATACAGCGCATGCTAGACGGAACAACCATGTGTTTTTCTGTCCGGCATGATATGAAGTTAGTTGCTTTTTGTCGTATCCTTACAGACTTTGTTTTTCGGGGAACTCTTTGGGATATTATGGTTCATCCAGACCATCAAGGGAAGGGTATTGGCTCTGCTCTTATTGATTATGCCCTCAATCACCCGGCTATACACTCTATTCCCATGATACTTACATACACCAGCGAGTTGGGGCCTTTTCTGGCTCAATATGGTTTTGAGGAGAAGGAAGGGGCTTTAATGTTGTTGCGTTGCCCCATTGAATATTCTTGAGCTACTTTACTTTTATGTTTCGTAGAATAGCCCAGTTTATAGAGCATTGTTTCTGGCCGACAGAGTGTCCGATGTGTGGCCGAATTGGCTCTGTAGGGTGTGTATCGTGCCTCCAATCGTTGTTATGTCATCCGCTTCAACTCGCCATAGGAAAAGATTTACAGCTTTTTTCAGGTGCCCTTCATAAAGATATTTGCCGAGATATGGTTCTAAAATTGAAATACGCTGGATGGGGGCAACTTGGAATATCCATGGGGAGAGCTTTGGGAAAAACTTTTTCTCGAATACCCTGTTGTCTTGTCCCGATCCCTCTCCATAAGAAAAGTACACGGCCATGGAATCAGGCAGCTCTTTTGGCCAGGGGCATTGCTCAAGAATGGAATGTGCCGGTTCTTTATGGGCTGGAATGGAGGCGACATGTTTCGGCCCAAACGTCTGGCGGATCAGAAGCTCGGCGGTCTATGGCTTCTGACGCCTTCGTAGTGACGTGTCCTTTCCCTGAAGCAATGCCTGTTATTCTCGTAGATGATGTATGTACTACGGGAACGACATTACGTCGTGGAGCATCTGCATTAAAGAGAAAAGGGGTGAAAGTCCCTTATGCCATAACATGGTCTACATCTCTTCGTTTTTCCCGTTAAAGCTGTTGAAGATGTATTCCGATAATAGATATGAGAAAGGTTAGAGCGGGGTGATCATTAATGATCGATAAAATTCGTGGTATCTATGGCCCTAGCCCTGTGGGCAAAGTCAATGGTAAAAAGTACCTAGGTCAGTCTTCAGCAGAGGAGACTGACGGTGTTGAATTTAGTGCTTTTGCCAAAGAGCTTGCGAAAGCCCGTACAGAGCTTAAAAAAGTGCCAGATGTCCGTTTTGAGAAGGTAGAAGAACTAAAAAAACAGATTCAGAGCGGGCAATATCGTCCGGATCTCCATAAGGTAGCAGAGGGCTTGATCCGGGCAGGGTTGCTTGACAAGGACGAATGATTCCATGGACGGACAATCGCTGGTAGAAGTCCTTCTGCAGCAGACTGATGTGTTGCAGAAAATGCATAGTGTTGTGGTTAAACAGCGTGAGGCGCTCAAGGAAGGGCGCCTCGAATTATTACAGCAACTTATGAAAGAACAGCAATCTCTAGCCTTTGAAGGGGAGGCATTGGAACAGGAACGCCGACGTTTGGCTGGTCGCCTTTCTTCTGCGTATCATTGTGCCCCTACAATTATGGAGTTTTGTTCTTTTTTACCAGAACAAGAAGGAGTTGAGCTACGGGAGGCCGCCGAAGCTCTTATCCCCGTAGTGCGGAACCTACAGGCTGAAATAGGTATTTTATCTCGTCTCGTTGACGAAAATAGGGCCCTTAGCGACATCTTGCTTGCTGAGTGGCGTCGTTTAGAAGGAATGGCAGCTCCCGGTTGCGGGGGGCTGGATATGTCTGTATAAGGAGGAATATCCATGTTTAACAGTTTTTTTGGCCTGGAAATGGGCCGGCGCGCCATGGATTACTTTCGGCGTGCTATAGAAACTGCCGGTCATAACATATCGAATGCCAACGTAGAAGGATATTCGCGCCAAAGAGTGGAAGCCTCCTCGACAGACCCTTATACGGTTCCTGGACTTTCTCGACCAGGTCTCCCCGGGCAGATTGGAACGGGGGTCAAAATAGACGCAATTCGAAGGTTACGAGACGATTTCCTCGACCTCCAATTTCGGGAAGAAACTTCTGTACAAGGCTATTGGGAGGTTTTGGAAAAATCCTTAAACACCATAGAACTGTACGTGAACGAGCCTGCAGGGGAAGGATTTAAAGTTGCTCTTGACGAGTATTGGAAAAGTCTGGAAGAACTCCATAAAAGGCCAGATGTACCGTCGGTGAGAGAAACAGTAGTACAGAGTGCCCAAAACCTGACTGTTTTTATGGACCAGCTTGTTCGTAATTACGATCAATACAGACAATCTCTAGATCAAGAAGTTGTGTTAAAGGTTCAGGAAGCAAACGACTATATAGATCAGATTGCAGCCTTAAATCGTACCATTGCGGAAGTGCAGGGGGTTGGTGGAAACCCTAACGACCTTCTCGATCGACGAGATTTGCTGGTAGAGAAATTAAGCGAGTTAGTAGATGTGGAAGTTTCTCTTCCCTCTGACATGGATGATGGAGATTTTAAAGTATATCTTCATGGCAAACTTTTGGTACAGGGAGATAAAACTCGGCATTTAGTAGCGGTTTCAGTGCCAGGGAACGAAGGTTTTCATGATGTTCAAGTAGAAGATAACCTGTTCGACATTGTGGATAATACTGACGTCCTCTTTGTTACACCAGGGCAAAATTCTCCTGAAGGTGTTCATTCTGTATACGTTGACCGACTCGCTTCTGAAACGGCATGGAAAATTGGCGGAGGAAGCTCTTCCCAGACGCCTCGTCTTCGTCCCCAATCAGAGACAGAAGCCCTTAATATTCGTGGAAGTTTTAGTTTGAGTGTAGGTAGCCAAGGTGTGTTGTCCCGTTCAAAGATTCTCCCTTCAGACACAATTCTTGCCTCTGGTAAAGATGGTGATGCATACTCTTTTCGCGTGGCAGCAGGGAGTGAAGAGAGGATCATTTCAATTGTCTGGAACGATGCTGACGGAAAGTGGGATCTCTCTGATGGCACAAATACCTCTCAATCAGCAGATGGGACTCTGTCTTTAACTGACCTGAACGGGTTTCTCAACACGAGCCTTGCTTCAGCTCAGATCACAGCTTCCCTTGATGGGAATCAGCTGACCCTTCGTTCGGGAAACAACCATCTTCTTTCCATTACTGACATGAAGGGACATTTGATGTCGGATTTAGGGTTGAACATGTCGGGAAAGAAGGTCTCTATTGATGTTACTGAGGAGGATTCCTTAGAGACAATTCGGAATAAAATTAATGCGGCTTATGGGGAAGAAGGAGGACCTAATAGGCCTGAAGAGTGGCTCCATGCCGCAATAGAAAAAGATGAAGCTACAGGAACCTACTTCTTGACCCTTGAAAGTAATGTTGTAGGTGAAGGAACGCGAATTAATGTGATGGGGGATGAAAATGGTTCCCTCAACATTGCTCGTCGCCTCGGCCTTTTGGGAGATCAGGATGCCACGAGCTGTATAAAAGCTTCACAAGATGCAGTTTTTTCTGTGGACGGCAAAACCTACCTCTCCAGCAGCAATGCCCTAAAAGAGGCCCGGCGGGTTCCGCGTCAATCTGATTATTCTGCGTCGGTGCTTGAAGAGGTTTCCCCAGGCTTGCGTTTTGAACTTCGAGGCGTGGGGCAAGCGGGTGTAACAATAAAACATCACGTAAAGGGTGGCGCTATGAGAGGTCTTATGGAAGCCCGAGATGACATGATCCTTGGCTTTATAGACCAGTTTGATGAAATAACCTACGGTCTGGTTACGGAAATAAACGCAAGGCACTATGCAGGTCATGGAACAGGGGATTCGGCAATGACCACAGGTGTTGCCTTTTTTGAGCAAGTGGGGGCGAGATACGGAGCCTCCAGACGTTTTGCTTTCAATAGTGCTATTGATAAAGACTCAAGCCTTATAGCTGCAGCGAGAGGAGACGGAACGGGGCATTCAAAGGGATCTGGCGATGGAAGCAACGCTCTGGCTCTGGCACAGCTTAAGCAGGGAAAGGTTATCCAAAACCGCAGCGCAAGCTTCAATGAGTACTATCTTTCTTTTCTGGCAGAGCTTGGCTCTCGAGGGTTGCAGTCGAAAACCATGGCTACGAACCAACGGCATTTGACGTTGCAGATTGACGCCCAGCGCCAGTCTACTATGGGAGTGAATATGGACGAAGAGATGTTGGATATTATTAAGTTTCAGCAGGCATTTAACGCCATGGCCCGATATATTACGACTATAGACGAAATGCTCGACCGGCTTATTAATGGTATGGGCATTGTTGGACGATAGGAGGGATCCTCATGCTTCGAGTGACGAACCCTATGCTTCAGAGAACCATGCTTTCAGATATGCATAAAAACTTAGCTCGTTTGCTTGAAGAGCAGCGTCAGCTGAATACGGGAAAAAAGCACGCGCGTCCATCGGATAATCCCATCGATGTGACTCGAGAGTTAGGGCTTCATACTTCTATTTTTGAAAACTCTCAGTATCAGAGAAACCTTGATGATGCTGTAACGTGGCTTTCTAATACAGATACAGCCATGAACCAGATTACAGATGTGGTTCAACGTATTCAAGAGTTGTCTGTTTATGCAGGTGACGGAGGTTTAGGCGAGACAGAGCTGAACGCTATTGCCGAGGAAATTCTTCAGCTTCAGGAAGAACTTGTTAATATTGCTAATTATTCTGTAGAAGGAAGGTTCCTTCTTGCCGGTCTCAATACGTCTGTTCCTCCTTTTCAGCGAGATGTATCTGGTCGGGTCCTGTACACAGGAAATAGAGAGCATGTAAATTTTGAGGTGGAACAGGGCGTAGTTGGCCAGGTGTCTTTTCATGGCCGGGAACTTTTCCCCCAGAATGAGACAAATTATGCTATTCGGAGTCGGGCTCTCCCCATGAATTTTAGGTGGGAAGGCCGCTCTGAGATCCTCCAGTTTAAAGTAGGAGATAGAGTCGCAAAAGTGCGCATTCCAGAGCAGTGGAGCGATGATCAGCTTCCCGGTATCGACCAACCTTCAGATGAAAACGGATTCCGAGATCAGGGAGAGATGAAGGGGTATACCCTCTCACAAATAGCAGATATTATTAACAACAGTACGGAAATGGGAAGCGTCAGCAAACTTGCAACAGTACGAGTGATGACAGACCCTCAAAAGCAAGTTCAATATCTCGAATTTGTGGGGCATACAGGGGAACCTATTCAGGTGACCAGCTGGCCTGAGACCGATAAAGACCAGGTCGATCACAGCCATATAGGCCTTATAGATCTGCTGGGCATGGAGACCACTCTTCAGAGCATAGAATTTTCTTCAGATGCTCTTTCTCTTGATGGGGGGGGGCTTCATTGGCGGCTCCAAAGTGGTGACCATAAAGCTGATTTACAAATTGACGCCAACGCTTCGTTAACTGTGGAAGAGTTGGCAGAGCGGATTCGTCAAGTGGCAGGAGATTGGTTAGAAGTTGTTGTTCAGTCTGATAACGAGGAGGTACAAGATGGGAATCTTGAGGGAGCTACGAAAAAACTCCTCTTGCGGCCTAAGGAGAATGCCCCCCTTACAGTATATGATCGTTCTACAGTGCCAAGTGCCCATTACGCTGCACAATGGGGCCTCTCTACGGCTCAGGAAACCGCTTCAGGTGTTTCTGTAACCTTCCCGAATGCCGATGGCCTCGACCCAAGCCTTCCTGCCCTCATGAAGGTGTCGGTAGGCGGAGAGGATCATATAGTAAAAATCTATCTCGATGATGTACGGAGCAGTACAGGCGGGAACAACGTAGATTCTGTTAAAGTAATGGAGCAGATAGTGGCTCAGGTTGGTGAGGATATCCTGGGCCTGGATGTTTTAGATAAAGATTCGGGGTATGCGGCTCTTTATGCAAAAACAGGTGAGCCGGTAGTCATCAGAGATATGAATTTCTCTGATCCTTCCTTTGCCCAGTACTCGGGCGGACTGGCCCTTCAGATGGGGCTTCAGACTGGCCTTGTAGGCGGAACCGGTACTTCTGACACAGCGACGACAAGTGGTGGAACCCTTCGTATTGCTACTCTCGGCAAAAGTGTGGATATTACCATTGATCCGGGCAGTTCTCCAGAGGACGTAACTCGGCGAATTCGGGAAGCAGCAGGGGATTGGATAGATGTTTCCTATTTTGACCCTCAGCCTGGCGTAAATGGTTCCCAAATACAGTTCGGTCTTGTGGCTAAAGACGGCTCGCGGTTAACTGTATATGACGTAAAGGGATCTGTTGCCAGTGATATGATGAACATCGACAATGCGGTAAAGGGAACAGTTGACATATCGGGATGGACTCCTCCTGCGAACGGAACCCTCACGGTATCGATAAAGGGAATGAAACACTCTATTGATCTCTCTACTCTTGCTCCAGCAGAGGCAGGTCACCCTGTAGGAATACAAGACCTCGTCAATACAATCAACAGCCGTTTTCAGGGGCAAGATATACGGGCGGGAATTGTTAAAGATGGCGGAGAGGAACGGCTTGTTTTCTGGTCTCCAAAAGGATATTCCTTTAAGGTAGAGCAGAATGGAGACGATTCTAGCGCCCTATTAGGAACTCCGGCCATGGAAACGTCAAGCAGAGGCGGATCTGGCCCCTATTCTCAAAGGGTAGCTGTGCGAACAGGAGCTGATCGAGAGGCCAGTGATTTTTTTGGGGTTTTAGATAATTTAGCCAGGGCTGTCCGCCAAGGGGATCAAGAGGGCATTAGTAGTGCGTTGATGGGAAAGATAGATAGTTTTCAAGATAACCTGCTTCGTATTCGGACGCGAGAAGGAGCCGTTCAAAAACGATATACATCCAATAATGCTCGTTTGAAGCAGAATAACCTGAACTTGACAGATCTTTATAGCAAAGTGTCTGATGTTGATCTGGCTGAAGCTTATACCCAATATAAGATGAACGAAGCCGTATATCAGGCGAGTTTGGCGATTATCGCTCGCATAGTGCAGCCCACCCTTGTGGACTTTTTGCGATAGATAAACGATTTGTGCGGAGGTGTATAGATTATGACCCGCGTACTTGAAACGACCCGTTTCGGCCGTTTAGAAGTGACATCGGAAGCGGTGGTTTATTTCCCCAAAGGCCTTCCGGGATTTGAAGACCATTACGAATGGGTGGTGGCAGGAGAGGACGAGAATCCTATAAAATGGCTGCAGAGCGTTAAAGACGAAGATGTAGCGTTGCCTGTTGTTTCCCCCCTTCTTATAGAGAAAAATTATGATCCGGCCCTGAGCAGCGAGGATTTAGAGGCTCTTGGCGGAGATGCACATAAATTGACTGTTATGGTTGTCGTTACTGTCCCTCCAGCAGCTCCGTGGGATATGACTGCGAACCTGCGTGCACCTATTGTTGTTAACCACGAAGAGCGCATGGCAAAACAGGTAATTTCGGGTAATGAAGCCTACGAGGTGAGAACGCCAGTGTTGCCTCAGAGCGTTCGGGATTTAATGAGGAAACAGGCTGTAGGGGGCGAGTCCTGATGCTCGTTCTCAGCCGAAAAGTTGGCGAAGCTCTTGTGATTGGCGATGCCATAGAAATATCTATTCTCGAAGTACGTGGCGACACTGTGCGTATTGGAATAGAAGCGCCTCGGAACGTGAGAGTCTGGAGAAAAGAGATCTGGATTGAGACGGCTCGGGAAAATATAAAGGCGGCAGCGCCCATGAGTATAGGAAAAGAAACAGAAGAGCTCCTTCGTAAAACATTGCGAGAGAGCAACAAGGATAACAAAAAATGCTAATGAGATCCCTTACGCCTAATTTCGAACTTTGGCAGCGAAACCTAAGGGCCTTGGAAAAAAGCAATCCTCAGGCTGCGGAATTGTTGTTGGGCTACTCAGAAGATGAAAAATACAGTACTTTTTCTCTGAACATAAATGAGCAATATGCAGAGCTCCGCGATACTGAAGGCATAACGCGTTTCCTGGAACTTCGAGGCAAATCTTTTCTTGAGATAGATGGAGGCCGAAAAGAAGACATTAACCTGTATGTAGGTTTTGGCCTGGGGTACAGTTTTGCCCATACAATAACTCAGGAGCGCATGAATCGGGCTGTAATAGTGGAAACCGACCCGGCCCTTCTTTACTGGTGTATGCATATTCATGAAATGGAAGGACTTTTGGCGAGCCCCGGTATTTCATGGGTGGTTGGGAAAACATCTATAGACCGAGAGAACCAGTGGCGGCAGGTATTCCAGAGGCATGGTGGTCTGTTGAATCAGGCCCCTTGTGTTTTTGTTCATAATACGAAAAATAGTAACAACCGTATTGATGAGGTTCGGGAAATTATCAGAGAGTTTAAAACAGCTTTAGGGGGAGAAATACAATCACAGTTTATTGATGCTGAACGGGCCTATCGTGAGATGGCCCATAATATTGTTAATGGCTGCACTGTACGGCATCGAGGCATGGTTCCCCTGACGCGTTTGAAGGAACTCTGGCATAGCAAACCGGCTATTATCGTGTCGGCAGGACCCTCCTTGGACAAACAGATTCCCCTTCTTAAAGAAGCCCAACATTTTGCGGTGATTATAGCCAATGACGTTATAGCGCAAGGACTTTTTGAGGCGGGTGTTATCCCCCACGCTATTGTGGCTCTCGATTCATCTCGAATTATCTACGAACGCATGAAGCCTATTATACGTGACTTTAGGGAAGAGGCTTCTCACGCCGTATTTGTAGCTGGAACCAAAGTTCACCCAGCTCTTGTGGCCACTTGGCCAGGGTCAGTATCCCTTACAAATTGTGATGCGTTGGGGTCGTACCTGGCTGGGGTCATGAAAATGCCAGATATACGAAGCGGTTTATGTGTCAGCCATTTGTGTTTTCACCTTGCTGAAGCCTTACAGCCCAGTGAAATTGTTTTTATAGGACAAGATTTGGCTTATGGACCAGATGGGCAGACTCATGCTTCGTCATTTGGGCATCATGAGTATGGCCAGAAAGGGTTCGCTGCTATTCAAAGCTGGGATAAAAGTACTACAGTAGAAACCAATGACCATTGGTATTCGTTTCTCGTCTATTTTGAGCGTTGTATAGCTTCTACGCAAACTCCTGTTTATAACTGTACAGAAGGGGGAGCCTGGATTGAAGGGGCAATACACCTTTCTTTTGCACAACGTATAGAGAATTGGAAAGAAAAGCATCTTGCCGTATCTTATGAAAAAAGTGAAGAAGAGACTCTTGAAAGTGGTGTAGATAGGGACCGGGCCGTATGTGTGGCTGAAGAAATTGAAATGTTACAGCACCGGTGCGCTGATCTTTTAGAAGAAATTCAGAGCATGTACCGTCAAGGGTTGAATTTGTCTTTAAAAAATCTACACCCTACATCTGTAACTCTTTTCCATCGGTGGCAACTTTTATGGTATGACGCACAAAAGGTGTCTGTCGGCTTGCAGTCTATTATGGTATTTTCCAAATCTGGTGAATTTTGGAATAGGCCGTTCCCAGATACGTGGAAACATAAGGATTTTACCTCTTTCTGGGCCCATGTCTACGAAGACGTAGCGGCAGTGGCTGCGTATCTTGAAAGAACACATTACTTATGGGTTGAGTTAGCTCTCAGCGAAGAAGAAGGGGATGCCCTTTCTTCTCGCGCTTTATGGCGTGAAATAAAAAAAGGCGAAGACGAGTGGTGGGAACCGTGGATTGAATCTTGTCTTGACGGTAATAAGCCTCTTATTGTGGGGCGACTTCTTTTAACGAGCTATCTCGCTGGCCTAGATAAGGATCTCAATATATTCATCGAATGGGTTTCGGCACACTTCCCCGGTTTTTTAGGTGAATGGTGTATGGCATGGAAGAAACTTATAGAGGGAGAGCTTAATGGATATATTGAAATAGCCCGGCTTATTTTTGCGGTGCGCCATAACGCATATCAGGTAACAGAGGCAGAGATTGACGGAGCTATGTCTTTAATGGCTCTTCTTCCTGCCCTTTTGCGAAGTTTTGCAGTGTATATAGAGCAGAAAAAGGGAGGGGAGAGTGCTTTTAACTCTCTTCTTGCCACACTTCTTGATGGCGAAGCCTCTTTCTGGGAAGGGGATCAAGAAACCTTTAATAGGGCTTGTTGTTGTATTTTAGACGCGCCAGAAAATGAACCATTCCACCAGTTTTTTAAGAAATCAGCTGGAGGAAATTGGGCAGCCTGGACTGCAGAACGCTTCTTATCGGGGCTATCAAAAGAGAGACAGGAAAAATATGCGCAAAAAATATCATTTTTTTGGGGTGTCTCCCTTAAGAAGGCAGAAGAAGCTGTCGATATATAAATGTGTGGTAAAGAAAACGTGAGGAGGTGGAAACGACATCTAAAGAAGAATATGGCTTTACAAATGGAATAATGGAATTTTCAAGGAAGAATTTTAATAACCCTCAAGGAGGAGGAAATAATAATGCGAGTGTATCATAATATTCCTGCACTTTTCGCTTACAATTCTGTAAGCCAGACAAATGGTTCCCTTCAGAAATCCATTAACAAACTTTCCACAGGTCTTCGTATTAACAGTGCTGCTGATGATGCGGCTGGACTTGCCATCAGTGAAAAAATGCGCGCTCAGTATAAGGGATTGGATCAGGCAGTGAACAACGCACAAGACGGCATTTCCATGATCCAGACTGCTGAAGGAGCTTTGAACGAAACTCATTCTATTCTTCAGAGAATGCGTGAACTGAGCGTACAAGGTGCAAACGATACTCTGACCTCTCAGGATCGTCAGTACATTCAGCTTGAAGTGGATCAGCTTCGAGATGAAATTGACCGTATTTCCGGAACAACCCAGTTCAACAAAAAGAAGCTTCTTGATGGTTCAGCTTCTGTGCTCTGGTCTACAGATCAGCTTGAGACCAAAGTTTTTGTACGTGGCGGACTTCGCACAATCGACCAGTATGGTCAGAAGATCGTAGCTGAAGGCAACTACAAGCTTTCTGTTGAAGCCAAGGCAGGACAGGCTCAAGTGCAAAAGAGCGATATCTTCAAGGTAAAGCATGACGATGTTATCGCTGATGTTTCTGGCAAAGAAGCTCTTGGTATTAAAACTCTTTCTGGAGAAGGACTTGTCCATGCGAGCGCCAATGCTACTTCTGTGAAGATAAATGCAACTTTAACAGGGGCTACCACAACTAACGTGACCTTGAGCTATAGCTTTGGTGCGCAAAATAATGTCCCCTCTGGCTTTACGAGCTTTCTTGCAACTGCTGCAAAGACAATGTTCACTGGAAATACAGTGAATGGCTCGGTTTTGTGGGAAGTAAAAGCCATTAATGGAGATAAGGTAACATTTAACATTAAAGTGCAGACTATGGGTTCTACTGCTGGTAAGGTAATGCAGAGTGCGGAAAAAGACATTACTATTGATTTCGCTGCTGCAGATACTGAAACTGCTTTAGCTGCCACTTCTGCTGCGGGGCTTGCCTTTAAAGCTTTGACTGGTGGGAATGTCACAAGCACTATGATTACTGATGTCAAAGTAGGAGAGCAGTTTATAATTAATGTGGGACGTCAGGCAGCTGCTGCTTCAGAGGATGGGCTTAAATTTACAGTGACACCGGATAATGGTAAAGCACAGACCATGCAGTTCTATTTTGCTGATGATGCAATAAACGATACGCAGAAAGAATTGAAGTTCTGGGCTTTTGATGAGGATGGCACGGCTCAACTTTCTACTTACAAGTTTGGCATGGGAACACTAGCAGCTGGTGAAGCTACTTTCCGACAGCTTGACGCTGGAGATGAAGCCTACGCAGATGTGAGCCTTCGAGACCTCGACAAGTTCTGGGATGCTTCTTCTGGGCGTTTCCTTATCGACGATCCTCAAACTATTAAGCTCATTCAGGGAGACGGTAAAGATGCCAGTATTACTCTCTATAGTCAGGATACCCTTGGAGATCTGGCCTTAAAGCTTAACAACGCCATTTCTTCTGGCTTAGACCAAATAAAAGTATTGGATGCAGCAAATCGTGACGATAATAAAGCGAATTTCGCTAACTTTGTAGAGAAGGATACGGACAATACTCCCTATTCTGTGCGAGGAACCTTGGTTATTTCCAGCGCTATTACAGGAAAGGCTGGAAACTTGAACTTCATTGGCGATGAGGATGTAGTAAAAGCTCTGAGCCTGAATGAAGTTCAGAAGGCTACAGAAAACACATTCAATGTAAGAGTTACTAATGCCCATACTGGTACGAACGTGAATCAGGTAGAGGTAACTGGTAATCAGCTTGTAGGAGTTGTACATTCCAATATAGACGTTGAAATTGATGCAATGGCTGGTCTTGAAGCGAAGTGGGATGATGCGGCTAAGAAATGGACTGTTTCTGCTACTGCTCAGGCCTATGATACTACTGTTCACCTTGCGGATAACACAACGGTATTCCAGATCGGTGCCAACGAGAAGGAAGATATGGGAGTCTACATTGGTGATATGAGTGCTCGTTCTCTTGGACTCAATAAGGTTCTTGTAACCGATAGGGAGGCTGCGACTCGGTCTATCACGGTTATCGATAGCGCTATAGATCGTGTGTCCAGCCAGAGAGCGAACCTTGGTGCATACCAGAATCGTTTGGAGCATACTATCAATAACCTGACTACTGCCAGTACGAACCTGACCGCTGCTGAAAGCCGTATTCGTGACCTTGATATGGCCAAAGAGATGATGACCTTTACGAAGCTCAACATCCTTATGCAGGCTGGTAACTCCATGCTTGCTCAGGCTAACCAGTTGCCGAACGCTGTTATGCAGCTGCTTCGGTAGGTAAAAAAAGAGAGATATATCGTGTCGTAAGAGGGGCTTAAAGCCCCTCTTTTTATAAAAGAGGAATGGAGGAACTATAGTGGATATTTCATTTAAACAAGGGATCGCCTCCAGTCCTGTTGGTATGTCGCTCTCTCCTTTGCCTATTCAGCAGGTTGGGGTTAGTCGGGGTGCGAGTAATTCATCTCGCAAAGAGCTTCCTCTTGTGCAAAATAAGGAAGAACTAAAGAATGTGCTTTCCCAAGCGGAGGAAATAGTTCGGATTTTTGATCGTAATTTGAAGTTCAAATATGTGGAAGAAGCCGATCTTTTTCAGGTTGAGGTAATTGACACTGTGAAAGATCAGGTAGTACGGAAAATTCCACCCGATGAAGTCGTGAATCTTGTAAAACACGTACAAGATTTGCTTGGGATGATGTTAGATGTGAAAGCATAAATGCTCAAGCCGGCTTCAAAGCCGGCTTTTTATTATTTACTGTAAATGGTGTTCTTATACCTCAGGAACAAAATCCCTTAATTAGTTTAGGTTGAATGAGATTAATAGGGAGAGACAATAAATTGAACTATGGGGCGTTTAAGGAAATCAATAGGAAATATAGCAAAGATATAAATATGCAAAATCTTAACAGAGATTTGACTTGGAAGATTAAAAGTGCAGAAAAACATCGAGAACTAGCCTTAAACTACGGGCATAAAGGATGTATAGAAAAATGCCCTATATGTGGCCGGTCTAATCACGTGAAATTTGTAACAATTTATGGTTTCGATTACGAACAATGTCTAAATTGTGGTCATATTTATTTAAGGGATATAATAGGTAAGAAAGAAATGAAACAACTTTATCAAGGAGGTCAGAACAAAAGTCTGCAACATACGGTCTACTTAAGCGAAGAGCTTTTTGAAAAAAGAGTAGAACAAATAGCCTCTCCTAAAGTCGAATGGGTTTCTAGCGAAGTAAAAAAGAAAGGACTTTGGATCGATATAGGTTGTGGAACAGGGGAAATTTTATTCGCAGCTCAAGGTTTAGGATATAAAGTTTTAGGTATAGATGCGGATACAGAAGAAATTGAATTTGCTAGGTGTAAGGGAATCAATATTATATGTGATTATGTGAGTGATTTAAATGCTCATAATTATTTAGTGAATGGCAACATTATTTCTCTTTTCAATATATTAGAACATTTAGAGAATCCTGTTTCTATGTTAGAAAATGTGAGTGCTAACATAATGGAAGGTTCGTATATAGTTATGGAGATTCCAAGACATCCGTCGATCAGTAGCTTTAGTAACCTGATTTTTAATGAAATGGCATGTAGGCATATATACCCTCCTGATCATATCCATATATTTACAGAAAAATCTGCGGAAATTATGCTTAAAAAAGCGAAATTAAAACCAATAAATGTATGGACTTTTGGACAAGACATATCCGATTTTATTATGACTGCTTCGGCAAGTAAAAATATAACAAAAAGTAGTTTTATAGACGATTTAATGAGTGTGGCTCCTGTTTTGCAAAAAAGAGTTGATGAGCTAGGCTTTTCTGATACGATGATTATTATATGTAAAAAATAACCTTATTTATGTGTTTTGGGGTGATAAATGATGCCTTGCTTTAGAATAGGGAAACGCTACATTGGAGAGGGGTATAGCCCTTTAGTGATAGCTGAGGTTGGTATAAACCATG
This sequence comes from Aminobacterium mobile DSM 12262, assembly GCF_000526395.1. Classification (NCBI taxonomy): domain Bacteria; kingdom Thermotogati; phylum Synergistota; class Synergistia; order Synergistales; family Aminobacteriaceae; genus Aminobacterium; species Aminobacterium mobile. Next base: position 110,582 of record NZ_JAFZ01000002.1, on the reverse strand, counting down.
AGGGGAGTTTAAATAAAGCTTTCCAAATGGTGGATGATGCGGCCCTTGTCGGTTGTGAGTGTATAAAGTTTCAGTCTCATATTATAGAAGATGAAATGGTTCCTAGCGCTCAAAATATAATCCCTTCTAATGCAGAAGAGTCTATATGGAACATAATGAAAAGATGCTCTCTTTCAGAGGGAGAAGAGAGAGAATTAAAAAAGTATGTAGAGAGCAAGGGGCTTATTTTTTTAAGTACTCCTTTTTCTCGTGCAGCAGCTCTTCGTTTGGAGCGTTTGGGTGTTGAAGCTTATAAAATAGGGTCGGGAGAATGTAACAATTATCCTTTGGTAGAACTCATCGCTTCCTTTAAAAAACCTGTTATATTAAGTACTGGTATGAATGATATTGCATCAATAATGGTGTCTGTAAATATTTTACGAAAATATCAAGTTCCTTTCGCTCTTTTACACTGTACAAGTATGTACCCTACACCCTATGATAAGGTTCGCCTAGGAGCTTTACACCAGTTAAAAACGGCTTTCCCTGATGCAGTTCTAGGGCTTTCAGATCATTGCAAAACAATTTATCCGTGTTTGGGAGCAGTGGCTCTAGGTGCTTCTATATTAGAGAGACATTTTACTTCTGATAAAGCATGGCCGGGGCCAGATATCCCTATCTCTATGGATCCTAAAGAGCTAGGGGAACTTATATACGGAAGTAAAGCTATTTATAAGGCTCTAGGAGGGACAAAGGATATTCTTCCGGAAGAAAAACCAACTATAGATTTTGCGTATGCCTGTGTTGTTGCAGAAACAGATATAAAGCAGGGAGATATATTAACAGAAACGAATATATGGGTTAAGCGACCAGGGACGGGAGAAATTCCGGCAAGTGAATATTGTTCCATTTTAGGGCGTAAGGCGAAAAGTAATATTTTTGCAGGGAATCAGATACGATGGGAGGATCTATTGTAGTGGTTCAAAAGAAAGTGATTCTCTTTATTTCGGGAACAAGGGCAGATTATGGCAAGTTAAAACCTTTGATTCGTGGCGTTAAGCAAACGTCTTCCCTTGAATGCAAGGTTTTTGTTACGGGGATGCATACGTTGGCTAGATATGGCTATACCGTTAACGAATTTGAAAAAGATGGCTTATCTGAACATATTCACGTATTTATGAATCAGATATATGGAGAGCCTATGGATCTGGTTTTGTCTAATACAGTTGCTGGCTTATCTAGGTATGTTCACGAAGTGACGCCGGATATGATTGTTGTACATGGGGATAGAGTGGAAGCCTTGTCGGGGGCGATTGTTGGTTCATTGAATAATATTTTAGTTGCTCATATAGAGGGTGGAGAAATATCGGGAACAATTGATGAAACCATACGTCATTCCATAACTAAACTTGCCCATCTTCACTTTGTGGCTAATAATCAGTCAGCGCAAAGGTTAGTGCAGATGGGGGAACTTAAAAATTCTATTTATGTTATAGGTTCCCCTGATATCGATATAATGCTTTCTGAGAATTTGCCTTCTATAAAAGAGGCGAAACAACGTTATGACGTTCCTTTTGACAAATATGGGATTTTTATGTTTCACCCAGTTACAACAGAGCTTTCTTCTTTGAGAGAACAAATAGAAGAAATTTGTTTGGGAATAGATGAAAGTGGAAGGCAATTTATAGCTATATATCCTAACAATGATCCTGGCTGCGATATTATATTGGAAGCATATAAAACATTACAAAAATCTTCACGATTTCGTTTTTTTCCATCTCTTCGTTTTGAATTTTTTCTTACTTTTCTTAAAAATGCTGATTTCATAATAGGAAATTCCAGCTCGGGTATTCATGAAGCTCCAGTTTATGGAATTCCAACTATAAATATAGGTTCTCGTCAGAACGGTAGAACCAGTCTCCCTTCAGTCCTAAATACTCCTCCCCAGAGAACAGCCATTATTGATGCAATACATAAGGCTATTAACATGAAAGAGAGCGAAATAGCATCCTCTTTCCAATTTGGCGACGGAAAAAGCACAGAGCGTTTTTTGTCTGTCCTTCTTGGAAAACATGTTTGGGAGAGATCTCGTCAAAAACAGTTTCAGGATTTATTTTTAAGAAAAGAGGATGGTTATCTGTGAGATGTATTGCTATTATTCCAGCCAGAGGAGGGAGCAAGGGAATACGAAGAAAAAATATGCGTATTCTCGGCGGGCAACCTCTTTTAGGATGGACAATCCAGGCAGCATTGCAATCTAAATGTATTGATTATTGTTGGTTAACGACAGAAGATCTAGAAATTGCTGAATATGGACGTTCTTTAGGTATACAAGTAATATCCAGACCAGTGGATCTTGCTAGAGATGACACGCCTACAGCTCCAGTAGTTCTTCATGCCCTTGACGCTATGGGGATACATAGTTGTGGGAAGGAAGAGATAGTGTTGCTTCAACCGACATCTCCTTTAAGAAATTCTTTACAAATAGATGAGTGTATCAGATCTGCAAGAGAAGAACATTTCAATTGTGCTGTGAGCCTTGCAGAGGTTAATCATACACCTTATAAAATGTTTGTGGAGGAAGGTGGAAAGCTAACTCCGCTGATGGGGCAAGAGTATTTTGAAATGCCAAGACAAAATTTACCTAAGACATGGAGAATAAATGGAGCAATATATTATATCCATTCAGATGTTTTTTTAAAAAAACAGCGTTTCATCAATTTCCCTTTTTACCCCTATTTTATGGACGAGGAATCGAGTGTGGATATAGATAGCGAATCGGATCTTCTTTATGCAGAGTATCTTCTTAAAAAGAAACTGTAAAATTGGGCATGAGATATAGTTATGTTTTTATGGAATCAGTATTTCCCACCTAGACTTATAATTGTTTCAACGTTACAATTCCTGAAAGTGAGTAACTTTTCCGTTTTGGGGGAGGTCTTTGAATGATAGCGTCAAGAAGGTTGGTTTTTATTGTTTCTCTGGCTCTTTTAGCGATGTTTCTGCTCGCTGGCGCAGCTATGGCTGAGGAAAAAATAGGGGTTATTGATTCTCAGAAAATCGTGTTTCAGCACCCTAAGTTTGAAGGGGTAACCCAGCAGTTGAAGACCATTAGCCAGACCAAAGAAAACGAAATGAAAGCTGCTGTTGAAAAAGAGTCTGATCAGAACAAAAAGATGGAAATCTATCAAACGAAGCGGCATGAACTGGCTATGGAAGAGCAACGCCTGATGGAGCCTCTTTTCAAGGAAGCACAGATGGCTGTAAGAACTGTAGCTAAAATGAAGGGCATCACCGTGGTGATCGAAAAAAGCGCCGTATATTTCGGTGGCATTGACATCACTGATGATGTTGTTCAAGAACTGAAAAAGAGTGCTGCTACGAAGTAACGCATAGATTAGAGAAACAGATGAAGACCGTTCAGGGTTGTGCCCGTTTTGGCGCAACCCTCTTTTTGTATAGAGAAACGGAGGAAATATATGAAGAGGAAGATTCTTGTAACCGATATTGACGGAACCCTTTCCCATGGAGAAATTGTGCATCCTCATGTTATTGCAGCCTGTGATCGCTTGCGAAATCACGGATGGGAGATCATGGTGGCGACAGGGCGTATTTTAGCCACAGCTATTGACCATATTAAATCCATTGGTGCTTGGCTCCCGGCAGTAGTTTATGATGGAGCCCGGCTTATGGAACCCCTTTCGGGAAAAGTTTTGTGGGAGGCAACCCTCCCCACTGACGTTGTGGAAGAAGTTCTTCACATCGGTTGGCAGGTCCCTCTTGAGATGCAAATATTTACCGATGAATCTGCAATATGCCGTAAAACAGACGAAGAGACTCGAAGATTCCTCACTCGAGCCAATGTTTTAGTAGACGATACTCTGCAAACACCTCATGTAACAGAGCGAGTTTTTCGTATTATATTTTATGGAGACCCCAGAGAAATATTGCGTTTTGAAGAGCATATTGGGGCAGTTCTTGGAGACGTTGTCGATGTAATGCGTTCAGGCGACGACTTCCTTGATGTAGTGCCTATAGGGGTATCTAAAGGAGCAGCTCTTTCTTGGTATCTAGAGCGATTGCCTATTGCTCCAGAAGTTGTTGTAGCGGCTGGAGATCATTGTAATGACCTTGCTCTTTTTGATGAGGCTCATATTCGTGTAGCGCCAGAGGATGCCGTTCCTCAAATTCTTGAACGTGCCCATATCATTATGCCTTCTGTAAAAAAACAGGGATTTGTACATCTGGTCGATTACCTCCTTTCAGGCCGTTGGTCCGATGGCAGAGGAAGCAAACGTGTAGTATTATAAAAATATATAGATATTTAACTTTTACTACTATGAGAAGCAAGGAGGAGCTATAAATGCCAGAGATTCGTCGTTGGGTTCTTGAGCAGATGGAGTATCCTGAAGATTGTAATATTATTCTTGGGCAGAGCCATTTTATAAAAACCGTAGAGGATCTATATGAAGCCCTTATCACTTCGTCCCCTTCACTTCAGTTCGGAATTGCTTTTTGTGAGGCATCAGGTGATTGCCTTATTCGCTGCGATGGTAATGCCGAAGATCTTATAACAATAGCTGTCAATAACGCTAAAAAGCTGAGTTCAGGGCATACTTTTATCATAGTGCTTCGCAACGGATATCCCATTAATATTCTTGACCGCATTAAAAACTGCCAGGAAGTCTGCCGCATTTTTGCAGCGACAGCGAACCCCATTCAGGCTGTTATCTGTGAGTCCGAGCAAGGGCGAGGTGTTGTGGGGGTTATAGACGGATTTATTCCTAAAGGTGTTGAAAAAGAAGAAGACGTAATGGCGCGAAAAAAGCTGTTGCGGGATATTATTGGGTATAAACGGTAAGTAGAAATCGTGAAGGTTTTACGAAAGATCTCATTTGTTGCTTTTGTTGCGGGTGTAATTGTTTGTTTATTAATTGGGCCGAGCTGCGGGGCAGTCTTGTCTCAAGACCAGCAGACAGGCTTAAAGGAAGGGTGGATTTGGATCGTTTCTGTTCTGCCTCCAGCAGGGGGATGGGAGAGCGATGAGGGACAGTCCATCTCTCTTGCCCTCTCCATACTAGAAAAAGAGACGAATGAAAGTGCCCGGGGTCTTGCCGGATACGATGTTTTGTTTGTGAAAGAGTCTCCTCTGGAAGTGGGGAAAACAACTGAACGGTTAGGCGAGTGGAGCAATCGTGTGGCTCTTTTAAGTTTTTCTGGTGATCATGTAGATAAAGAGCTTATCCCCCAAGTGGGAGTGATGGGGCCTCTTTTTCTTTCTGCTTTTGGAGAAGGGGTTTCTCTACGTGATGCGACGGGGAAAGTGTACCCCTACGCTTTTGCCCTCGATTTGCCTCTATCGCACAGAGCAGGGGCTTTGGCTCAATATGGGGAGAAAACTCTTCCCAAAGGGGTGCCTGTAGCACAGTTTGTAGATGGCCTTGACCCTGTTTTATCTCTGTGTGCCGATTTGTATGCAGCTCTTGCCGACCAACATGGGCGCTCAACTTTGGCTTTTTGGAAGAGGGGGGCGGGCGATAATGGATACCAGATGGTATGTCAGGAGGCTACACAGGGAGGGGCGAAAGCTTTTATCCTCTGGCTGGATACTCTATCTGTTACAGATATCTATCGGCAGCGTCATCAAAGAGGAGAGGCTTTTGCTCTCTGGTATGGCGGAGAACCTATTGATAGAGAGCTGTTGAGGTGTACTGGCTTGATAGCGGTAAGCCAGAAAAGACCCTTGGAGGAAGATCCATATTTGGCTGTCCTCGAAAGGAAAATATGGCAGATTACGAGAAAACATATTCCAGATCGCGTGGCAGCGGCGCGGGCCTGGACAAGTGGCATGTGGCTTTTATCAGCCCTTCAGAGGGCTGGGATGTCTTCTCCAGATGTTATAGCTAAAGGGATGACAGATGTAGAAGGCATTACTTTAGGGAAGGAACCTTTGCGTTTTAACTCTTTAACACACCGTCCTGAAGAGCGGCAAGTTGCGATTATGAAAGTAGAAAACAATAGGTTTCAGACAGTAGCTGTGTTGAAAGTTCGAGGTGCAAACGCAGACTAAACAGAGAGGTGGGAGGTTGGGGGGATGAAACTTCGTGAAGTAGTAAGGCACATTCATGGCGAAATATTGTATGGTGAAAATTTGCTCGATACAATAGAGATTGAATATGCTTATGGAGCTGACCTTATGAGCGATGTTTTAGCTTTTGCACGACCTGGATCCTTGCTTCTTACAGGGCTCACAAATGTACAGATTATTCGTACGGCACAAATGCTTGATATTCCAGCGGTAGTATTTGTACGTGGGAAACGACCGCAGGAAGGGGCGGTGAAATTAGCTGCTCAGCTGGAAATGCCTGTAATTTTATGCCATAACAGTATGTTCGAGACGTGTGGAATTCTCTATAGAGAGGGAGTCCTGCCCTGCGATATTCCTGCCAGAGAGGTGTAGGTTTTGATACAGGAGCCGTACATAGAAGAATATACTGTGGCAGGACGGGATTTTATGGCTATAGGCGAAGCTTCTACCCAGTTCAAAGCTACGATGAAAATGTTGGGTATTGCCTCAGATATTATCCGCCGCGCCTCTGTTGTTGCTTATGAAGCAGAAATGAACCTTGTCCTTCATGCAGGTGGGGGGACTATTCGATTAGCTGTGTATACAGATCGTCTTGAAATATGGGCGATCGATACGGGGCCAGGCATTATCGACATAGATCTGGCTATGCAGGAAGGATATTCCACTGCTTCAGATGAGGTGCGAGAGTTGGGCTTTGGCGCGGGGATGGGGCTTCCTAACATTAAACGGCATTCAGATAAGATGAAGATTGACTCTGTGATAGGGAAGGGAACTGTTTTAAGCGCCACTATTTTTTTTCACAAGGGCTAGAGAGAAGGGGGTATTCTCATGGCTGGCGGAGTCAGGGTTCAGGAGGTACGGTGCCGAGGTTGTGCGAATTGCATTAAAACGTGTCCCACTGAAGCGATGCGGGTATTTACCGGCTGTGTCCATATAATTTCAGATCTCTGTATCGATTGTGGTGAGTGTATTCGTAAGTGTCGAGAAAAAGCCATAATTCTCAATGAAGACGAGTGGGAACTTCTCAGATCCCAGAAAAAGCTTGTTCTTATTGCAGATCCTTGCTTCTATGTGCAAATTGGTTCATATGAGTCTCCTTCCCTTGTTAAAGAGGCTTTGGAATCTGATGGAATGGAGGATATTTTAGAGTATGAAGCTTTGGCATTTGATGTAGCGGCATATGCCATTGCCCGCTCTATAGAATCTGAAAAAGTAGAGCGTCTCCCTTTGATTTCTACCTACTGTCCTGCAGTTATACGGTTGATCCAGATCAATTTCCCCGAACTTACCGGTCGTTTGGTGCCTGTAGAATCCCCTTTGGAGTCAAGTGTTGCTTTATGGCGAGATGCTACGGAACGAAAAGATGATATTACCCTCATTGCGCCTTGCCCTGCGAAAATGACTCTTGTTCGAAACCCTGTAGGACGAGAGTTGAGTACTATCGCTTATACTGTGTCGGTTCGACGGGTTGTCCACGACATTCTTGCTGGAAGCCCCAAAGTTTCTGGAGAGGTTCTTCATAAAACAAATGATCGGTGGTTGAAGTGGTCTATAACCGGTGGAGAGTCTTACCACGTGGCATCTTTTTCCCATCGCCCCTTACGCACTGTGGCAGTATCGGGGTTACGAAACACCATGGATCTTTTAACTGAGCTTGAGCTAGGGCGCCTGGGAGGGGTGGATTACGTGGAGTGTCGGGCATGTGATTTAGGGTGTATTGGAGGGGTAGGTACTCATGAGTCCCGGTTCCTTTCACGATTGCGTATAGACGACATGAAGATGGATTGGAGCATTTCTGAGGAAGAAATGGCTCGGATCATCAGTTGGTATGAAAAAGGGATTTGGCAGTTGGAACAGACAATTGAACCTAAACAGAGGCTTCCTCTTTCTAGCGACTTAAGTGAGGCGATGGCAAAGCTCAAAGATATGAATGCTATTTATGCAGAATTGCCCCATATTGATTGTGGCTCATGTGGTCGTCCATCCTGTCGAGCCATGGCTGAAGATATAGTGCGAGGGAAGGGTGAAATGACGGATTGCATTTTTAAGCTTCGTGAACGAATTCTTGACTTGAGTAAAGAGATTTCTAATTTGTCAGGGAGAGTGCCTCATGCTTTTGGCTCGTAAAGGAGGGGTGATTTTGAATACTCAGACTGTAGTAGAGAAACTTAGTCTTGAAGTTGTAGCAAAAGGTAGAGAGGATATAAATGTAGAGGGGGCTATTGCTGGCGATTTATTGAGTTTTGTCATGGCCACAGCAAAAGAAAGATGGGTATGGATCACTGTCCAGACTCATTTGAATATAGCGGCAGTTGCTGTTTTAAAAGATATCCCCTTAATTATCGTAGGCGCAGGACGTCGCCCAGCAGAAGATTTAATAGAGAGGTGCCGCGAGGAACAATTGACTCTGGCATGTTCTCCCTTGCCTGTTTTTGAAATATGCGGGCATTTATATGAAATGGGATTGCGGGCATCTGTATAAGATCTCCATGCCACTTAAACCTTTCCATGTGGATCTCCATATCCACACAGTTCTCTCTCCATGTGGCGAGCTGGAAATGGGTGCTCCAGACATCGTGCTGAAGGCCAGGAGAGAGGGGATAGAGATTATAGCTGTAACAGATCATAATTCTGCTTTGAATGTGCCTGCTGTGCTTAGGGCAGCACAAAGTAATCCTGTGGTTATTCCAGGTATAGAGGTCCAGACAATAGAAGATATTCATATCGTTACCCTCTTTAGAGATTATAAAACGGCGGAAATCTTTCAGAATTGGCTTTGGAAGCGTATGCCTTTTATCCACAATCGCCCCGAGATATTTGGAGATCAATTGGTTATTTCTGAGAAGAACGATATTCTTTACGAAGAGGAGATACTCTTAGTCCAAGGGGTTGGATATTCTGTAGATGAGGTAGCTCTTGAAGCGAAAAGACAGGGTGGCCTTGTTATTTTGGCTCATATTGATCGGCCTTCTTTTTCCTATCCTGCTGTTTTGGGACCAATCCCATCATCCTTTCCTGTCGATGCTCTTGAAATCTCCTGGCGATGTTTCCCTAATGAAGTAGAGGCACTTCAGGCTCAGTATCCGGGAAGGACTTTTTTACGATCCTCCGATTCTCACTGGCTGAAGAGCCTCATAGCAGAGAATGGTTCCGTACTCCTTTTAGCAGAGGCGTCTTTTGATGAAATTGTGTTGGCCCTCGGCAAAAAAAAAGGGCGATGTGTTCTTTCCCCATGGCCTAATTAAGCAGTTTTATGGCGTCTTTTTAGTTCCTCTATTACGTCCCAAAAAGAAACATGGGCAGAAAGCAATCCTACCATGAGGTGGTAGATTAAATCTGCAGCTTCATAGATGACCTCTTCCGTATCTCCAGCGGCAATAGCCAACGCTGTTTCCACCCCTTCTTCTCCTACTTTTTGGGCGGTTCTTTTCTTCCCAGATTGAATGAGTTGAGCTGTATAGCTTTTGGAAGGGTCGTGATGTTGGCGTTCAGTTAAATAAAACCAAAGCTTCTCCAAAAAATGGGCTGTGTATTTATGAGGAGCAGAGCATATTGTATTTTCAAGTAAGGATCGGAAAAAACAAGTTCGTGCCCCTGTATGACATGCAGGACCGGCTGGTTCCACTTCCGCTAGAATCGTATCGCCATCGCAATCGAGACTAAGACCTGCCACTCTCATCGTATTGCCGCTTGTTTCTCCTTTATGCCATAGTTTTTGTCTGGAGCGGCTCCAGAAATACATTTCTCCAGTCTTTTCCGTTTCTTCCAATGCCTGGCGATTGGCATAAGCCAGCATAAGAACTTCTTTGCTGGAACTATTTTGCACTATTACGGGTATAAGCCCTTGATCGTCAAAACATACTTTTGAAAAATCCATTTTTAATCCTCTTTCAGGCGAACTGAGGCATCATGAGCCTGTAGCCATTTTTTTAATTCCGGAATACGCACAGCCCCAAAGTGAAAGATGGAGGCTGCAAGAGCACCATCACATCCGATCTGGAGTCCTTCGAGTATGTGTTCTTTTGTTCCGGCTCCACCTGAAGCTATGATGGGGACAGGAAGATTTTGTGCTGCTGAAGAGAGGAGAGGAATATCGTATCCTTTCATGGTTCCGTCACGATCCATAGACGTAAGTAGTATTTCGCAACACCCCATTTCTACTCCCTGTTTCATCCACTGAAAAGCATTAAGTCCCGTAGGGGTTTGCCCTCCATTTATGAAGACCTCCCAAAATCCTTTTTGGGTCTCTTTAACATCTACCGCAAGTACGACCTTGTCCTCTCCTAGAAGATCAACGCAAAGACAAATAAGCTCTGGATTTTGTACGGCAGCAGTATTGAGAGAAATTTTAGTGGCTCCAAGAGATATGAGTTCTTGGGCAATAAGAGGAGAGCCTATCCCACCTCCTACTGTGAAAGGAATGGATAGGTTGTTGGACACATCTTTCACCCATTCTTTTTGAGTACTGCGACCCTCCTGTGTGGCGGATATATCGAGGAAAACCAATTCATCAGCTTGTTCTTTCTCATAGTGTTGGGCCATTTCAGCAGGATTTCCAGCATCTCTTAGGTTTACAAAGTTGATTCCTTTTACGACGTGTCCGTTTTTTACATCGAGACACGGAATAATGCGTTTTATTGACATAGAGCCACCTCATTTAAAATATCCTTTAGATGTATGATTCCATCATAAAGAGCTCGTCCTACTACAGCTCCTTCTAATCCCATGGCTTTGAGTTCTGCTATATCTACTAGAGAAGCGATACCCCCTGCAGCAATAAAATAGAGGCCTGGAAATTTTTGCTTAAGCTTGATGTAGAGATTTTTGTCTGGACCCTCTGCCGTACCGTCTTTTTGAACAGCTGTTACGAGCATGGTGGTGTAGCCAATGTAATACATATAGTCCAGGAGATGGGCGGGAGAATACTGAAGAGTTGTTGTCCATCCTTTGACTGTCACTTTCCCTCTTTTAATGTCTATAGCTGGAATAATGAGGTCTCCCCAACTTTTGTAGAGCTGCTCTGCTATGTCTTTGTATTGACAAATGAGGCTTCCGACATAGAGGCGACTAGCACCGGCCTGAAAAGCTTCTTTTACGTCTTTGATAGTTCGAAGCCCGCCTCCGTATTGAACAGAAAGTCCTAGTTCCCGCATAGGCTTTATTATGTGTAAATGGGCAGGATGCCCCTCTTGGGCTCCTTCTAGATCTATAATATGAACCCACGATGCTCCAGCTTCTACAAAAGATTTGGCAGCAGTCAGAGGTGAGAGAGGATAATACACCGGTTGGCTAAAATCTCCCTGTCGAAGTCGAACAACCTTGTTTTTGTAAAGATCAATAGCGGGATAAATAATCATGAAAAACCTCTCCAATTTCTATAAAATATATTTGAGTGTCGATCATAATAGTATTCCTTTTGTGGATTGAAGACTGTCTGTAGATGTTACGGCGTCTTTCATTGCCCGCCCTATACCTTTAAAAAGAGCCTCCGTGCCATGATGACTATTATCTACAGCCAACAAACGTCCATGGATTGTCATGCGGCTTTCCCTGCAAAATGCCTTCCAAAATTCAGGAACTAACTCAAGATCAAAATCTCCACATGTGGCTGTAGGGAAAGTTCCATCCCAAAAGAATTGTCCCCGCCCACTAATGTCTACTGCTACAAGAGCAAGGGAGCCATCCATAGGCATAGCGCACCAGCCGTAACGATGTATAGTTTGTCCTTCCAGCTCTTTCAGAAAAGCCCTGCCGAGAAGAATTCCTATATCCTCCGTAAGATGGTGGGCATCTACTTTGAGGTCTCCAGTGGCTTTGATAATAGCCCCAATGTTGCTATGAAAGAGAAAAAGATGGATCATATGACGAAGGAAGCCGCAGGGTATATCTAGAGTCCACGTATCTCCTGGGATAGATATACATAGAGAAACGGATGTTTCTCTGCTTTGCCGCTCTAGTTCAGTGCTCATATGACGTTTCTCCTTTCGGTGTTGTTATGGTCTTAAGAAGAGCCATTGTTTGTTGCCACTTTAAAGAGACACTTTGCCGGCTTGCTATAAGCCGAAGAGAGACGGGCGCTATTTCCTTAAGTACTACTAGTTTATTGGCTATAAGCGTGTCTCCTGTCTGAACAATGTCGAGAATACAGTCGCTCATGCCGAGAGTTGGCGCAAGTTCTATGGATCCGTGAAGGTGAATTATTTCTACCTGGACGCCCATTTCTGAAAAGTAAGAGTCAGCTATATGGGGATATTTTGTAGCAACTTTGAGCCACATTAGCTCTGATGGGTGTCCAGAAAAGAGAACTCTTAATTTTTGAGGTCCGGCTATAACGATCCGACACTGTCCACGCCCTGTGTCTGCTAGTTCTACGTAATCCACAGTACATTCTCTGAGTACATCGCTTCCCGCAAGAGCAATATCAGCAACCCCGTGGCTTACATAAAGAGGAACATCTGAAGGTTTAGACAGTATGTAACGGAAATCCCCTTCTTGAACAACTAATTGACGTCCAGTTTCTCTCAATTTTGCTACTGGGAGCCCCATCTCTTCACAAAAATCTATAGCATTTCTCATGACGCGGCCTGTTGGTAAAGCTATTGTGAGCATGGTATCTCCCCCCTCTTCCATAGTGTAAGGGGCGTTTTTTTGTGTGTTTTCAGGTTCGTTACCTCTTCTGTTGCCAGATTGATCCACCATTCATAGCCTCTTTCTTTAGCTGAATCATAAGATTGCTTCTCATTATTATTCCAGCTTATTTCTCCTCTTATGCCACGTTTGAATATGGCTGAAGCACGCTTTAATGCAGACTCTGGCGGAAGAAGTGCGCTCCATATCATGGCGGAACGGGGCGTTGAGAAATGATGAGATAGAGTGGCTATTTCTTCCAGGTCAACGGCGAAGCCAATTGCTTGGCCCCCTAGCCCATATTCTGCAAGGAGCCCATCATAGCGACCGCCTCCACCTATCAGAGGACCAGATGGGCAGGCATAGATATGAAAGACTGGACCGCTATAATAATGAAGCTCTCGAATTAGACTCAGATCTAATGTAATTCTCTCGGCATATCCAAGATCATCAAGAGTGTGAAATATTTTCCGTAGAGGAGCCAAATGTTGCGACGAACCGATGAGACTGTCTCCTCTATTTAGAATGCCTTCCCCCCCTTTCAGATGGGGAAGATGTTTCAGAATGTTATAGCTATATTCTGGAATGTCATATGTAGAGAGAGCCTTTTCATACGCTACGAGATTCCCCTCCTGAAGGTATGTTGAAAGGCGCTCTGCCACCGTAGCCTTTACGTTGGTCAGAGCGTACTGAAGAAAGGTTACATCGCCAATAACAAGAACACTCTGATCAAGTCCTATCCCGTCGAGCCATTGCAATAAGAGCCAGAGTATCTCTATGTCGGCGCCCTCTCCCTCCCACCCCAAAAGCTCGGCGCCTATCTGGAAGCTTTCTATACGGTTCTCATGCCTTTCGGGTCTCTTAAAAATACGATCAGCATAACAAAGGCGTAAAGGTTGCTGTCCGGGGGCATAGTGAGAAGCGAAATAAGCGACTGCCGCTAAAGTTAAATCGGCTTTTAGGCAGCATGGTTCCCCGTAGGGTGTGTTGAGAGCAATAAGTCGACGACGAAAAGGGAGCGGAAGATGTGGCCAAGCCGATTCCAGAAGTTGTAGAACTGATGGCCAGAAAGGTTCATACCCAAAAGGAGCAAAGAGGTCCATAAAAACTTTTCTGCAGCGATCCATAGAAATAGCTACAGAGCCCCCTACATTGATACAGCCTCGTGGTAGACGATTCATGGACGGTTCCTCCGTAAAGCCATAGACAGACTATGGGCGGCGAGTCCCTCAATATGGGCCAGGTTCATGCCGTCTTCCGCTAAAAGTTCTGCCCCGTTCCTATCAATATGTAGTGAGGTCATGGGGCGTAAGAAGGTACCGGTCCAGAGCCCTCCTGCATAACGGGCCCTGTTGCTGGTTGGGAGAGTATGATTTGTCCCGGCAATATAGTCTCCAAAGGGAACAGGTGTCCAGTTTCCTAGAAAAGCAGCACCATAGGATGTGCATGCCCCTAAAACATTCTCTGGAGTATCTACACAAAGCTGAAGATGTTCGGGGGCGAGTTTATTACATTCGATAATAGCTTCTTTTAAAGAGCATACAGCGATGGTTCCATTTGTTTCCCAAGCCTGTTTTGCAATATTTGCCGTAGGAAGGGTTTCTAATAATTTATTCAATTTTTTAAGTGTTTGTATTGCGATATCTTCATCGGTACAGAGAAGAGTGCTAGTGGCCATAGGATCGTGTTCAGACTGAGCGGCAATATCGGCAGCTAGCCAGAGAGGGTGCGCTGTATTATCAGCAATAATAAGAACCTCACTTGGGCCAGCCAGTCCATCTATTCCTACAATGCCAGATAGAATTCGCTTAGCTTCAGTAACATAGGCATTTCCAGGGCCAACGATCATGTCGACTTTTTTGATAGGGCCTGCTCCTGTAGCCATAGCAGCAACACCATGAGCTCCACCAAGAGCCCATACTTCTTTTATGCCCAGCAAGGCGGCAGTAGCCGCAATTACTGGAGCCAGTTTTCCCTCTTTTGTAGGTGGGGAAAACAAGACCACTTCCTGGACCCCTGCTTCCTGAGCGGGAACAATACCCATAATAGCAGTGCTCGGGAGAGGGTATCGTCCAGCTGGGGTATATATGGCGGCCCGTCGGACTGGCAAAAAACGTAAGCTTGCCGTGACCCCTTTTTCGATTGGGCACAATATGGGTTGGAACATTTCTTTTTGTCGTTTATGAAAAATCCTCACATTTGTGATAGCTCGTTCCAGGGCGCTGCGAATAGAGGAGGGAAGAGAGGATAGGGCCTGGTTCGTTTCTTCTTGGGAGACGTAAAAAGACCCTTTATAATTATCGAAATCGCGGGCATATTCTTTCACAGCAGGCCAACCTTCCTCTTGCACCCGCATAACAATATTTTGTGTAACGTGCTGAAAGGTGTTGTTCCCATCGCAAGAAACTACTTGAGGTTGTTTTATATAGCGCATGTATGCCATCCTTTATCGTGATAAAATGATAATGTGATAATTAATTTGAATGGCATGTTATCATGATCTTCTATATCTGTAAAGTATCGACATGTAAAAAAAATAAGGATACAATTTAGTCACTTCTATGAGAGGGACGATGAAATGGCGAAAAAAGATGGTGGAGCACGATATGTATGTTCCAATTGCGGGAATGTAAGTCTTACATGGGTAGGACGGTGTTCTGCTTGTGGCATGTGGGGAACGTACGTTAAAGAGGAGATGGAGGGGCTAGGGAAGGGGAGTTCTCGTACGTCACCTGCAGCGGCAATGAATATTATTGACGTGCAACCGCCAGCCCGTATTCCTTCAGGAATTTTAGAGCTTGATCGTGTTCTAGGAGGAGGATGGGTGCCAGGAGGGGTGGCGCTTCTTGGCGGACAGCCGGGAATAGGTAAATCTACTTTGCTTTTGCAGGTGTGCGGAGCTATGGCTGACCAGGGGAAACGCGTGCTTTATATCTCAGGGGAGGAATCTGCTTCTCAAGTGGCTCTTAGAGCCAAACGTCTTCATGCTGTGAATAAAAATGTGGATCTTTTTTGTGATAGTGATGTGGAAACGGCTCTTTCCCACATAGAAGACCATCAATTAATAGTACTTGATAGTGTACAGGCCATGAAAGATCCAGAAGAGTCTGGCTGGCCGGGCACACCCTCTCAGGTCCGAACTGTGGCGCAACGGTGCATAGATTGCGCTAAAGGAGTACATGTTCCTTTTGTGATGGTAGGGCATATTACGAAAGAAGGGCGTATTGCCGGTCCTATGTTATTGGAGCATATGGTAGATGTAGTTCTCCTTTTTTCTGGTGATGATGTGTCGGCGTATCGTATGCTTCGAGGAACAAAGAATAGATACGGGAATACCGATGAGCTTGGAATTTTTGAAATGACGGAGCAAGGCCTCGTGGCTGTAGATGACCCCAGCGGGTTGTATTGGAATAAGGCAGATGTTTCTGTGCCTGGAGTAGCGATGACGGTGGTTATGGAAGGATCAGTTCCTTTTGTGGCGGAAATTCAGGGATTGGCGAACGCTACGAGTTTCCCATACCCAAGACGAACGGCGAGGGGCATAGATATTAATAAGGTTCATCTTCTTGTAGCTGTGCTCGAAAGACGAGGTGGTATTCCCAGCAGTTCTTTTGATATATATATGAATGTAACTGGTGGTTTGGTTATAAAGGATCCCGGAGCTGATCTAGCAGTAGCAGTAGCATTGGCATCCTCTGTTTGTGACAGATCATTGCCAGCGGATTGTTGTTTTCTGGGTGAGGTTGGATTGGCAGGTGAAATTCGTCCCGTAGGTCGCATTGGAACAAGGTTGCGAGAGGCTGCGCGACTTGGATTTAAAAGAGCGATAGTAAGCGCACAGCAGAAGGGAGAATATCCTCACGAAATGGATATTTGTGCGGTGAGAACTTTGCGAGATGTTCTGAAGGAGGTTATGCCGTGAGACTCTGGAAGCAGTGGCAGTTGGCAAAGGGAGTTGGAACGTGGCTGCGGGCCTTGTTTTTGTTCGTTTTTATGACCACTGTTTTAAATGCTTCAACTGTCTCTGGCAGTATTGTTGTTATAGCTCCACTGGAAGGAACAGTAGGAATTTCCATGGAATCATATATGGGTCGTATTATGGAAGAATCACTGCAAAGTCAGGCCGAAGCGGTTGTTTTTACTCTTGATACGCCAGGTGGACTTGTCTCATCAATGAGAGCTATGACAGCTTCTCTTCTTGATGCTCCTCTTCCTGTAGTGATATGGGTTTCTCCTAAAGGGGCACGAGCTGCTTCGGCAGGGGCGTTCCTTTTAGAAGCTGCCCATATAGCAGCTATGGCGCCAGGGACTAATGTGGGGGCGGCTCATCCAGTAGTGGCTTCTGGCAAGGATGTTCCCGATGAAGAGATGAAGCGAAAAGTGACAAATGATTTAGCCGCTCATATGAGATCTTTAGCTCAAATGCGGAAGCGAAATTCCTCTATTGCTGAGAAAATGGTGACGGAAAGTCTCTCCTTTACGGCTCAAGAGGCTTTGAAGAGCAATATAATAGATGTCATTGCGAGTGACGAGGAAGAGTTATTACGCTTTATTGATGGACGTCCTGTGGTTGTTCAGGGGAGAGAGCGTTTGCTATCGGTCTCAGGAGCTACTATAGTAAAAATAGACATGACTCCTCGGGAAAAAATGCTTCAGTTCCTTTCTGACCCTAATGTGGCGTATATCCTTTTAACGGCAGGTATTTTTGCTATTGTTATGGAAGTTTTGACTCCGGGAGGATTTGTGTTGGGAACATCTGGAGCTGTAATGGCTCTTATGGGGGCTTATGGCCTTCGAATGCTTCCCTTTAATTGGGCAGGGCTTATTCTGCTACTAGCGGGAGTTATAGTGATTATTCTTGACCTTCTCGTAGGTGGGATCGGTATTTTGAGTTTGTTCGGAATGGCAGCTCTCGTGACGGGAGGGCTAATTCTTTTCCGTGCTCCAGGGGGTGAGCTATTGAATGTATCGCGAAGCGTTATTGTGGGAATGACAGTAGCCATCTCTTTTTTATTCTGTGTTGCCGTAGTATATATTTGGAAATCTATGAGGAGACAGCCCTATTCTGGCCAGGAAGGACTTGTTGGGTATAGGGCGGAAGTTCTTGAAGCATTGGAACCGGATGGATTGGTTAAGTGCCATGGGGAGCTTTGGAAGGCGCGAAGCGAATCTGGGGAAAGACTTTTGCCAGGTACGCCAGTTCGGGTTGTTGAAGTAGAGGGCTTGGTTCTTGTCGTGGCTGTAGAACGGGAAGAATCTGTTCTGAACGAAAGAGAGGGGAGTTAAATATGATGGATGGTCTTTTATATTTCCTTTTTAATCTAGGCAGCTCTTTTGGGTTTATCATTATTCTTCTTTTTTTCTTGGCATCGGCAATTAAGATAGTCCCAGAATTTCAGCGAGTTGTCGTCTTTCGTCTTGGTAGACTAGCGGGGGCAAAAGGGCCAGGTTTGGTTATAGTGATACCATTTGTCGATAAGATTATAAGAGTAGACCTTCGAGTGGTCACTCTTGATGTTCCAGTACAGGAAGTTATTACTCGAGATAATGTTCCTATCAAGGTGAATGCAGTTGTCTACTTCAGGGTTATGGATCCAACTAACTCTGTTATTGAAGTGGAAAATTACATGCTGGCTACGAGTCTTTTGTCTCAGACCACTCTTCGCTCGGTAATTGGTGCTGCGGAACTAGATGAGGTTCTTTCGTCCAGAGAGAAGATCAATAGCGCTCTCCAGAAAATTATTGATGAGAGGACAGATCCGTGGGGAATCAAAGTAAGCGCTGTGGAAGTGAAAGAACTTGAATTGCCTGAGGCCATGAAACGAGCGATGGCGAAACAAGCAGAAGCAGAGCGAGAGCGGCGGTCAAAGATTATTAATGCAGAGGGAGAATTGCAGGCAGCTACAACTTTGAGCGAAGCTGCTCGCCAGATGGAGGTCTCTCCCATAACATTACAACTCCGTTATTTGCAAACATTGAAAGAAATTGCCAGCGAGAGGAATTCTACGACGTTTTTCCCGCTCCCTATGGATTTGATAAAACCGTTCCTTAGACGTGCAAAAGAGGAAGATCCTTCGTAAGAATTTTTGCACATTTTAAGTCTGAGGGATATAATCCCTAAATACGATTTCATGTATTGAGTGCAAGGAGGCAGATGCATGGCTTATGATTTCCATTCTATTGAGCAAAAATGGCAAAAAATATGGGAGGAAGAAGGAACGTTTAACGTAGAAAACGATCCTTCCAAAAAGAAGTTTTATTGTCTTGAGATGTTCCCTTACCCTAGCGGTGCTCTTCATATGGGGCACCTCCGCAATTATTCCATTGGTGATATGATGGCTCGATTCCTATGGAAGAAAGGGTACAATGTTTTACATCCTATGGGGTTTGATGCCTTCGGCCTCCCTGCAGAAAACGCAGCCCTAAAATATGGCCTTCCACCGTATACGTGGACGAAGAACAATATTGAACACATGATCGATCAGTTGAAACGGATGGGCTGCAGCTATGACTGGCGACGATGTGTAGAGACATGCGAACCTGATTATTATCGCTGGACGCAATGGATTTTCCTTCAGTTTTTTAAGAAGGGGTTGGCGTACCGGAAGAAGGCACCGGTAAATTGGTGTAACAAATGTAATACAGTATTGGCGAATGAGCAGGTAGATAGCGAAGGACACTGTTGGCGTTGTAATACGAAAGTCGTGAAGAAAAATCTTGAGCAGTGGTTTTTCCGCATTACAGATTATGCGCAGGAACTTCTTGACGATCTGGACCATCTTCCTGGCTGGCCGGAACGAGTGCGTCTAATGCAGAAAAATTGGATTGGGCGTTCAGAGGGAGCTCGTCTTACTTTCCATGCGAAAGAACTTGACCAGCAAATCGAGACCTTTACTACTCGATTTGACACGATTTTTGGCGTTACGTTCCTGGCGTTGGCTCCTGAACATCCTCTTGTAGAAACTATTATAGAGAAAGCGTCTAATGGATCTGAGATTAGGGCTTTTGTAGACGAGTGTATTAGCCAGAGCGAAATAGACCGAACGGCTGTAGGTGGAGAGAAGAAGGGAATTTTTACAGGTTTCTATGCCACTAATCCGGTAACTGGCAAAGAAGCTCCCTTGTGGATTGCGAACTATATTTTGATGGATTACGGTACGGGAGCAATTATGGGAGTTCCGGCCCATGATCAGCGAGACTTCGAGTTCGCCAGAAAGTATAATATTCCAGTGACAGTCGTTATTCAGCCCTCTGATGGAGAGAAGCTAGACGGGGAAACAATGAAAGAGGCTTTCGAAGAGGACGGATTATCTTTTAACTCTGGCGAGTTTAGTGGCTTGCCTACTCAAGAAGCTATTGTTCGTATGCTCGACTGGGGCGAGGAGAAGAAGTTCTGCAAACGCGAGGTGAACTTCCGTATTCGAGATTGGCTTATCTCCCGTCAACGTTATTGGGGTGCTCCTATTCCTGTGGTGTATTGCGATCATTGTGGAGTTGTTCCTGTGCCGGAAAAAGACCTTCCAGTCTTGCTGCCTACAGATCTGACGGTTAAAGAAGGCGGTCAGTCTCCTTTGGTAGAAGCCGACGAGTGGCGTAATACGGTTTGCCCTATATGCGGAGGCCCTGCTCGTCGTGAGGTAGATACCATGGATACTTTTATATGTTCTTCATGGTATCAGCTTCGTTATACTGACCCATGGAATGATAAGAAACCCTTTTCTCGGGAAGCCGCTGATTATTGGTTGCCAGTGGATCAATATATTGGTGGTATAGAGCATGCCTGTATGCACCTCATCTATTCTCGATTCTTTATGAAGGTTTTTGCCGATCTTGGTTTGTGCACGGCACGGGAACCTTTTACCAACCTTCTTACTCAAGGGATGGTCATTAAAGATGGGGCAAAAATGTCGAAATCCATAGGGAATGTTGTAGATCCTGATGAAATTATTAAAAAATACGGTTCTGATACGGCTCGGCTCTTTATTCTCTTTGCGGCTCCTCCTGGAAATGATCTGGAGTGGTCTGAGCAAGGCGTAGAAGGAAACCACCGATTCCTCAACAGAGTTTGGCGTTATGTAGAAGAAAACCTCGAAGGGTTAAAAAATGCTTCTAAAGAGCCAGTGGCTATGGAGAGTTTAACCCAGCAGGATCGTCGCGATTTCAAAAGGAAAATTCATACGACTATTGCTGGTGTAACGCGAGACATAGAAGAGGAACGACAGTTTAATACAGCTGTTGCTCGGCTCATGGAACTTTTAAATACTACTTCGTCATGTAAACCAGAAGACGCTAAAGATTGGGCTCTTATCAGAGAAGGAGTAGAGGCATTGCTGGTTTGCCTTAACCCTTTCTGCCCTCATATTAGTGAAGAACTCTGGCAGCTTGTCGGCAATGATGTACAGCTGTCCATGCTCCCCTGGCCCCAAGCTGATCCTTCTGCCCTTGTTCTGGATTCAGTCACCATAGTAGTCCAGATAAATGGCAAAGTTCGCCATAGATTAGATTTGCCTGCTGGCCTTTCAAAAGAAGAATTGCAAAACAAGGTTATGGGCGAAGAGGCGGTACGAAGTCGAATAGAGGGAAAGGGCGTAGTGAAGATTATTGTTGTTCCAGATAAGCTTGTTAATGTGGTGGTGAAGGGCTAGTGCCCCATATGGTGATAATTAGCGCCTCTGAGGCTTCTCAGAGGCGCCTTCTTTCCGAAACAATAGAAAGGTATCAAAAAAAAGGATTCATGCTTTCTGGCAGAAAAGAAGGAGGCTTTTGGCAAGATGTCCTAGCCGTAGGACAAAATCAAAGCCTTTTTGTTGATCGACAACTGCTGGTCGTAGAGTCTGCTGAGGATCTGGGTCCCCTCCCTAAAGAAATGATCCCTTTCTTTCAAGGAGATGAGTCATCGACAGTTCTTCTTGTTTACGAAGGGAGCCCTTCTAAATATATTCCTCGAGAGGCTCTTCGATATGCCGCTGTTTTGAAAGCAGATGAAATTCCATTCTGGCCGTCAGCTCGGTTGAACTGGCTTTTGGGGCTTTGTAAGAATGAGGGAATAAAAATAGATCGTGAAGCTGCTTCTTTATTGGTGGAATGGATCGAAGACGGAGAAGAGCTTCGCAGCGAAATAATGAAACTTGGCTTTTTTGCGAAGGGACAGGTTATATCGTCAGAGATTGTCAAAGCTCTTTCTTTCGATGAGGGGCGTAATAGCCTTCTTCGTCTCCTTGATGGATTATGTCAGGGGGATAGAGAAGAGATACTAAAAGCCTTTCCCCACCTGAGAGATAGTATGCCTTTTTTACCTCTAGTGGCAGCCATTTACAACCGATTTCGGCCTGTACTTTATCAAGCCTTTTTCCCATCTTTACCAGAGAAGCAGCTTACGAGCTTTTTGAACATTCGAAATTACGCGTGGAAAATGGCAGCCGAGGCGAAAAAAAATTATTCTAAAGAAGATCTTTCCAGATTTTTGGTGGAACTAATAGCTTTTTCTTACGGGGAAAAAACAGGGTTAGGTAAAGGATGGTTGGGCTTGGAGACGTCCATATTAAGGCTTTTGTCTCAAAAGAGGACCTCTCATAAAAAAAGCTGAGTCTAGGACGTTGATCCCTTACTCAGCTAAAAAACAAAATTTTTATGGGTGGAAGCCTCTTATTCCTGGCTGACTTCAACAACTTCTCCGGCGAGAGTTTTAACCTTGTTGGTTAAAAGCGATTTCCGGCGGGCGCCTGTATTTCGATGCATAACGCCCTTCACTATAGCCTTATCAATAACACTCTGGGCTTCCTGAAGTCGTTTTTCGGCCAGCTCAGTGTCCTGGTCATCAACAGCTTCAAGAACCTTTTTGACTGCGGTTTTGCAGCGGCTTGACCAATAGCGATTGTAAAGCCGGTTCTTTTCGCTGGTTCTCATCCTTTTTTCTGCGGACTTCTTGTTGGGCATTTCCTTCACCTCCTCCCCATAAAACGCACCACATTTTAACACGCTCTTTGATATATTAGCAATAGACTTGTGGTTTCGCCATAGAGAAGAGAGGTTATTCCGATGATTATAGAGAGCCCTATGAATCAGATATTTGCTCCAGGGGGGGTCTTGGAGAAGCATTTTAATAATTATGAATATAGGGAACCGCAATTATTATTAGCCCAAAAAGTCTGGGAAGTATTGGAATCAAGAGAAGAAAGCATTGTAGCGGCAGAGGCTCCTACTGGGGTAGGAAAAACATTTGCACTTCTTATCCCAGCTCTTTTAGCGGCTATCCCTGCTGAGGAGAAGATTTTGGTTCTCACTGCTGGAATTACCTTGCAAGAACAGCTGATTCGAAAAGACCTACCTCGTTTAGGGGAAGTGTTAGGTCTTCATTTTTCTTATGGGCTTCTCAAAGGGAGAAACAATTATGTGTGTCTTCGCCGGGCGTTAGAGATGGAGCATGAAGGGTTCCTTTCTTTCGGAGATAGTGGCGCGGCTTCTATGTACCTTTCCGAGTGGTTACAGAGAACGGAGACTGGCGATCTTTCAGAGCTCAAGCTCCCCTCAGACTCTCCCATTTTCCCCAGGGTATCAGCCCAGATGAGAGGGTGCCTAGGCCATCGATGTCCTTATAGGGAACAGTGTTTTGTCCAAAAGGCTCTTAAAAAGGCCCAAGACTGGAATGTTGTTGTTTCTAATTATCATATGTACTTTGCGTATGTTCTTGGAGTGGGAAAGGCTTTCCCCGTAGATTTCCACATTTTAATCTGTGATGAAGCTCATCGTATGGTAGATGCTGCCCGATCTGTAACTTCTGTAAGCGTTGCTTGGGAAGATCTGGTTCGTTTATTGCGGAGCAAGGGAGCATCGATAGCGGAATCTTATTTACAAACGAGAGAAGAGAATGTAATAACTTTACGAGATCAACTCTCATTAGCCAGAGAGGAGGGGAATCGTCTTTTTGAACTATTGGAAGTATCAACTCCAGATGGCGTGTTAATCCCCTCTAAAAATGACGAGCTTTTTCGTAGTGGGCAACTTGTGGTTTCCCATATAGAAGAGGCTTTGAAAATCTTAGATCAGGTGGACGAATTTAGAGCCGATGAGGGGTTTAACAGAGATGAAGATCAGTTGGCTATAGCTTTAGCTTGGGTAGAAGAGTTGAGGCTTTTTTCTGCTTCTCTTCTTTGGTGCTTGGCTGTTGAGCACTTCCCTGAGTGGGCATACTGGCGTGAAAAACGGACACTCGTAAGTGAGCCGACGGTTTGTTCTGCTAGTGTTTCTGAAGGCCTTCATTCTCAAAACCCGAAAAAAATATTTGCTGTGTCTGCAACGATGACAGTGGGCGGTTCTTTTGAATTCTGGCAGAGAGAAACAGGCATAAAACCAACTGAAACGTGTGTTTTGGATTCTCCTTTCGATTTGCCCCATCAAATGGAAGTTTTAATTGTAGATTTAGGGCTTCGAGTGATTGATGAAGGATATGATGAACGTGTGTGTCGTGTGGTGGGGCATCTTTGTGACGAGAACAGAGGGAGCTCTCTTGTTCTTTTAAGCTCTATGCGTCTCGTCAAAAAAGTAGGGGAGTGGATGAAGCGAGTTAAAAGAGACTACGATGTTTTTGTCCAGAACGATTTGCCTCGTACAGAACTATTGGAACGTTTTAGGGAAGATGTCTCCAGTGTTCTTGTCGGCAGCGTTTCTTTTAGAGAAGGTGTTGATGTTCCGGGAGAAGGGTTAACGCAAGTCATTATCGATCGCATCCCGTTCCCCCATCCCAAAGATCCCATAGTGCAGGCCAGGAACGAATTAGAGGGGAAAAAAGCATTTCTTTCTGTAACTCTTCCTCAAGCTCGTATGCTCCTTCGCCAAGCTATAGGTCGTCTCATTCGTTCCAGTCATGATCGTGGTAGAGCCGTTATTCTCGATGGTCGTGTAATAGATAGGCAGAGCTGGCATATACGTAGAGATTTGCCACCAGTACCTATAAGACGATTATCTGTTAAAACCAATTCTGTTGCTCATGGGAAAACGGTGTGATATAGTATCAAAGCTGATTGATTTTCAGTCTTTTTGCGTCTGTGTGTGACTTTGTTTCTGGGAGGTGTAGTCGTGAATAAAGGTACTTTTCAGCCCCATAATAGACCGCGAAAGAGAAAAATGGGTTTTCTTGCCCGTTCCAGCTCTCCCAGCGGATTGAGAATTCTTCGCAACCGGAGACGCAAGGGGCGTAAACGCCTGACTGTGTAGCTTTGAAACTCGGGTATTCACGCTCTGTGCGACTCAAAAAAGGTTGGGAATATGATCATGTTTTCCGCACCGGCAGTCGCTCCAAAGGCGAGCTGGTGCGGTTGCTGTTTGTTCAGGCGCCAGATAGCTGTACCAGAGTCGGTTTTGCAGTGGGGAAGCGCCAAGGGAAAGCATATGTTCGCAACAGGGGAAGACGTATTTTAAGGGAAGGGGTCCGTCGGCTTCTCCCTTGGATGAAGGGGCCATATTGGTATGTTTTCTCTCTTCGTACAGCAGGGCTTTCTGCAGGAAGCCGAGAAGTATATTATGATATGGCCAAGTTGTTGAAAGGGTTAGGGCTTCTTAACGATGTGTGGCCAGGAGAAAAGTGGGACCTCGAGAAGGATCGAAGTGATAATTGAATGAAAATAGGAACGCAATGTGCTGTAGCGGCGATTCGTTTCTATCAAAAATGTATCTCTCCTATGTTGGGCAAAAATTGCCGATTTTATCCTACTTGTTCTCAATATACTCTTGAGGCCATAGAGAAATATGGGGTATTGACAGGTATACGTCTCGGGGTGATGCGTATTTTAAAATGCGGTCCTTGGCACCCTGGAGGATATGATCCTGTGCCTAATAACCCTAAATTGCATAATTCTGATTGAGGATGGTGAATAGAGTGGGTGCTCTCTGGAAAGCAGCAGGGGATTTTATGCTTCTTATCTTGGAAACACTTCATAATTTGACAGGATCGTGGGGTCTGGCCATTATTTTGCTGACTCTAGCGGTGAGGGTTTTGCTTCACCCTCTAACGCATAAACAGATGGTAAGCATGCAGAAAATGCAGGTGCTGCAACCCCGT
The DNA here is from genome assembly GCF_000526395.1 of Aminobacterium mobile DSM 12262. NCBI lineage: Bacteria > Thermotogati > Synergistota > Synergistia > Synergistales > Aminobacteriaceae > Aminobacterium > Aminobacterium mobile. The sequence continues at coordinate 84,831 of NZ_JAFZ01000002.1, read as the reverse complement.
ATGAAAATGCTGCAAGAGAAATATAAGGATGACAAGGAGACTCTTAACAGAGAGATTATGAATTTGTACAAGGAAAATAAGGTGAATCCTGCTGCTGGATGTTTACCTCTTCTCGTACAACTTCCGATCTTGATCCTTCTTTTCCGGTTGCTTATGAATTACAATTTTGGCAGTGAACCCTTTTTAGGATTTATCAGCCTTGAAGGGTCGGTTTTAACGACCTTGGCAAAGGCGGTATCTCTTCCTGCTGAAACGAAAATTGGAGCCATGACTGTCCTCTCTGGAATCCTTTCAAATCCTGCTGGATTGGTACATGTTTCTGTATATGGCGGCAACCTTCTTCTCCTTGTGGTGGTGGGATTTCTTACGTGGGCTCAGCAACAACTGAGTTCTTCTGGGAATCCGCAAGCGGCAATGATGAGCTGGTTTATGCCTCTTTTCCTGACCTTCATCTGTCTTAGTTTGCCGGGAGGCGTTTTGCTTTATTGGGGGGTTTCTTCTTTTCTGGGAGTTGCTCAACAGTGGTGGATTACCAAAAAAACTGCTGTGGAGTTACAGAATAAGCCCGTACTTCATAAAAATAGGCCCTCTGGAAAAGGAGAAGAGTAGCATATCCTGCGCAGGGTTTTGTGTTGAAGGAGGACTATAAATGACAGAGCAGGACAAAATGGTGTTCGAAGTAAGTTCTGTTGAAGAAGCTAAAAAACAGGCTGCGGCTCGGTTTGGTTTGAACCCTGACGATTTCTTTGTCAAAATTATAGAAGAGGAAAAAAGCTTTTTTGGTTTGCTGGGAAGAAAACTTCGAGTAGAAGTATGGCCAGTAGCTCCTCTTTGTGTGTTGAAAGGGGAAGAGGTGGCCGCGGATCTTTTATCTTTCATGAATTTGTCTGTTACAGTAGAAGGTTCCGAAGAAGGAGTTTTGAATCTTTCTGGAGAAGATGCAGGTATTGTTATTGGCAAATACGGGGAGACATTGAAAGCCATGGAATATCTGCTGAACCTAATGCTTCGTGATGAAAATAGAGAGGGGCGTCTCCATCTAGATAGCGATGGGTACCGTGATAGAAGAGAGGCAAGTCTTCAACGTTTAGCTCTTGCTGCTGCCAGAAAGGCTGTGCGAAGAGGGAAACCTGCCTATCTTGAGCCCATGACGAGTTGGGAGCGACGGATTATCCATTTGGCACTGAAGGATAGAGAAGATGTAACCACTCGATCTGTGGGGGAAGAGCCGTCTCGAAAAGTTATAATTTGCCCTACGCTATCCCAGCGAGGAAAGCGGCGCTATTAAAAGATGCATCAGGTCTTGTTCCATCTTGGTCCTTTTACGGTCTACAGCTATTATATGCTGTGGACCGTTGCTTTATTTGTAGGCTTTTTATGGACATACTCTCGTTCAGTGATTCGCTATGGGTTGCTTCCACATGATGTAATATTTTTATTGTCAGGAGCAGGTTTAGGTATTATAGCGGGAATGAGTGTCAGCATATATCTTAAGCATCCTGGCATTATTTGGGAAAATCCCCTGCGCTTATTTTATTTTGGAGAGGGAGGTCTTTCTTCCTTCCATGCTTTTATAGGAGGAGTTTTGGGCACCCTTATCATTTTATGGGTACGGAAGATCCCATTATGGCGAGTTACAGAGGCTTCTGCTTTGCCTGCTTCCGTAGTTTTTGCTATAGGAAGATGGGGGTGCTTTTTGAACGGATGTTGCGCCGGAGTGGAGACTTCTTTTCCTTGGGGGATACGTTTTCCCATTGACCCAAATCGGCTTCTTCGTCATCCTACAGAGCTTTATTATGCTTTTAGTGCCCTTGCAATACTCTGGATTCTTCAAGAAGTAGAGGGACGAATAGGTGCATTAGAAAGAAAACATCACCAAGCGATTCTTTGGCCTCTTTTTTGCTTTTTATATGGTTGTTCCCGCTTCCTTATCGATCCTTTGCGTATCGATTGGTTTGCCCAAAGGCGTTCATTTTTTATGAGCAGTTCCTTTCTTGTAATCACAGGTGCAGTATGGGGTGTCTTTTCCATTGTTCAAATGCGTCGACCATAGTTTTAGTAGCAGCACCGAGACCAGGAAAGTTCATTATTATGAGATAGGTAAAACCTACGATGCCTTTTCCTTTAATCCTTATACAATAAGAGTGTAATGAACAAGAGATATTTTAGCGGAGGTGAAGTATGGTGAAAAGAACGTGTAATGTGATTGCTTTTATCGCCGTTTTGGCGGTTCTTTTCGGGGTCATGAGCACGACTCCTATATTGGCGCAGGATGTTTTTACGGGGAATCCGGTGGCTAAGATAGCAAAAGAAACGTCTCCAGCAGTAGTGAATATTGACGTGGAAACCATGGTTACTCGGTCAGTAATGCCTTTCCCTGATGACCCTATCTTCAGGCAGTTCTTTGGCGATGAGTTTCAACGATTTTCTCGCACTATTCCAATGAAGGGTCGTGGCTCTGGTTTTGTTGTAACAGAAGAGGGACAGATTTTGACAAATAACCACGTAGTAGAGGGTGCTGATAAAATTACAGTGACTCTTTCGGATGGCCGGACGTTTCCGGCGAAGGTTCTTGGTACAGATCCCACTTTTGATTTGGCTGTCATTAAGATCGAAGCAAAGAAACTTCCTGTATTAAACTTGGGTGATTCTGATCGTTTGGAAGTAGGGGAGTGGGTCGTAGCCATAGGGAACCCCTTTGGACTTGAACACACTGTAACGGTGGGAGTTGTTTCTGCTAAAAACAGAAGTATCCACGCAGGGGATGTTAATTTTGAAGGCTTTTTACAAACTGATGCGGCCATTAACCCTGGGAATAGTGGTGGCCCCCTCATCAATCTTTCTGGGGAAGTAGTGGGCATTAATAGCGCTATTGTCCCGTATGCTCAAGGGATAGGTTTTGCTATTCCTATAAACATGGCGAAGCAGGTTATGAATGACTTGGTAAAATATGGCAAAGTTAAACGAGGATGGTTAGGAGTGTATGTCCAGCCTCTTACTAAGGAATTTGCCTCAGCTTACGGCGTAAAAGAAGAGGAAGGAGCTGTTATTAGCGATGTGGTTCCGGGCTCTCCTGCGGCAAAGGCTGGGCTTCAGCGTGGAGATGTAGTAACAGCTGTAAATGGGAATAAAATTAAAAACCATCAAGATTTTGTCTATAAAATTCGGCAGTCTATGGCTGGAGACAAAGTAGAGATTGACATCGTCAGGAAAAGAGATGTGCAAAAAGTAACGGTGAAGTTGACAGAAGTATCTTCTTCTCCAGATGGGGCAGAGGATACAACTCAGGCTCCTAAGACTTCAGAGCTTTTAAGTACCATCGGTTTGCGGGTGAGTGATGTTACAAGTCAGCTGCGTTCGAAGTATGGACTTAAGAGAGAAGATGGTATTGTTATAGTTGGGGTTGAAGCTGGCTCTTTTGCTATGAGGTCGGGCATTCGAGAGGGAGATATGATTTTAGAAGCTAACGGGCGAAAAATAGTCAAAGTAAGCGACTTGGATAGGGCTGTTGGTGAGAAAGACCGTTCTGTAGTGCTTCTTCTTGCGCGTGATGGACGAACGTTCTTTGTGTCTATGAGTTTTTAGTGAGTTTGTTTTAACTCATAATCAAATAAAATAATACCCGAGAGCTTCTGGGGGAGTTACATCCCAGAAGCTCTCGGGTTGTTTAGTAGGTGTCATAATCGGAAAGTGCGTTACTGTCTAACTTAAAAGCAAGGGTGAACGAAGACCCCTTCCCAATTGTTGATTGTATATCCATTTGAGCTCGATGGAGTTCTGCTATACGTTGTACCAAAGAGAGGCCAAGTCCATAGCCGCCGCCAGTTCGAGCAGTATCGGCACGCCAAAAGAGATCTCGGCACTTTTGAATGGCATATTCATCCATACCTTGTCCTGTATCCCATACCCTCAGATAAGCTTTTTGCTTTTTTATATCGCTCCATGTTTCCACTCCGATGGTTCCTCCTTCGGGAGTGTATTTGCTAGCGTTATCTAAAAGGTTTGAGACGACCCGAGTAAGCAAATCCAGGCTCCCAAAAACTGGAGCAAAAGAAAGCTTCTGCTTCAGGATTTGGTGTCTTGATTTCTTTATGAGAGGAGCCATGTTTTCACAGGCTTCATCGGCGGCCATAAGAAGGTCTATTGGCTCCATCCATTCGGGACCTGCAAATTTTGAGAAACGGGATAGCTCCAAAATGGCCTCGACTATTTGCTGCATATTATCTACATGCATTCGAATTTCTTCAAACTTTTGTTGGTAATAGAGAGGCTCTCTTGGGGTCATAAGGGCTATCTCTATTTTCCCTTTTATAACGGAAAGAGGCGTTCTCAGTTCGTGACTTGTATCGGCAGAAAGCTGCTTAAGCTGAGCCATGGATTCATCATACTGGTTCAGAAGGTCGTTTACATTATTGCGCAGTTCCACTAGCACTGGTTGCTTCCCGAGAAAAGGGATTCGAACATGGTCTTCTTTTTTTCGCTGTTTATGTAAACTGATAGCTACCTTTCGGAGGGGGATCATAAAACGAAGCTCCATATGCCAATAACAAAAAAGAAAAGTAAGAATTACAATTGTTACGGCCCAGAACAAGTGCGCAATGACAATTTTTCCGGCCTTATAGGACCAGATGCCAGCTACAATAGAGACAAAAATAACAAGCATGGCAAAAAGGGACAACCTGACTAACTTCAGATTGCCCCCTCGTCTTGTTATAACATTATAAGAGAATCTCTTCAGTAGTTTGAGTAGTTTGCGAGGTCGCAAAGCTTATCACTGGCGCATTGTTGGCGCCCGTTTAACTGCACTCGGGGCAACTAACTTTATACCCTACTCCTCGTACGGTTACTACAATTGTGTCCAAACCGTATTCGCGAAGCTTGTCTCGCAAATATTTAATATGGACATCCACTACGTTGCTCGTTCCATCATATTCTTTTTGCCAAACTTGAGAAATAATCTTTTCCCTGGTAAAAACCTGATTTTCATGACGCAAAAGAAGATCCAAGATATCGAACTCTCTTCTTCTCAGTGGTAAAACATCATTTTCTACTCGGCATTCCCGAGCAACAGGATCCATTGTGAGAGGTCCACAGTGAAGTAAATGATGTTGTAGGTCTACATTCCGTCTTAACAACGTTCTAACACGTGCAAGTAGCTCGCGGAAATCAAAAGGTTTCACAAGAAAATCATCTGCACCTTTATTGAGGCCTTCCACTTTATCGTCTACGCTGTCTTTGGCTGTCAAAATAATGATAGGTGTAACTGCTCCGTCGGCCCGAAGTCTGTCAAGCACTTCTAGACCGCTAATTCCTGGCAACATAAGATCCAGAATAATACATTCACATTCTGGATTCTTTGCCTTCTCCAGGCCCTCTTCTCCTGTATAAGCTCGCTCCACAGAGTACCCACTCTCTGCAAAGCCTTCGGCGAGAACCTGGACAAGATCCTTATTATCTTCGATAATAAGCAACGACATGTCTATCCCCCCCCCGCTCCTAGATTTTTGCAATTTACGTTAACTCTTTATTATTTAACCATATCTTTAAAACCATGTCGAGTGCAGAATTAGATATTCTATAAAATTCTGTATTTTTGCCGAGGGTATTTTTCTACGGAATGGGCAATTGTCAGAATCTTATCATCGTGATAATATTGCTAAGACCCTTTACTAGGATATACAGGTAGATGTATTTCTTGGTTTCGGGATTTTAGTCTATGAGGTGAGTTATATGTTAGAGAAAGAGCAGAAACAGCAGATCATTGAGGAATTTCGTACACACAGTGCTGATACTGGGTCTCCTGAGGTTCAGGTTGCAATGTTAACCACTCGCATTAGAGAACTGACGGAACACATGAAAAAGCATACGAATGACTTCCATTCAAGACGGGGGCTTCTTAAGATGGTTGGTAAGCGGCGCAAGCTTCTTCGCTATCTGAGAGACAAAGATTTTAACAGATACAAAGAGCTGATTGAGCGACTTGGGCTTCGTCACTAATCGAGTGAAGGTTAGATCTTTTTTCTTAAAAAAGAATGAGAGTTTTGTGCGAGAGCGGCTGTTGGCTCTCGCACTTTTTTTGCTCAATGTGTTATTCTTATCCAGTGAATTTCGAAGAGGTAGAAAATAGAGGAGGAACAACGTATGGAAAAGAAATTTTCAATCGAGATCGGAGGTCAGCTTATGACCTTTGAGATGGGGAAAGTGGCTAAACAAGCGAATGGAGCTGTTGTAGCCCAAGTTGGAGATACGGTAGTTTTAACAACTGCCTGTATCAACGATACCCCGAGAACGGGAATAGATTTTTTCCCATTAGTGGTGGATTTTGAGGAACGTTATTATTCGGCCGGGAAAATTCCAGGTGGGTTTATTAAAAGAGAAGGACGTCCTACTGAAACGGCTATATTGAGTGCTAGAGTTGTGGATAGGTCCATCCGATCCCTCTTTGATGAAAATCTGAGATACGAAGTTCAGGTTGTGGCTACGGTTCTATCTGTAGATCAGTTGAACCCGCCGAGTGTGTTGGCCATTAACGCAGCTTCTGCAGCCCTTATGATTTCTGAGATCCCTTGGGGAGGCCCTATTGGCGCGGTGCGAATCGGGTATATAGATGATCAGCTTGTAGTGAATCCGACAGAAGAAATGATGGCAAATTCTAAACTGGATTTGCTTGTTTCTGGTCATAAAGATGGTATTACAATGGTGGAGGCTGGAGCTAATGAAGTATCGGAAGAACTTCTTGTAGATGCTTTGGATCTGGCCCATGCGGAGATAAAAAAGATAGTGGCGCTGCAGGAAGAGATGTGGAAAGAGATGGGGAAAGAAAAGGTAGAAATACCAGCCCCAGAGGTATTGCCAGAGATAGATCAATGGCTCCATGAATCAATGCAGCAAAGTGTCTATGAAGCGGTGTGTATTCATAAGAAGAAACCCCGGGCAGATAGGATTCAGTCTATTAAAGATACAGCAATAGACCGTTTTGCAGAAGCCTATCCTGAATCTGAAGGGTACATTAGCGCTGCGGTTGATGAGATGGTTAAAAAGACTATGCGAGCCCGTATTCTAGACGAACATGTACGAGTCGATGGTCGAGCAATGAACCAAATTCGTCCCATCACATGTGAAGTGGACGTATTGCCACGGGTACACGGCTCAGCTTTATTTACTCGAGGTGAGACTCAAGCGCTTGTTGTTGCCACTCTTGGTATGATGGGTGTTGATGATCAGATTTTGGACGGCCTTAAACAGGATGAGCCAAATAAACGCTTCATTCTTCACTATAATTTCCCTCCTTACTCTGTTGGTGAAGTTCGCCCCATGAGGGGGCCGGGACGAAGAGAGATTGGTCATGGAGCGTTGGCAGAACGAGCGTTGCGCCCCATGATTCCAGATGAAGTAGATTTCCCTTATGTCGTTAGAATAGTATCTGATATTCTCGAATCCAATGGTTCCAGCTCTCAGGCCTCGATTTGTGGTGGAAGTCTGGCCCTTATGGCAGCCGGAGTTCCAATAAAAAAGCACGTGGCTGGAATAGCTATGGGGCTTATCAAAGAGGGAGAAAAAGTAGAAATCCTTACGGATATTCAAGGTCTGGAAGATCATTATGGAGATATGGATTTTAAAGTTGCTGGAACTCGAGACGGTGTTACTGCCCTGCAAATGGATAATAAGGCTGGAGGTATTACGCGAGATATCCTTAAGAAAGCTTTGAATCAGGCCCAAGAAGGTCGAATGACTATCCTCAATATTATGGGATCGGCCATTTCCCAGCCTACGGAACTTTCTCCGTATGCTCCTCGAATTTACGTTACTCATATTGATCCTGAAAAGATACGAGATGTTATTGGGCCAGGTGGTAAGATGATTCGCAGCATTACGCAAGAATCTGGTGCGAAAATTAATATAGAAGATTCAGGGGAAGTTTATATAGCGAGTACGACCAGCGAAGGGGTAGAAAAAGCTCTTGCTATGATCAGGGGGCTAACGAAGGAGTTAGAGCCAGGAGAGATATATCTCGGGAAGGTAACCAGAATAATGAATTTTGGTGCTTTCGTAGAGTGCCTCCCTGGAAAAGAGGGGCTTTTGCATATAAGCGAGATAAGCCCTCATCGTGTAGGGAAAGTAGAGGATGTCTTCTCTGTGGGGGATGCTGTTCTTGTCATGGTAAAGGAAATAGATGATATGGGACGGACGAATTTGACTCGTAAAAAACTTTTTGACCAAGAAGATCGGGTGGTAAAAGAAGGATTCGCCTCCTCTTTAAACGAAGAAAAAACACGAGAAACTCTTATTGCTTCTCAGGTGGCGGCTGCCGCTGCCACTCGTCCCACAAGCACTGGGCGCCGTACCGGTGGGTATGATCGCAGTGGAAAAGAAAGAGGGGGGCAGGATCGCCGCTCTCAGGGAGGCCCTCGCCGATGAGACGAGTTTCGGTAAAAATTGTCCGGCAAAGTAAGGACATCCCTTTACCGGAATACGGGACCCCTTATTCATCAGGAGTGGATCTTAGGGCTTCAGAAGAGTTGGTGCTACAGCCAGGAGGATGGGGAAGCGTAGGGACTGGACTGTACATAGAGTTACCTGAAGGCTATGAGGCTCAGGTGAGACCTCGTAGTGGTTTAGCTTTACGCTCGGGCGTCACTGTGCTTAATGCTCCAGGCACTATTGATAGCGATTATCGTGGAGAGATACGGGTTATTTTGATTAACCACGGTGAGTCTCCTTACCACGTAAAACCAGGAGATAGAATAGCTCAGATGGTTCTAGCTTCCGTAGTGCAGCTAGAATGGGAAGAAGTTTCCAATCTCTCTCTTTCACAGCGGGGAGAGGGCGGTTTTGGAAGTACTGGAATGAATTGATGCTGGTTGACATTCTGGCGCAGAGGTAGTATAAATCTCGCCAAATAGGCATATCTGAATATCTACGGCAATGAAGGGAAGAGTAGTTTAAGTTCAAGCTGAACAGAGAGGAGAGGTTATAGGCTGAAAGCCTCTTCCAGCGGACTTTTACGAAAACCATCCTGGAGTCGGCATCGAAGCCTTTAAAGGATAAGGTGCAGGGGAGTGCCCCTTATAGCGCAAAGAGGGCCAACTTTTAATAAAAAGTTGGAACTGGAGTGGAACCGCGATCAAGCCCACATCGTCTCCAGAAAGAGCGATGTGGGCTTAATTATTTTCAGCAGGGAGGTATTCAGATGTTTGAATTGAAAGGGCCAGATGCCAAGGAATTGTCTCTGGAAGAAGGAAAGGTTCTAGACGTTTTAAAGAAGTGGGGTGCCCATAAAGGGGCAGTGGCGGCCAAGCTGAATGGTCAGCTTCTAGATCTATCGGCAGATATTCATGAGAGCGGAACGCTTGAAGTTGTTGATGAAAAGAGCGAGGAAGGGTTAGAAATTCTTCGCCACTCAACAGCGCACTTAATGGCACAGGCCTTCCAGACTCTTTATCCTGAGAGTCGTTTTGGGATAGGGCCTTCTATTAAAGATGGCTTTTATTACGATATGGAACTGCCGGAAACTATATCGGAAGAAGATCTTCCAAAAGTAGAAAAGGAGATGCATCGCTTAGCGAAGCGAGCTTTTCCTCTTGAAAGGGTTGAGCTTTCTAAAGAAGAGGCTATAGAGTTTTTTAAGAAGCGCAATGAGATCTATAAGGTAGAGCTTATAGAAGAGATAGATGCTCCTACAGTAAGTCTCTATAAGCAGGGAGATTATGTAGACTTATGTCGTGGCCCTCATATCCCCAATACATCCTGGATAAAACACTTTAAACTTCTTTCAGTGGCAGGGGCATATTGGAGGGGCGACGAGAAAAACATAATGTTAACTCGTGTCTACGGAACTGCGTTTGCTGATGAAGAGTCGTTGGAAGCGTATATTACAAAAATTGAAGAAGCTAAAAACAGGGATCATCGGAAAATAGGGAAGGAACTTGATCTGTTTAGTATTCAGCCTGAAGGGCCTGGCTTTCCCTTTTTCCACCCCAAGGGTATGGTGATTCTCAATAAATTGACGGAATTCTGGCGGCAGGTGCACGAAAGAAACGGATATTGCGAGATCAGAACGCCCCTTATACTTGACCGCAGCCTTTGGATCCGCTCTGGGCACTGGGATCACTATCGAGATAATATGTATTTCACAGAGATTGATGAGATGCCTTTTGCTATTAAACCTATGAATTGTCCTGGTGGAATTCTTATTTATAAAAACCAGATCCGAAGCTATAGGGATCTCCCGTTGCGTATGGCGGAGCTTGGCACAGTACATAGACATGAGCGATCAGGAGTGTTGCATGGGTTAATGAGGGTTCGATGCTTTACCCAAGATGATGCTCATCTTTACTGTACGCCAGATCAAGTTAAAGATGAAATAAAGGGCATTATGAGATTATGTCAGTATATTTACAGAGACGTTTTTGGTTTTAAGTATACAATGGAACTTTCCACCCGGCCGGAGAATTCCATGGGATCAGAGGAACAGTGGCGTGTAGCAGAAGGGGCGTTGCAAGAGGCGCTAGAGGAAACTAATATGGACTATCATATAAACCCTGGAGATGGGGCTTTTTATGGGCCGAAGATAGATTTTCATCTTGAGGATTGTATTGGTCGGACCTGGCAATGTGGAACGATTCAGCTTGACTTCCAGATGCCTGAGAAATTCGACCTATCTTACGTAGGCGCTGATGGAAAAGAGCACCGTCCGGTAATGCTTCATCGGACTATTTTAGGAAGTTTGGAGAGATTCTTTGGCATACTTATAGAACAATATGCCGGCGCTTTCCCCTATTGGTTGGCCCCAGTGCAGGTGAAATTACTTTCTATTTCTGAAGATTTCTTGGGATATGCCAAGGAAGTGCAGGAGCAATTAGCAAATAAAGGTATTCGAGTGGAAGTAGATAGCCGAGATGAGAAGTTAGGAAAGAAAATTCGTGACGCTCAAATGCAGAAGATTCCCTATATGGTAGTCCTTGGGGAAAAGGAGATGTCAAATAGAGAAGTGGCTCCTCGAGAGAGGAGTAAAGGAGATCTCGGTGCCATGTCTATAGAAAAGTTCTTAAATATATTACTTAAAGAGGAGTTTAACCCTCTTGTTTGTAGGTAATTGCTATATTTAGAAGACTGTGATATAGTTCTCTCTATCAAAGTAGAGGCCACCCTCTCACCTGGTGACGCGAATAGCTGTTGCCTGGTTAGACTGTAAAAGATTTGTGTGCGTACAGTATGAGGGCCGGTGGTTTTCCATCGGCCCTTTTTTATATTTATCACGGAGGTGAAAGGTTATAGCCAAGAGAGAAGAAGGGGAACCCCGCGTCAATGAGGAAATTACCGCGAGGGAAGTTCTGCTGATCGATGAAAACGGAGTAAAAATAGGTGTAACTGCTGTAGAAGAAGCTTTACGAATGGCTGAAGAAAGAGGGCTGGACCTTGTAGAGGTTGCTCCTCAGGCTAAAGTGCCTGTATGTCGCATTCTTGACTACGGTAAATATCGTTATCAGCAGCAGAAAAAAGAAAAGGATGCAAGAAAAAAACAAAAGGGCCAGACCTTGAAAGAGATGAAGATGCGCCCGAAAATTGATGAGCACGATTATGATTTTAAGGTTCGGGCTGTGCAGAATTTCTTGAAGAATGGGCATCGAGTAAAGGTCTCTGTCTTCTTCCGTGGTCGTGAGATGGCTTTCCTTGACAAGGGGCGGGAGGTTTTGGAGAGAGTGATTCGCGATTGCGAAGGCTTGGGGAAACATGAAGGTGAACCTCGAATGGAAGGCCGTTATATGAGGATAATGATTACTCCTGCAGGGCCGGTAAAGCCCAAGGAAGGGAGTAATAAACAGCCGAAAAAAGACCAGAACAATCAAAACACCGACAATCCGAACCAGGGTTCTTCCTCTGGAAAAACTGAATAAACGTTGGAGGATTATATTTCTTTATTGGAAGGGGGTATTTATTATGCCTAAATTGAAATCCCATTCTGGTGCGAAAAAAAGATTTACAGCTACAGGTACTGGAAAGTTTGCTTATAGGAAAAATGGAAGAGGGCACCTTTTGACAGGGAAGAGCAGAAGCAGAATTCGTCGTCTTCGTAAGGCTGGATATGTTTCTGATGCGTTGGCTACAGATATGAAACGGCTGCTTCCTTATAGCTAGGGGCAAGATGCATTCATAGATTTTAAAACTTTTAATAGATAGATTGAAAGAGGTGACATGCTATGCCTCGTGTTAAGGGTGGTAGCACAAGCAATAAGAAAAGAAAGAAACTTTTTGCCATTACAAAAGGATATTGGGGCAGAAAGAAAAATGTTTACAGAAGAGCACGAGAAGCTTTCCTTCATTCCCTTTCAAGGGCTTATGATGATCGTAAGATTAAGAAAAGAGAGTTTCGTCGTTTGTGGATTACTCGTATTAATGCTGCGGCACGTGCTCAGGGGATGTCATATAGCACCCTGATGAATGGGCTTAAGAAAGCCGGCATCTCTATCAATAGGAAGATGCTTTCTGAGTTGGCTATTAACGACATGCCAGCCTTTGTAAGATTGGTGGAGCAGGCTAGAGACGCTTTGGGGCTGTAATTTTGAAAACCTATAGTTCTCTCAGAGTAGAGAGGACCATTGTTGGAGGGTTCCTATCGCTAGTCGTGGTAGGAACCTTCCTTATATGGACCCTCAATATGGCGTGGGGGAAGCCTATAGCTTTTGTTGATGCTCTTTTTACGGCGACATCTGCTTTGTGTGTTACTGGGCTTTCTGTTGTGAATACTGGGCAGGACCTTTGTTTAGCCTCTCAGTGGGTTGTTTTGGCTCTGATACAACTTGGGGGGTTAGGGGTTATGACTGCCGCTACAGCTCTTCTTTTGCTGCTGCGGCAAAAGATAGGGATCCGTCAACGGCTCCTTTTTGCTGGAGGATTAGGTTTGGATACTCCCGCCGGAGCAGTTCGCCTTTTGATGAAAATACTTAAAATGACAATTCTCATAGAGGGGCTGTGCTGCATCCCTCTCTTTATTGCTTTTGTTAAAGACTATTCTCCAGTCCGAGCACTGTACCTCGCTATTTTTCACAGTATAAGTGCTTTCTGTAACGCAGGCTTTTCTCTTTTCTCCAACAGTTTGGAGGGGTATGCCAATACGTTTTGGGTTCCGGCGACTATTATGTTTCTTATTGTTTCTGGTGGTGCAGGTTTCCTTGTGTTATCTGGAGTTTGGCGATACACCACTCGGGGTGAAAGTTTAGCTCCTCATTGCCGTTTTGTTTTGGTTGTTACGGCAGGATTGATAACTGTTGGCACGACTCTTTTCCTTATTTCAGACTGGGATGGTGCGTTTCAAGGGCTGTCTCCTATTTTGAAAATTTGGAACGCTCTTTTCCAAAGTATTACTCCTCGTACAGCGGGATTTGATACAATTAATCAAGCGCAATTTTCTTCTTTGGGGTTATTTATAACGTGTTTGCTGATGATTATAGGAGCATCTCCTGGATCTACTGGTGGTGGCATAAAAACGACAACGTTTGGCTTGCTTGTGGTATCCACCTTTACAGAGTTGCGAGGAAAAAAACATGTTGTTCTGTGGAATAGGGCTGTTCCTATGGACAATATACGGCGGGCACTAACGCTTACGGTCCTTTATTTCGGTACAGTTTTGATGAGTTTAATTGCTCTATCTATAACAGAATCAGTTTCTTTCCATACCCTTATTTTTGAAGCTTTTTCCGCTATGGGGACAGTGGGCCTTTCGTTGGGTATCACTTCTTCCCTTTCTTCTATAGGTAAAATGATCCTTGTCTTGTTGATGTTCTGGGGACGGGTTGGTATCCTTACATTCATGTATGGCATAGTGAGTCATGAGACAAGAGATAATGTAAACTATGCTACAACGAATATACCGATAGGCTAGGAGGCTTGTTATGGCCGAAGAGCGAAAAATGATATTAGTAGTTGGTTTGGGGCGTTTTGGATTTTCTCTCTGCGAGAAACTGGCAGCATTGAATCAATATGTTGTAGGTGTTGATGCAAACCCTCTAAAGGTAGAAGAAGTGGCGGATATTATAGATTTAGCAGCTCAGTTGGATGCTACCGATGAAGACGCTCTCATAAAAGTAGGTGCTAAAGAGGCGGATATAGCAGTGATTACTATTGGAGAGAATGTGGAGGCTAGTATTTTGGCTACTACAATTATTAAAGGTTTTAATATCCCTCTCGTTGTAGCACGAGCCCAGACGGCTCTCCATGCAAGGGTGCTTTCCCGTGTTGGAGCCCATAGAGTCATATTCCCCGAGAGAGATATGGGGCAACGGGTAGCGGAACAGTTTGTTCATCCTTGGTTGACGAGTTTTTCTCAACTTCCCGGTGGGGACTATCTTGTGGGTGAAATTACTCCGCTTGCTGAGATGATAGGTAAGACCTTGGCAGAACAAGAATTTAGAAAAAAATATAATGCAATGGTGTTGCTTTTTGATAGGAAGGGGTCAAGATTCCTTCCTTCTGCCGATACAGTTGTTGAAAAGGATGACCGACTTTTGATAGCCGGTAAAAAGAAAGACCTGGATATACTGCTTGAAATTATTCAGGAAGAACGAAAAAGGGAGGGTAATGGGGCGTGAGTGAAATATACGATGACATTCAAAAGTGTAGAAAAGATTTCCTCGACCAGCTTAGACAGGCTCGAACGGCAGATGAGATACAGCAGATAAAGGTTCACTTCCTCGGTAAAAAAGGGAAAGTCACTGCTCTGTTGAAGACTCTTGGTTCGTTGCCTCCCGAGAAAAGGCCAGAAGTAGGACAGCTCGTTAATAAACTTAGAGATGAGTTGGAAGAAAATCTGGAATCGAGTAAGGTCTCTCTGGAAAAACGAGAAGCAGAGATTGCTGAAATGCAAGATCAGATAGATGTAACACTTCCTTCTCGAGGACGTTTATGGGGAAGCTTCCATCCAGTAGTTCAGGTTACTATGGATGTAATTAACATTCTTTCTGGTTTAGGGTTTTCAGTGGCTCTTGGTCCAGAGATAGAAGATGATTTTCATAATTTCGAGGCTCTGAACATTCCTTCTTATCACCCCGCTCGAGATATGCAGGATACGTTTTATTTTGATGACAAACACTTGCTTCGTACCCATACGTCTCCTGTGCAGGTTCGTTCCATGCTGAAATATGGAGCTCCACTGCGGATTATTTGCCCGGGGAAAGTATATCGTCGCGATAGTGACCCGACCCATTCTCCTATGTTCCATCAAGTAGAAGGACTTTTAGTAGACCGCGATGTCTCTATTGCAGACTTGAAAGGATGTCTAGAAGTTCTCATACGTAGTATTTTCGGCAGACCGTTGGCTGCTCGTTACCGGGCAAGTTATTTTCCCTTTACCGAGCCTTCTCTTGAACTAGACATAGAATGTATAGAGTGTTCTGGGAAAAATCCTCATTGTCGAATTTGTAAGGGAACTGGGTGGTTGGAAATTGGCGGACTTGGAATGATTCATCCTAACGTATTGAAAGCTGGCGGAATAGATCCATCAGTTTATAGTGGATTTGCTTGGGGAATGGGGCTTGATCGTATAGCTTTATTGAAGTACAAATTAACGGACCTCCGCGTACTTTTTGAAGGGAATGTTCCCTATCTTCTTTCCGGGAGGAATAAATCATGTTAATGTCCTGGAATTGGTTAAATAGTCTTGTTTCTATTCCTGCTTCATTAAAAGATGTAGCAGAAAAACTTACGGTAACTGGCTGTGAGATAGAAGGTATTACCTATCCCTGTGAAGAATTATCTGGAGTATGGGTTGCGAAAATTATATCCCTTAAACCTCATCCTAATAAAAGCTCTCTTTTTGTAGTTCAGTTGGATTATGGAAAAGGTGGAGCCTATTGTGTAACGGCTGCTACCAATCTTAAGGAGGGAGATTTGATTCCTTATGCTCCTCCGCAGGCAGTACTTGCCGACGGGACAGTGTTGTCTGAGCGAGATTTTGATGGGGTAGTGAGCCAGGGAATGATGCTTTCTGCCGAAGAAATTGGATTACCTGATATTGCTGATGAATTTGGCATTTTACGTTTGCCAGACGATGCTCCTGTAGGCGCAGACCTGAAAAAATATCTTCGATTAGACGATGCGGTCTTAGATGTTTCTGTAACGCCTAATCGAGGAGATTTACTCAGTGCACTTGGTATAGCTAGAGAAATTTATGCTCTTTTCCCCGATGCCGTAGGAAGGAAAAATATGAAAAATCGTCCCGATGAAGGACAACTTTGGCCGATGGATTTTCGTACACCTACTCTTAAAGACGGAGGGTGTCGCCGCTATCTTCTGGGGCTCGCTACAGATGTGAAAATAGGGCCGTCTCCACTGCCTATACGGATCCTTCTCTCTCTCATGGGGATGCGTCCGATTTCGAATGTTGTGGATGCGACTAATTTAGTAATGCTTCTTATGGGGCAACCTCTCCATGCTTTTGATTTAGACCGTTTGCCTGAACGGGAAATAACGGTGCGATCAGCGAAGGACGGAGAGTATATGACAACTCTTGATGGGAAAAAGCGTATGCTTGACTCGTTAGATCTCCTCATTACGAGTAACGGTGCTCCTATCGCTCTTGCTGGAGTCATGGGAGGGGAGAGCGCTGAAATTTGTGATACTACCAAAAACGTGGTTATAGAAAGTGCCAGTTTTGATCCTGTTCGAGTCAGTCGAACGTCTCGCCGCTTAGGGTTGAATAGCGAAGCGTCGTTCCGGTATGCTAGAGGAGTAGATCCAGAGCTTGTCTACCCAGCTATGGCTTGTGTTTTGTCTCTTCTAAAGAAGTGGGGGGCTGCTCATACAGAATGGAATGTGCTGGCGGCAACCAACGATATTCCAGCAAGCAGGGATGTCGCTTTAACGAGAGAGAAACTGCAAAGAATTTTGCTCTGGGATGATTTGGAAGAATCTTCTCGCATTCTTAATCGTTTGGGTTTTATAGAGAAAGAGAAGAAGGATAATATAAGAAAGTTTCAGGTCCCTTCGTATCGGCCTGATGTCTCCATAGAGGAAGATCTTGTGGAGGAAGTAGCTCGAATTCGGGGCTACAATGATATGCCAAGTCGTCTCCCTCGCAATATGAGTAGCCGGGGTGATCGTGGCGCTTTAATGGAACTTCGGTCTCATCTACGACAGATAGCTTTAGCTCGTGGGTATGTGGAAGTCATAACATATAGTTTCCTTCCTCCGTCCTATACCAAGTTTTTCTGTCTTTCAGAAGACGATAGAAGGGCTCATCTTTCTGCGCTCTCTAATCCTTTGAGCACAGAATTATCTGTTATGAGAACTTTTATGATACCTGGGCTCTTAAATGCGCTTGCTTCATCGTTACGTACCGGCTGGAGAGAGGCAGTGCGTATTTTTGAACAAGGACGGGTCTTCTTGCAAGATGCTGAAGCTGAGAGTGGCATAAAAGAAGAAGAACACATTGCCGGCCTCGTTTACCCTGGTCGAGATATAAGAAAAATTCACAAAGATAGTGATTTGGAAGATTTCCTTTCAGTTAAGGGAGATGTGGAGGCCATTATATCTAGTCGGGGGTACGCATGCCGTTTTATTCCTGGAACAGAGCCTTTTGGCCATTGTGGTCAGACGGCTCATGTTCTCGTTAACGGAAACAGAGTGGGATATTTGCTACGTCTTAAGCCTTCTCTGGAAAGAGAGCTCGATTTGGGATCTCCCATCTATGTTTTTGAGTTGGCGTTAGAGCCTCTTTTAACGGAACGCCAGCCTGTTTTTGTTGAAAACCCGCCTTATCCAGCGGTACATCGCGATATTTCTCTTATTGTCTCTCAGGAGAAATTAGCGGGTGATGTGGAGATGGAGATACGCAAGGCGGCAGGGGAACTATTATGGAACCTTCGACTCTTTGATGTTTATGTAGGGAAGGGTATCCCGGAAGGGACACGAAGTTTGGCTTTTTCTTTAGCCTACCGTAATCCAGCTCGTACCCTCAGTGATGAAGAAGTGGATGCTGTACATAATAAAGTTAGAGAAGAAATGGTTGTACAAGGCTATACCCTTCGATAATTTTGCAGAGAGAGGAATGGGGGTTATAGAATGGTAACGCTTAATTCCATAGAACAATTGGCTGGAAAGTTAGCAGAGTTTATTATTAAGCTTAAAGATGAGAATGAGCAGCTGAAAAAAGAAGCATCTCTGCTTCGAAATAAGGTTTCTGAAAAAGAATTAGAGCATATTAGGGAAACGAAAGAATTTCAGCGTAACATAGAATTGCTGGAACGAGAAAAAATGGCTCTTCAAAAAGATAAAGCGCAACTGGACAGTCAGGTCAAGAGCGTTTACGATAAGCTCAACGCTCTTCTTCCAGAAGAGTTGGAATCAGGGCGTAATTCTTAGTGGAGGAGTTGGATCCTTTGTCTATCCCTTTACGGGACGTAACTCTCAAAATAGGGAAACGGCAATATAATCTAAAGACAGCGCTTGATGAAGAAACGTATCGTCGGGTTCTCTCCTTGCTGAATGAAGCTGCCAATACTATAGGAACGGAGGTTGCCCAGGAGCATCTTTTGCTTCTGGTCAGCCTTCATCTTGCTTATTGTCTCGACCGCGTGGGAGTGTCTTTGCAGGAAGTTCTTCGAGAGGCTGAAGGAGACTCGGTTTCGTCATGAGCTTTGCTTTAGGTGTAGACGTCGCTGTTGCCATATTAATAGTGTTCTTTTGTCTTCGCGGGTTGTTTCGAGGTCTTTCAGGAGAGTTTTTTTCTCTTCTCGGGACAGTAGGCGGAGTTGTTTTGGCTTGGCGTTTTGCCCCAAGCGTAGCTACATGGTATCTGACTAAATGGCCTGGAAATCATTCTATAGTAATGATTCTTGCCATGGTGTTGTTTTTTCTTGTAGCAGTAGTGGCTAGTACTGTCCTTTGCCGTATTGTTCAGGCTTTCCTCCGCTGGACGGCCCTTTCTTTTGTGGATCGTATATTAGGCTCTATTGCCGGAGCTTTAAAAGCCATAGTTTTGGTCATGTTTCTCTATGCTATCCTTCTAGCTTTGTCCCCGTTCTTTTCTCTCCAATGGATGGAAAAAAGTATTTCTATGCGAGTTGCTTCTTCTGCTTGGCCGTATATCTATTCATTTTTTGAAGGAAGGAGCAACATGGAATATCATATGCAATATATTACAGGAGGGGAAAAACTCCCACATGAAAGTTCATAAGGACGTATGGCGCCTTCTCGAAATGGATAAGGTCCTTTCAAATTTTGCCTCAAATGTACGAAGTAATTTAGGACTCCAGACTCTAGCTCATTTGGCTCCTAGCGAGAATCTTGAAAATCTTTACCAACGACAAGAGCTCTTACGAGCGTATAGAGATTATGTAGACCGTAACGGGGATTTCCCTTGGACACAAAATGTAGATAGCGTTGAAGATCTTCTCTTATCGGCACGAAAAACGGGGCTTCTTTTGGGGAGAGAGCTTCTTTCCGTTCGTACTCTTTTGCTTCTTGCAGAAAAAATAAAGACAGCTCTTAGTTCTATTAAAGAAGAAGTTCCACCGTTTGGGGTGCTTTTGCGTAAAATTCGTGACTTTTCGCAGGAAATGAAGGCTCTTTCTGTTTTAGATGAGGATGGTAACCTTTTTGATTCAGCCTCACCGGATCTGTCTAGAATTAGGAAGAGTGAAGATTCTGTGCGGCAAACTATCCGCGCCCGCGCTCAGTCGATATTTTCAAACCCTCGGTTTAATTCTATGTTGCAGGAAAAGATTTTATCCTATCGTCAAAACCGCTTTACGGTTCTTGTTCGACAGGAGTTTGCTTCCCGATTCCCTGGAACTATTGTTGATCGTTCAGGATCAGGTAATTCAGTGTACATGGAACCTCGAAGTATGGCGGATCTGAACAGCCGCCTCGTTCTTCTTCTTCGAGACGAAGAAGAAGAGAAGCGAAGAATTCTTAGCGAGATCACAGCCCAGGTTCTTTCACGTGAGCGGGCTATTTTAGATGCAGAGAAGGTTCTTGGCCAAATAGATTTACTTTATGCTGTAACAACTGTTATGGACAAAAAAAAATGGAAGTTACCCTTATTGGCCGAGAAACCTCTTTTTGCTTTCCATTCATTGCTCCACCCCCTTTTAGGCGAGCATGGCGTTCCTCTTTCTATAGAATGCGGTCGGGATTTTCGCATATTAGTAGTTACTGGCCCTAATACAGGTGGGAAAACAGTGACTTTAAAGGCTGTAGGCGTTGGTACTATTCTTGCATGGTGCGGGTTGCCCATACCTGCCGAGGAAGGTTCTTTTGTGGGGAACCTCAATGCCGTATATGCTGATATTGGCGATGAACAGAGTATTGAACAAAACTTATCGACCTTTAGTTCCCATTTAAAAAATATAATCCATATTATCGAGGAAGCTGATAGTCATTCTCTTGTGTTGCTTGATGAGTTGGGGGCTGGGACTGATCCTCAGGAAGGGGCAGCTTTAGGAGTAGCATTACTTGACACAATGCGAGAAAAGAAGTGTGTAACCCTGGCGACGACTCACCACAACCCTATTAAAAGATATGCTTTAACGACGCAATATGTAGAAACGGCTAGTATGGAGTTTGATGCTGAGACTCTCGCTCCCACCTACCGCTTGTTAATGGGTATTCCCGGTCGAAGTAACGCCTTATATATTGCTGAACGGTATGGTATGCCTGTCGATGTCCTTGCGAAAGCTCGATTGGCTCTTAAAGAACAAGAAGTTTCGGTGGAAGATATTATAACAGATCTACAAGAACGAAAAGCTCATTTGGACACCGAACAGAAACAGATAGAGAAAGCCCGACAGGAGCTTGCGGTACGACGGGAAAAATTTCAGGAAAAAGAAGCTTGTTTTGAGCGACAGAAGGAACAAATTCTTTCGCAGGCTGAACAAAAGGCTACTTCTATATTGGTCGCAGCTGAAGAAGAGTCGCGACGTATGCTTCGGGCTCTTGATGAATCGGCCAAGTCTGCTGTGCAACGAGCATTGCACCCTAAACGAGAAAAAATTAGGGAGAAGAGAAAAGAGCTGGAGAAAAGAGAGGAGAAGAGGGCGCTTTTAAAGATGAAAAGTGAAGGGTTTCATCCCGAAGTTGGGGATACAGTAAAAATATCAGGAACAGATATTACTGGTACAATTGTTACTCTAAAAGGGAAAAAAGCTGAGGTTTTGGCAGGGGCCATTCGCATGGAAGTTCCTATAAGCACTTTAACTCGTGCCTCTAAACCAGCGAGGGAAGCCATGTTGCCTCCTTCCCCGAAGATAGTAAGGCCGGAAGGAGTACCAAACTCCCTTATGGTTCGTGGCATGACTGTAGATGAAGCAATGCCCCTCGTGGAAAAGTATTTGGACCAGGCCATGAGAGCGGGGTACGGGAGCGTGGAAATTATCCATGGCCGAGGAGAAGGAATTTTACGTCGGGAAGTACATACCCTTTGTGCCCATCTTAGTTATGTAGAAAATTATCGACTGGGGGGACCTGGCGAAGGCGGGTATGGGGTAACCATTATCACCTTTAAAAAATAGATATGTATTTGCATACAATAAAGAACGATCTGATACGTGGAAGTTGCGCGATTACCTGGTACGTGGTAATATTCTCGGCGTTCATTATGTGCCTGTAGCTCAGCGGATAGAGTATTGGCCTCCGGAGCCAAGGGTCTGGGGTTCGAATCCCCACAGGCACGCCATTGTAAATATAGAGCCGGGTTGTCGAGAAGGCAACTCGGCTCTTTTTATTGTATGTTATTGAAAGGATCTGATGATTTGAACGTCTTAACTTTTTCTGCTGCATTGCTGGTCTTTTCTGTTTTAGGTCTTGGGATTGCAGTTTCTAAAAAAGTAGGGAATGTTTCAGATTATACAGTGGCTGGGAAAAAAGCGGGTGTTTCAGGAGTTGTAGGGGTGATTATGGGGGCCTTAATGGGAGGAGCTTCTACTGTAGGTACAGTTCAAATGGCCTACAAATATGGTCTTTCTGCTTGGTGGTTTACACTTGGAGGCGGTGTAGGATGTATTATCCTTGGTCTAGGCTTCGCTTCCCGCCTGCGTGAGGCAAATGTAACGACAATCCCAGGTTTTTTGAAGAAAAACTACGGAATGTCTGTAAGCATTGTTTCCATGATTGCATCTTCCTTAGGCACTTATATTGCTATTGTTGCCCAGTTTCTTTCTGGAGTCGCCTTGCTGCAGAGTATCCTCCCTTTATCTCCATTTGTTTCATCGATGATAGTGGTATTTTTTGTTTTAGGCTTTCTCTATCTCGGGGGATTAAAGAGCTATAGCCTTATTGGCAAGGTGAAGATCATAATGCTTTTTCTTACTTTGGGATCGTCAGCAGCTTTGATTTTTATTCAAGGTGCTACGCCTCTTTGCCTGATAAAGAGCATGCCTTCGTCTCCCTTTTTCAATTTTTTCGGCGCAGGGATTTCGAAGGGGATTGGTGCCTTTTTTTCCACGATTGTCGGTGTTTTTTGCACGCAAATTTATCTCCAGGGAATTTTTGCTGCATCTGATCCTCAAGTAGCTCGTAGAGGGGCATTGCTTGCCGGCGTATTAATTCCACCTTTAGGTTTGATGGGGGTTTACATTGGCCTCTATATGCGAAGTATTGGAGGTAGTATAGACCCAGCTCACGCGTTGCCCATCTTTATTCGTCTTCATTTCCCACCTGTTGTTGGAGGCGTTTTTTTAGCTGGGATTTTTATTACAGTTGTCGGAGCTGCAGCAGGTCTCTCTTTTGGCGTCGCCACTAATTTAGTACAAGATTTCCTTAACAATATATCGTATATTTCACAAAGGATGAAGGGAGCGAAGGGACTCCTTTTAAGTCGTGCAACAGTTGCTGTTATTGTCGTTAGTGCAGCCTGTCTGGGAATTGTTTTTAGAGGCGACCTCATTTTAAATTGGAGCTATTTGAGCATGAGTTTACGGGGAGTAGGTACTTTTTTGCCTCTCATTGTGGCTCTCCTTTACCCTGGAGCGTTGTCTCCTTTCTGGGCTTTTCTATCTGCCATTGCTGGGTTAGGTGCTGCCCTTATGACCCCTCTTTTTTCCCATTCAGTAGAGCCGCTTTTTGTAGGACTTTTACTTTCAGGAATACTGACATTTGTAGGGCTATTTGTCGGGAGGTGAACTTTTTGAAACAGCACGTTTTCTTAAAGAAAATTGTAAGCTATGCTAAAAAGGAAGCAAAAGTTGTAATAGAGCCAAATCCTTTTCATATAGCGGGTGGGGGACAGCCTGGAGATACTGGACATCTTTATGGCGAAAATAATTTTGAAGCCACTGTCCTTGATTGTGTAAAAGATGGGAAAGAAATGATACTGCTTATTAAAGTCCGGCATGGCGAGCTGAAAGAGGGTGTCCCTGTAGACGTGGAGGTAGATATGGAGCGTCAGTGGCTTTTTTCTCGCATGCACTCTGGGGAGCACGTGCTTTCCCGGGCTTTGGAACGGGCATGGCCTGATTTGCATATTTACAAAGTGGCTATTGGGGCGGAGTTCTCAACAGTGTATCTTCGCTACCCCGGTGAACTTTCTTGGGAGATGCTTTTCCGAGCGGAGGACGAGGCAAACCTTGTCATCAAACAGAATCTCCCTGTAAATATTTCTTTCCTATCCCCTCAAGAGGCCATGAATATGAAAGAATTAAAGGCAAATTGGGAAAGAATCTCAGATGAGGAAACTATCAGAATTGTGACAATTCCAGATTTTGACACGATTGCATGTTCTGGCACTCACGTTACAAAAACATCTGAAATAGGGGGAGTTGTGATAGAGGGGTTCAGAGGTCACTCTCCTGAATGGGAATTTCGATTTTCTGTTCATGTAGAGGATGTTTTAAAAAGAGAAAGCCGAGCTGCGAGAATGTTGTTACGAGAAATTGGCTGTCCTTTAGATAAATTACAGGACGTATATAGACATCTGCAAGAGGAGAATAAAGCTTTTGTTAAGAAGATGGACAGACTAAGAGATTTTGTGGCTTTCCCATGGAAGGAAGAGAGGGTAGGAGGAGTGTCACTTTTTTGGTATGACGTATCTGGAATTCCAGAAGAGGTTGCTTCTTCAGCAGTAAGTCGCCTGTTAAAAGAACGGCCCGATATCACGTGTTTATTTCTCCTTTATGACCACGGGAAAGGGGGCAGCCAGTTTTTCTTAGGGGCAGGTGAAAAAGTAGAGGTAGATTTCCGCCTTTTCCTGCGGGATACCTCTGAATTAAAGGTACGGGGTGGAGGCCAGAAGAGTTGGGTCCGTGGCTACACTCTTTGCGAAGATCCATCTGTCTGGGTAGGTAAAATTATTGATTATATGATGTCACTTTAAATACATATAAAAAGAGAAGAAATGGAGACTGTCCTTCAACGAGACAGTCTCCATTTCTTTTATATTGGAGCTATTTTTAGTTAAAAGGTGGGCAGTTTCATCCCTACTTCTTTGTAATACTTTGCTGCGCCAGGATGTAGAGGGACAGAAACGCCATCAAGAGCAGTGTCCAGGGTGATCAACTGAGCTTTTGCGTGTACGGGACGTAACTCGTCAATATTATCCCAGAGAGCTTTAGTAACGCGGTAGATTAATTCCTCAGGAAGGTCTGCATCACAGACTAAAAGGGCCATAACAGCTGGAGTTTTAATATCTCTGTCTATTCCCTGGTAGGTACCAGCTGGAATAACACTTTTCACAAAGTACGGGAATTCCTTAACGAGTTTATCTGTAAAATTATCATTGAATTCTACAAGGTCTACATCATGTGTGGTAGCCAAATCCATTATTGAGGTTGTGGGATAACCGGCAACGACAAAACCTACGTCAAGCTGTCCATCTTTAAATCGTTGAGTTGTAATGTTGAAATCTAGAAAATCAGTTTGCATGTCGCTATATTTTATATCAGCTACATTCAGGATAGCAGAAACGTCGCCCTGTACACCAGAGCCAGGGGCGCCAACAGAAACTCTTTTCCCTTTCAGGTCCATAATATCTTTTACTCCGCTGCCTTTCAGGGTAATGCAGTGTACATGTTCGGGATAGAGAGAGGCCACGACTCGAATATTGTCATATGCACCTTTTTTGAAAGGGCCCATTCCCTTTGCAGCCCAATAAGCGATATCGTTTTGAGCGAAGACCATCTCAATTTGATGAGTGCCAAGAAGGTTAATATTAGCCACAGATGCGTTTCCTGTTTCGGATGTTACCTGAACATCACCAAGATGCCGAGTGAGAATATCCGCTATACCACCGCCTAAAGGATAATAAGTACCGCCTGTTCCACCAGTAGCGATGGAAACAAAGGTCTTCGCTGAAGCGGCGCCAGCGAAGACTGTCAACAAAAGACAAAATACAGTTACCAATATTAGTGTTCTTCTTGTCATTTTACACATTCCCCCTCAAAGAGTTTTTTCGGCTCCTTCCGCTTTGAATCTGATAAGGATAAACGCTTTAAAGAAAGTTTTGAATAACACCTCCTTTTACATTTTTCCTTACAAGTATACGGCTCTTCTGAAAGAGTATCAAGAATTGACTGCTTTTTATATCTAAAACTGAATTAATTCTTGCCAAACATAGATTTAGACGAAGAGCGTACCAAATATGCTATAGTAATAAAAGTACCTGAGAGGGGAGATGTTGGGGATGTTGTGGAAAAAGATATTTAATAATCAGGAAGAATTAATGACAGGAGAGGGAGGGGTTGCGGGGGGAAATATGGTAGGGGGGGATGTTACGGAAATGGATATTTGTACTCCTGTTGAGAATATCGATTTGGAATTGAATATTCACGTACATCTGAACGATGAGAATCAGGTTGGCCGTGCGGCTTTATTACTAGCTTCTACTACTACTCCGGAATCAGAAAACAGTCTCAAGAAAGAGCTGGCACAATATGGTTGGCGATCTGTTGCTACAGAAGTGGGGGGATTGGCAGGGGATTTGCCACAAAAAGTTACAAGGGCTTTAGTCGGAGCGTCATTAAATGCAGGGGTGGTTGAAAAATCCAGAAACGAAATGCATGCTCTTATGCACGCAGCAGTGGAAGCTCTGGAGGGCTTTATTACTGTAGGGATGCTTGAAGCCAGTGTGGGAGCGAAGATCGCGATAGTTCGTAACGATCGATGGATTGCTGTTGCAGTTATGGGAGATACTGCTTATCATGCAGTGGCTCATCATGAACGATGTGGGCTTGGAGTGATGCATATTTAAATCTCTGCTTGCATGTCTTTATTTCCTATGGTAAAGTTCGTATTTGTTCATGTAGAGAAATGTTTTTGGAGGTGCAACATAGATGAAAAAAGATATTCACCCTGAATATAAGGAATGTAAGGTTACCTGCGCTTGTGGAAATACCTTTGAAACTAGATCTACAGCTTCTGAAATCAGAGTTGGGGTATGTTCTGAGTGTCATCCTTTTTACACAGGTAAAAGAGGAAGCCGTGTTGCTTCCGAAGCTGGTCGTCTTGAGAGGTTCCGCAGGAAGTACGAAGGAATTAATTACGGTCAGCGAGAAGAAGGAAACGAGGAGTAGTAAGGGGGAGCACTGCTCCCCTTTTTTACATGACAGGAGTTGATGAATGTATGGCGTGTCAGGTAATTTTGCTCGGGCACACTCCTGATCCTGATCGTATTGTGGCAGCAGCGGCCCGTCTCTGTTATAGCGCTGTTCCAGCCTCTTCCATAATGGAGGAGCAAAATTCAGATTCTGTAGTATCTCTTATTACACATCTTCGAAAAAGCGGACATCTCTCGCCCTTGGAGCATGCTTCTTTTACATTCTCTTTAGACGGAATAAGTCGAGTGACGAGCCATCAGCTGGTTCGCCATCGCATTGCTAGTTACAGCCAAAGAAGTCAGCGTTATGTCTCTATGGTTGAACCTGATGTGGTCCTTCCACCAACTGTAGCAGCAGATAAAGAAGCGACCGATCTGTTTGTCCATCAGGTAGAAAGTGCGCATAATACCTATTTGGCACTTCTAAAGCGGGGTGTGCCGAAAGAAGATGCGCGATATATTTTACCCCATGGGTGGACTACCAGTTTGGTAATGACTATGAATGCCAGAGAGCTTTTACATTTCTTCTCTCTGCGACTTTGCCGTCGTGCCCAGTGGGAAATCCAAGAGCTGGCAAGGAAAATGCTTATAGAGGTTCGTCAAGTATCTCCCGTTATTTTTGCTCTTGCTGGACCTTCCTGTGTTGTCAATGGGGTGTGCGGAGAAGCACGCCCATGTGGAAAACCTTTCCGTTCCGTGGAGGAACTTCTCGAGGAGGAATAAACAGTTGCATTCTGAAAAGGATTCCCGCCCGTCTCTTTCCGGGAAAGATTCTCGAATGCCAGTAGGGGGACAGGCGGTTATAGAGGGAGTCCTCATGCGTGGCCCCAAAATGTGGGGGCTTGCTGTTCGTCAGCATGATGGCTCTATTGCGAGAGAGCATTGGGACGCTGTGGCGCGATCAGCACTCTTCCCTTGGAAATTGCCTATTCTTCGAGGGCTCGTTGTTATGTTTGAGATGTTGAAGATAGGGATACGAGCTTTAAATCGATCAGCTCAAATAGCGTTAGGCGAAGATGATACTATTACCCCGTTGGAATTTGCTGGGTCGATTTTAGTAGCCCTGGCTGCAGTGATTGTTTTTTTCGTTGCCCTTCCTGTGTGGTTTGCTCATTGGACGAGCGAGGCGTGGAATTTATCTTCAGTCGTGCGCAATATTATTGAGGGGTTTGTTCGGGGGGGATTTTTTGTAGCCTATGTAGCGGCGATTGGGATGTGGGAGGACATCCGGCAAGTTTTTCGTTATCATGGGGCTGAACATAAAACTATTAATGCTTTCGAATCTGGGTTTCCCATGACGCCGGATAATGTTATGTCCTGTTCCAGAATTCACCCTCGGTGTGGCACATCTTTTCTCTTGATTGTAGTGATAGTGAGTATTATAGTTTTTTCAATAGCAGGGCATGGAAGTCTTTTCTGGAAGATTTTCATGAGAATTTTGTTGTTACCAGTAGTTGTGGGGCTTTCTTATGAGATCATTCGGGCAGCTTCTTCTGTAAAAACGTTTGGGAAGATCATCTTGTGGCCTGCTTTGTCTTTTCAGTATCTCACGACACGGGAGCCGTCTCGCGAACAGGTAGAAGTAGCGATAGCAGCGCTTGAAGAGGCTCTTGGCAGGGTGTTTGATGATTATTCCGGAGGTGAAAGAAATAATGAATTTGGAGAATAAACTTGAAGAGTTAGAGCAAGCATATGTAGAACTAGAACGCCAGATGGCAATTCCGGCGATAGCCGCTAATCTTAAAGAGATACAGCAGTTAGCCCGAAAACATGCTCATTTGGAGCCATCTGTTTTGAAGTATCGAGAGTATAAGAAGGTTCAAGAGGATATAGAAGGGGCTAAGTCACTGCTTCATTCAGGTGATGCGGAGATGGAGGACTTGGCTAAAGAAGAAATAAAAGAGAAAGAAGCTCTTCTTGAAGAAATACAGAAAGAGCTTCATGTGTTGTTATTGCCTGTGGATCCTAACGATGAGAAGAGCGTTATTATGGAAATACGGGGAGGAGCAGGGGGAGAAGAAGCAGCCCTTTTTGCGGCAGATCTTTTCCGAATGTACAGCCGTTTCTGTGAGCGAGAGGGATGGAAAATAGAGGTTATCCAATCGAATGAAACGGGTATTGGTGGCCTTAAAGAAATTATATTTAGAATAGATGGACATGGCGCTTATAGTAAATTGAAATTTGATAGAGGCGTTCATCGAGTACAGAGAGTGCCGGTTACAGAGGCTGGGGGGCGCATTCATACTTCAACAGCTACCGTAGCCGTGTTGCCGGAAGTTGAGGCTGTAGATGTAGAGATTCGCACAGAAGATTTGAAGATAGATACATATCGTTCAAGTGGAGCGGGTGGTCAGCATGTTAATATGACAGATTCAGCTGTTCGTATCACTCACCTGCCTACGGGAATTGTTGTGACATGCCAGGATGAGCGCTCTCAAATTAAAAACAGAGCTAAAGCCATGGCATATCTGCGAGCCAAATTGTATGATATGGAAGAAGAGAAACAGTCGGAAGAGCTTGCGGAAGAGCGTCGCGACCAGATTGGATCGGGAGATCGATCAGAACGGATTAGAACATATAACTTTCCGCAAAACCGTATTACAGATCATAGAATTGGTTTAACTTTATACAAGCTGGATCAGTATCTTGATGGGGATATATACGAAATGATTGATGCTCTCACAATGGCGGATCAAACGGAGAAGCTGAAAAGACTTGAAAGTGCATAAATCTTTCATAGGTTGCTCTCTTGAACAAACAAAAGAGAGTATTGTTGCGATTTTACAAGAAGCAGGCTTCCCCAATCCGCTTAACGAGGCAGAATGGATTCTTTGTTCTTTGAAAAAAATAACCAGAGGAGAGCTCCTTGCCTGTGAACGGGAGATATTTATTTCAGAAGAAGAGGGGTTCCTATTAGAATCTATGGTGGATAGGAGACTCCAACATGAGCCATTGCAGTATATAATGGGATATGAGGGGTTTTGGGGGCGGAATTTTTTAGTAGGTGCGGGATGTCTTATTCCACGGCCAGAAACAGAGCTTCTTGTGGAAGAAGCTTTGAGTCTTTTTTCTGGAGGTTGCTTTTTAGATTGGGGGACAGGGAGTGGCTGTATTGCCGCTACTATCCTTCTGGAACGCCCCGATTCTCGGGGGATAGCTGCAGATGTAAGCCCGCAAGCCCTCTTTTGGGCTTGGAGAAATTTACGTAATTATCACGTCCTTCATCGATGTCTTTTATGGCATACTCAAATACCAGAAGATATTCCTATCTCTGAAGGGAGTTTGGATATAGTTATTAGTAATCCACCTTATATCCCAACTGCCATAATAGGTAATCTTATGGAAGAAGTGTCCCGATATGAGCCGAGAAATGCTCTGGATGGCGGTATTGACGGACTTTCTTTCTATTATATGTTGTTAGCCATAGCGCCTCAATGGCTTAAACGTGGAGGATTTGTAATTGTAGAGGTAGGGGATGATCAACAAGCAGAACATTTGGCCTCTTTGTCGGTAGATCATCTCCGTTTTTCTCACTTAAAGAAGGACCATAATGGTCTCTATCGCATCGCTGTTTGGTGTCGTGTATAATGACCCAGGTGATCTATGGGGATCATATATTATTTATTCCATTTCAGGATAGAGCTGAGGAGGAGATGTTGGTATGGAAAAAAGAGAGCTCGTGATCATCGGAGCTGGCCCTGCTGGTTTGACTTCCGCTATTTATGGTCGTAGGGCTGGGCTTGATGTGCTTCTTATCGAAAAAGGAGTTGCCGGTGGTCAGATTAATATCACAGCGGAAATTGAGAACTGGCCAGGAGTTGTTCATGCTTCCGGGCAGGAGCTTGGAAATATGTTCCGTGAACATGCTGAGAAATTTAACACAGAGTTCCGAGATGCCGAAGTTCAGAAGATCGAGGTTCGCGATGGAGCTAAAGTGGTAGTAACAGATAAAGGAGAAATAGAAGCCGAGGCGGTTATTTTTGCTACAGGTGCTTATTTCCGTCGGCTGGGCTGTGAGGGGGAGGCAGAGCGCATTGGGGCTGGTGTCAGCTATTGTGCCGTTTGCGACGGAGCCTTCTTTGAAGATCAGGTTATAGCTGTTGTAGGTGGTGGAAATACGGCGGTAGAGGAAGCAAATTATCTTACCACTTTTGCGTCTAAGGTTTACATTATCCATCGCCGTGACGAGTTCAGAGCGGATAGAGCTGCTATTGCCAGAACCTTGGCTAATCCTAAAATAGAGCCTATTTGGAACAGTGTTGTTGAAAAAATCGAAGGCGATGGCATGGTTGAAAATCTAGTGCTGAAGAACGTGAAGACAGGTAAAATTTCTGATCTTCCCGTAGCAGGGGTTTTCGTTTTTGTAGGCCAGGCTCCTCACGATGAGTGTATTCGTGGACTCGTAGAGGCCAAAAAAGGCGGTTGGATTGTAACCAACGACAACATGGAGACTTCTGTAGAGGGTATCTTTGCTGCCGGAGACGTTCGAGATAAGGGGCTCCGACAGGTAGTTACTGCTGCTGCTGATGGTGCTGTTGCGGCCATGACTGCATCTGCATATATTAATGAGCAGGTTCACCTTCGATCTACTCTTTTGGACCCTGAAAGAGTGGTGGCTTTCTTCTATTCGAGCATTGATGAAACACAGGTCCGGCTCTCCAATGAAGTGGAAGAAATGAGTAAAAAGACAGGGAAAAAGGTTGCCCTGATAGACGGATACCGCAATGCCAGAATGGTAGGGAAACTAGCATTGGAGAAGATGCCCGTAGTCGTAGAACTGAAAAAAGGAGTCGTTGCTTCTAAGAAGGTTGTTTCTTCCGTTTCTGAAATCTCTGAACTCCTGAAATAGCCTCTTGTCCTTAGTAAAGGGAAGGTGGGTCTATCTGCCTTCCCTTTTATCTCATGGGGGGAGAAAAGAATGATAGTTACGGTTACGCTGAATCCCGCTGTAGATGAGGAGTTTGTCGTTTCGGAGTTTCGACCTGGCGGATGGTTCCGTTCCCGAAATGCTATTAGAACCCCCGGCGGCAAGGGGATTAACGTTTCCATGATGTTAGGACAACTTGGATACGAGTCAGCCGCTATGGGATTCCTTGCTGGTTTTAATGGTGCTTATATACGAGATGCATTGCGACGAGAGAGGCTCACTACGAATTTTGTGCACGTCAAGGGTGAGACTCGTACAAATGTTTATATTATTGATGAAACGGGACATGTAGAAACAGGCTTATCCGAACCCGGCCCTTATATTCCTGAAGAAGCTTATGATCGTTTCCTTCGAAATTTCGAGAGGATGCTTCAACGGACTCGACTCCTCGTTTTAGGGGGATCCTTACCTCCTGGTATTCCTCAAGACGTTTATGGGGTTCTCATCCGCATGGCGAAAGAGTTTAATATCCCAACCATAGTAGATGCCGCTGGTCCTTCCCTACAGTCAGCCCTTGAGGCTGGACCTACAATAGCAAAAATTGATCATCGTTTTATGTCAAGAATGTCGGGAATATCCCTTACCTCTCTAGACAATATAATAGAGGTTGTTTCGAAACTTCATGACCAAGGGGTGGAATGGGCAGTTACATCGTATCATGTCTATGGAGACGTGTTTTTTACACCTCAGGGTATATATTTAGCAGTGTCCGATCGTCGTTCTATTCTCTCTCTCTTTGCGACAGCTGATGCTCTTATAACAGGTCTTATAGTTGGAGGGGAAGAAAGGATGGCTGTAGAGGATCGCATTCGATTCGCCATGGCATGTGCATGGGAAGATGCTATGCATGTAGAAAAAGGTTTTACAAGTCGAGAGGCTATTGAGGCATTGATGCCACGCGTTCAACTAGAGCGTCTTGAATAGGGAGGCAAATGCTATGCGAATCGGGGAACTTATGGATAGAGATCTTACCTCTGTAACTGAAAATACTACATTGCGAGAGGCCATTGAAGTTCTGTCTCAACACAATCTCACAGGTTTGCCAGTTGTTGACGAGACAGGAATTCTGGTTGGATTTATTAGTGAGAAAGATATTATTAAAGCTTCTTTGCCAGGGTATTGTGATTATTTGTCAGGAGCAGCTTTTATTCCGGATTTTAACCAATTGAGCGAAAAACTCCGTCAAAAAGGGAACGAATTTGTAGGGAAATATATGACTCGAAAGGTCATC
Organism: Aminobacterium mobile DSM 12262; assembly: GCF_000526395.1. Classification (NCBI taxonomy): domain Bacteria; kingdom Thermotogati; phylum Synergistota; class Synergistia; order Synergistales; family Aminobacteriaceae; genus Aminobacterium; species Aminobacterium mobile. Next base: position 52,152 of record NZ_JAFZ01000002.1, on the reverse strand, counting down.
GCTTTTTCTGAAGATGATTCAGATCTTCATGTCGCCCTTTCTCTTATACAAAAAGGACTTAAAATGGCTCCAGTAGTGAGGAAGGATGGGTCTCTCTTAGGTTTTGTAAGTAGGGCTCATCTCATAGAATACATCATGAGAGAAGAACCTCAAGAATAAATCAAGAGTAAAAAGGATAAACCCTTTCCTCCAAACAGCCGACAAATATAAAATGAGGGGAGGAGTTTATAATGGTCATGAATAACAGCCGAAACGCTCAGATTAATCAATATCTAGTAACGCAAATTCAAACTGCCTCTAAAGAGCAGCTTCTCCTTATTACATATGATATTGGGATCAAAAACTGTAGAGCGGCAGAGTTAGCGTTGAGCAAAGGGGAACTAGAGGAAGCAAATTCTTGTGTTCTCAGGGCTCAAGAGGTTGTGAGGGAGCTTACTATAACGTTAGATGTAGATAAAGGCGGAGAAATAGCGGAGAATTTGCTGTCTTTATATGACTTTATGTATCGTCAATTAATAGAGGGTAATATGAAAAAAGCCCCCGATATTATCTCCCTCGTTCGGGGAATGTTAGAAGAGCTGCGAGATACATGGGAGCAGGCGATTGAGAAGATAGTGACTGAACGCAGTGAAGCAGCTTCTGTTGAAAACAAGCCCAGTCCAGGGCTTACAGCTGGGGGGTTTAATGTTGCCGGATAATCTCGAATCCAGACTTGTCGAGTTGCTGTCGTCAGAAATCTCCCTTTATCGTCAACTAGAAGAATATGTTGATGAAGAGTTGGATTGTGTTCAAAAAGGAGATATGGCGAAGCTTCTGGAGATTCTTCAGCAGAAACAAGGTGTGATTTCTAAGCAACAACTTCTTCAGGAACAATGGGAGCAGGTTGCGTTAGGGTTAGGCGTGACGGAAGGGCGTGAAGGGCCTGTTTTTTGGTCTGCTGTAGAGCACCATATGGAGTCGCAAGGCTTCCTTTCTCTTTCACATCTCATCGTTCAAATTCGAGAGCTAGTAACTTCTGTCTTAGCAAAAGAAGAGCATGTGCAAGCGCTATTGGAGGAACACATTTCAGAATTGCGAAAGGAAATGGGGCGCCTGAACAAGGGGAAAGCAGCTTTTCATGGCTACATGAAATCTGGCGGAGCTTTGTGAGGAAAGGCAATGTATGAAAAATAGGATTGGAATTCTTAGTGCGGCTCTGTTTTTAATCTTTTCTCTCTCTGTAAGAACGTTTGCAGCGGAAAATATGGAGAAAGAGATTAAATTGGGGCAGAAGGTAGCAGTTGAAGTGGAGAAGCGTTGGGAAAGGATTTCAGATCCTGCTAAAACTGCTCGTTTGTCCATGATTTTAGAAAAGCTTAAATTTCATATGACCCGTTCTCTTCCCTATGATGTTCGCATTATCCAGGAAAATTCGGTGAATGCCTTTAGTCTCCCTGGCGGAACTATTTATATGACTACCGGTATTCTTGATTTTTTACATAGCGATGCCGAAATTGCAGCTATTCTTGCCCATGAAATGATACATGCGGACCGTAGCCATGTTATGGTGCAAATGGCTCGTTCTCAACGTATCTCTGTTATTGCTCTTGCCCTTATTATTGCCACTGGCGGTCAAGCCGCACCTTCTCTTTTAGCGAGCATGGCCCAGATAGCTATAACAAACTCTTATAGCCGAGATTTAGAGCGCGAAGCAGATGTAGAAGGATTGCAAGCTCTCGTAAAGGCAGGATATCCGTCAGCAGCCATGTTAACAGTTATGGAAGGATTGGCGGAAGAGCAATTACGCCATCCATATGTAGATCCAGGGATTTTTATGGATCACCCTTACGTTGAAGAACGAGTTGCATATCTTACGCAGGAAATTCGAAAGAATGGTTGGCCTCTTGAACGTAAGAAGGCTCTTCATAAGCTTGTCGTCACTACTCAGGAGCAACGTGGAAGGATGGCGTTGCTTGTCGATGAATTCCAAGTATGGAGTGGCCCAGCTTGCCCGGAAGTAAAAGATTTTTTCCTGGAAGCAAAGCAAAAACTTGATATATCGTTTCAAATGGAATTGCCACCTTATGAATTGCAAGTTATTGAGTTGCCAGAGACGCATAACAAGGGATTGCGAATTGGGAATATGATCATTGCGTCTGAACCGTTACCAGAGGGAGTAGAATCTTTGGAGCTTTTTCGTTCTAATTTAGTTGAAATTCTATTAAAAGCAAAAAACGCTCACCCTATCGCAGATTACCTGCATTAAATTTTTGCGATTCTGTTGTTTTTCCCCCGAATCCTTTAGGTGATAGAATAACATAGATAGTTTTATATCCTCGAAAGGGGAGCTTTATATGTCCGTGTCACTTTATCGTCGTTACAGGCCAACACAATTTAATCAGATAGTTGGTCAGGTAGCTGCTGTTCATGTTATAACTCGAGCATTAGAGGAAAGGGTTGTAAGTCATGCATACCTTTTCTCGGGACCAAGAGGATGTGGTAAAACCACTTTAGCGCGTCTTCTTGCCAAATCCCTTAATTGTACTTCGCGAGGAGAAGGAGCAGAACCTTGCAATAGCTGCTCCAGTTGTGAGGCTATAAATAGAGGCGAAAGCTTAGATGTGATAGAAATTGATGGCGCCTCTAATAATAGCGTAGATGAAATCCGAGAGCTTAAAACTCATGTTTCCTTGTCCCCTTTTGCATCTTCTTACAAAGTGTATATCATTGACGAAGTTCATATGCTCTCTCTCTCGGCTTTTAATGCGTTGTTGAAAACGTTAGAGGAACCCCCTTCCCATGTGGTTTTTATTCTAGCTACAACGGAGCCTTACAAAGTCCCTATTACTATTCGTTCTCGATGCCAGCATATTCCTTTTAGAAAAATTGCCACAGGGGATATTGAGAAGCATCTTAAAGAAGTTGCGGTTAAAGAAGGTCGTCTAGCAGAGGAAGAAGCTCTTTGGGAAATAGCACGACAATCTGATGGGGCCTTGCGAGATGCGCTTTCTCTACTTGAACAAGTCATGGCTTTGACAGGGGAAGAAATGACAATGGAAGCTGTAGATCATCTCCTGGGAGGAGGAAGTCGCCCTGAATTAGAGAGGTGGATTTCTCGTCTTCATGACGGTGGCCCTGATGTCTTGGCGGATCTACAAAATATGTTCAGGAGAGGGGCTTCTCCATTTAAAGTGGTGGAAGATCTTTTCGTTGTTTTTCGAGATTTATGGATTACTGCAATGTGGGGAAAAGGAGCTTTAAAAATAATAGAGGGAGCTTCTGCTGAAACAGAGTTTCTCCAAAAAGAAGCTCGTTGTTGGAGCCCGGAAGAGCTGCTGTCTCTCATGGATTTTTGTGTGGGGGTTCTTCCGCAAGTACGGATGGGGATGCGGACCGATGTGTTGTCTGGGCTTTTCTTGAATAAGTTAATGTCTCTAGGCACTATCTCCCATAATACAACTATGGTGTCGGAAGAGAAAAAAACAACAAAAAACGACATTTTAAAGGGATTAAACGAGGAAGCTCCTCTCCCTTCAGCTTCTTTTACAATGTCAGTAGCTCCCAATATTCCAGCAAAAGAGGAAGCATTAGTTGTTTCTCTTGTAGAAGAAACCTCTGTAGCAAAGGTTTCGCCAGAAGTTCCGTGCGATTGCGAGTTGGAAAATAAATGGGAAGAAGTACTGACAAGACTCTTAGATAGCGAGATCCACCTTCATAGTGCATTGATACCTGCATCTGTTGCTTTTATGAATGAGGAGATACATATCTCTTTGCCGGAACAGTGCACTTATCTTTTTGAGTTGCTCACAATAGAGAGAAATTCTTTCCTATTGCAACGATTGATAGATGAAATCTTCAATGGGCATTTGTCTTTATCTTTTATATGTGGGGAAAAAATTATAAAACGTGAAGGGACAAACGAAGAAAAAATCGATAATGTACCAATAGGTCCTTTTTTTGATGGAAGAGAGTCCATTCCCCAACTCCCTTTTGACGATGTTCCAATGCCTCCTTCGCCTTCTCAGGAACTACCTGAGCAGGATGACGATCCGTTAGAGGAACAAACAGTTTTTTCGGGATTAGTGGAGGCGGTTCTTCGATTAGGAGGAGGAGAGGTTCTTTGGGTAAGGAAGGAAGAAGCAGATGAGTTGGATGGAGGATTGACAGAGGAATGACACGCCCCTTTGTACATTTACATGTTCATAGCGAGTATAGCCTTCTTGACGGTGCCATTCGTTGCGGAGAACTAGCAGAAAAGGTTGCTTCCTGGGGCATGCCAGCAGTAGCTCTCACTGACCATGGAACGATGTATGGTGCCGTTGAATTTTATGATAAGTGTTTAGCTGCTGGAATAAAACCTATTATTGGCTGCGAAGTGTACGTAGATCCTGATGGACATACGTCCAGAGAGAGGAAGGGCAAGAATTTCCACCTCCTCCTCTTGGCAGAAAACCAGCAGGGGTACGATAATTTAGTTAAATTGGTTTCCATCGCCAATACAGATGGATTTTACTACAAGCCAAGAATCGACCACGATCTTCTCTCCCGTTACAGTAGCGGAATTATAGCGTCTTCGGCTTGTATTGCAGGTGAAATTCCTCAACTGATCTTGGAAGGGAAAGAAAAAGAAGCGCTAAGTCGAGCAGAAATGTATCGAGATATTATGGGAGCTGACAATTTCTTTCTTGAGATTATGTATAACCGAATTCCTGAGCAGGCCGTCATAAATAGAGCTTTAGTAGAGATGGCGCGGAAAAATGGCTTTAATTTAGTGGCTACTAATGATGCTCACTATTTAAATGAGGAAGATTATGATTGGCATGAGATTCTCTTATGTGTTCAGACGAACGCAACTATAAACGATCAAGATCGGATGAGTTTCTCCACTAATGATTTCTATCTTCGCTCGCCAGAAGAGATGGAGAGGCTGCTCGGTGGAGATCTTCCTGACGCACTGGATAACACGGTAGCTATTGCAGAGCGATGTTCTGTACGTTTTGAATTAGGAACTCGAGATTACAAACTGCCAAGCTTTGACCTTCCTGAGGGTGAAACCCTTGAATCTAACTTGGAAAAAGAAGCATGGGCCGGTTTAAAAGAGCGCCTTAGCACGAACCTAGTTCCCGAAGAATATAGTGAACGACTTAAATACGAGCTTTCAATCATTAAAAAAATGGGATTTGCAGGATATTTTCTTATTGTTGCTGGAATTATAAGGGCAGCAAAGAATCTTGCCATTCCTATAGGCCCAGGCCGAGGGTCTGCTGCTGGTTCTCTTGTAGCTTATTGCTTGAGGATTACGGAATTGGATCCTTTAAAATATAACCTCCTCTTCGAACGCTTTTTAAACCCCGAACGAATCAGTATGCCCGATATTGATACTGACGTATCTGATAAAGGCCGAGAAGAATTGCTGCACTACATTGTGCAAAAATATGGAGCGGACAGAGTTTCACAGATCATTACATTTGACCGAATGAAAAGCAAGGCGGCTGTTCGAGACGTTGGAAGAGCGCTTGGCATGCCTTATGGCGATGTAGATAAAATAGCCAAACTTATACCGGAAGGCGTTAAATCCATACCAGAAGCCCTGGAACAGAGTTCAGATCTTCAAGAAGTTGTTCATAGCGATTTAGCGGTGAAGAGGTTACTTGATAGTGCCTCTAAAATAGAAGGACTTGCTCGCCACTGCTCACAACATGCCGCTGGAGTTGTTATTACGCCAATGCCTATTACTGATCTTGTCCCAGTTCGCAAAATTGGTGATGATCAGATAGTTACCCAATATCCCATGGAGCCCATAGAAAAGCTGGGGCTTGTAAAGATGGATTTTTTAGGATTGAAAACCCTGTCTGTTCTTGAGGAAGCAGTGGAAAATATCCGCCTCAATGGGAAACCAGCGCCAGATCTGAACCGTATCCCTCTCAATGATTCCGAGACATATTCCATGTTGCAAAGAGGCGACACTCTTGGGGTCTTTCAGCTTGAATCTACAGGAATGCGTCAGCTTCTTCGAAAGATGAAGCCGGACTGTTTTGAAGACCTGATAGCAGTATTGGCGCTCTATCGTCCGGGCCCGTTAGGTAGTGGCATGGTAGACCAATATGTAGAACGAAAGCATGGCCGGGCTTCTGTAGAGTATCTTCACCCAGCCTTATCTGAGGTGCTAAAAGAAACATATGGAGTTATCCTTTACCAGGAGCAGGTTATGCAGTGTGCAGCTAAGTTAGCAGGATACACTCTCGGTGAGGCCGACCTTTTAAGGCGCGCTATGGGGAAGAAAAAAGTAGAGGTTATGGAGCAGCAACGGATAAAATTTGTGGAGGGCTGTGCCCAACATGGAGTGGCCAAGAAAAAATCCGAAGAAATTTTCGATATTATTCAAGAGTTTGCCGGGTATGGTTTTAATAAATCTCATAGCGCTGCCTATGCTTTGATCAGCTACCAAACGGCGTATTTAAAATGTAACTATCGGTCTGAGTTTATGGCCGCCTATCTATCAAGCCAGATTGGTTCAAAGAAAGATGTTATGGCAAGCTACGTCCGTGAAGTTCGCAATTCGGGCATAGAAGTCCTTCCCCCAGACGTTAATTCGTCCATGGAATCATTTACCGCTGTAGGAGAAGTGGTCCGTTTTGGTCTGGGAGCTGTGGCTAAAGCGGGTCATACTGCGGTAGAGGCTATATTAAAAGCACGAGATAGCGGTAAGGCTTTTTCCTCTTTATGGGATTTTGTCTGTCGTGTGGATTTAAGAACGGTCAATAAGTCAGTTATTGAGAACCTCATTAAAGCCGGAGCTTTTGATGATCTTTCTCAGAATAGACATCAGTTGCTGGAAGCTTTGCCTGATTTCATTTCTTTGGCTCAAAGACAAAATGAAGAAAAGAATCAGTGTTCCCTTCTCAGTCTCTTTGACGATTGTGAGGATGGAGTAGAAGTCGAGCCAGAACTTCCGGATATAGAAGAATTCAGCATCTATGAACGGCTAGATATGGAAAAAGAAGTTGTGGGACTCTATATATCAGGGCATCCTTTTGCTCAATATGAACCTTTAGTTTCCCGATACTGTACGTGTCGGATCAGCGATTTGAAATATTGGAGAGGGAGGAATCAGTGTCCACAGATAGGTGGGATGATCCTCTCTGTTCAGGAAAAATATACCCGAAAGGGAGATCCTATGGGAATCTTGGAATTAGAAGATGCAGAGTCAAAGGTGGAGGTTATTTGTTTTCCTAAAACATGGGCTTCCATAAAAGGGAATATAGAGGCTGGAAATATTTGCATTATTCGTGGAACTCTTAACGAGCGGGGAGAAAACAGTGTTATAGCTCGAGATGTTGTTTCTCTTCAGGAAGCTCAGCAGAACGTGTCTCCCTATGTTCGTATTGTTCTTGAAGCATCTCTTTTCCCCATGGATGCGTTAAAAGGTTTCTTCCGGTCCCTCAAAAGTTTTCCGGGTCACTCTCCAGTACTTCTTGAAGTCCGGAATGGGGTTGGTAGTGCTGTAATTCTTTTAGATGGAGTAAAAGTGGACGGTCCTAGTGTAAAAGAAAAGGGCTTTGCTCCCCTTCTGTCGGAAGAAGCTTATAAAGTGTGCTGTTAAAATTGGAAGAGAAGCGCTGTATTGTGAAAGGGGTCTGAAGGATGAAAAAAGTTAAAATTGTCTGTACTATTGGACCGGCTTGCTCTAGTTATGAAATGCTTTACGCTATGGCGGAAGCGGGTATGAATGTCGCTCGATTTAACTTCAGCCATGGCTCTTATGAAGAGCATAAAGCACGACTTGATCTTATCCGGAAAGTGGAAAGAGACAGGGGACGCCCTATAGCAACGCTTCTAGATACGAAAGGACCGGAGATTAGGACCGGAACTCTTCGTGGGGGTTCTGCCTTTTTGAAAAAAGGTCAAGATATAATCCTGACCACCAGAGAGGTAGACGGTAATGAAAACGAAGTAACCGTTTATTATCCAGCTTTGTCAGAAGAAGTTACTCCAGGTCAAGATATTTTTATAGATGATGGAACTCTTCATCTCAGGGTTCAGAGAATCTCTGGGCTTGATGTCCATTGCAAGGTTATTGTAGGTGGAGAGCTTGGAGAAAGGAAAGGGGTTAATATTCCTGGAGCTAAGATATCTCTACCTGCTCTATCGGATAAGGATAAGGCCGATATACATTGGGGATTAGAGAATAAATTAGAATATATTGCAGTTTCCTTTGTTAAAAACCAGAAGGATATTATGGATGTTCGGCGGGTTATAGAAGAAGCTGGCGGCGTGATGAAAATCATTGCTAAGATAGAGACCCGCCAGGCTGTAGACTCTATTCACGAAATTTTAGATGTAGTAGATGGAGTTATGATAGCTAGGGGAGATCTTGGAGTCGAAATTCCTACAGAAGAAGTTCCTTTAGTTCAGAAGGAGATTATAGATCTCTGTCAATCTCGCGGGAAAGCTGTCATTGTGGCTACGCAAATGCTTGATTCTATGATTAGAAACCCACGCCCTACTCGAGCAGAAGCCAGCGATGTTGCAAATGCAGTTCTAGATGGGGCAGATGCTGTTATGTTGTCGGGGGAGACTGCGAAAGGGGCATATCCTCTCCCTTCTGTGGAAACCATGTATCGTATTGTATCCAGAGTAGAAAAAGATTTGGATTTATGGCAACACCCTTTACATCGAGAGCAGCTTAGCGCAGGAGTTCCTGATGCTGTGAGCGGAGCCTCTGTAGAAGTGGCTCGGGAGATGAGGGCCGCCGCTATTCTCTCTTTGACCCGAAGTGGAAGTTCTGCTCAAATGGTGAGCAAGCACCGTCCTCCCTGTATTATTGTGGGAGCGACTCCCGTTTTGCGAACATGGCGTGAGCTTTCTTTATATTGGGGAGTGGAACCTCTTTTGGTAGGGGAAATCAATGATCAGGGGCAAGCTGTGGATAATGCTCTGTCTGCTGCTCTTGAAGGGGGATTTGTCAAGGAAGGAGACTTGGTTGTAGTTACAGCTGGAGTCCCCATGGGCATTCCTGGCACTACCAATATGTTACAGGTCCATACAGTGGGCCACATTTTGGTGAAGGGGCTCTCTCTTCTTAAGAAAGAAGCGTATGGATTTGTCCGGACAGCCCGCTCGGCGGAAGAAGCGAATCAAAAAATGCGACAAGGGGATATTCTTGTGGTAGAGCAAACAGATAAAGATTTTGTTCCAGCTATGGGGAAAGCCGCTGCTATTATAACGGAACAGGGAGGGCTTACCAGTCATGCAGCTATCGTAGCTCTTGAACTTGGCATACCTTGTGTGGTGAGTGCAGCAGATGCCCTTGCCACCCTTCATGACGGTATGGCTGTAACAGTAGATGGGGTGCGAGGCGTTGTATATGCTGGCAGCGTTCGATTGAGAGCATAAGGAAAATATCTTAATGAAAAGTACAGAGGGAAATAGAGCATATAGCTTTATGGCGGCTTCTTTCCCGAGATGGGAGGAATTTCCCCTGCATAAAGATCGTTTGAGTGCTGTACTCGTTCCTCTCTTTAAGAAAGGGAAAGATGTGCAGGTGTTGTTCTTGGAACGCCCTCTTTTCTTGAAAGATCATGGAGGAGAAATGTGTTTCCCGGGGGGAGAACGAGAGGTTAATGATAGAGGTCCTTTAGAGACAGCTCTTCGGGAAACAGAGGAAGAGATAGGGCTCTCCCCTCAATTTGTTCAACCAGTATGTATAATGAGCCCTCAACACACCGTGAAAAGTGGATTTACCATTTATCCTGTTGCGGGAGTTATTCGGGGTCGATCACCATTGAGCGACTTGCGTTTTTCTCCTGGAGAAGTGGCGGACTTTGCTTTGTGGTCTCTTGATTCTATCCCAGATAATTCTCAGACTTATCGGGTCCTTCACGATAATGGCAAAATTTTTGAGACACCTCAATATACCCTCCCAGATGGGAGGATCATTTGGGGAGCAACAGCCTTTATCCTTAGGCGATTTATATATTTTATACGCAAGGGAGATATGTATTCATGCCTTTAATTGGTGCTCATGTTTCCATTGCTGGGGGGCTAGAACATGCCATAGAAAGAGGAGAAGCTTTAGAATGTGAAGCGATCCAGATTTTTTCAAAGAATCAACTCCAATGGCATAGTGCTCCGATTTCAATTTCTCGGGCAGAGAGATTCCTCCATGCGTGGAAAAATAGTTCCATCCAATCAGTAGTTGTCCACGCATCATATCTTATCAATCTAGCCTCTCCGGATGAGACCAGGGCTAAGAGTGTTGTTGCTTTAATAGAAGAGGTGGAACGTTGCGATATGCTCGGAGTGGAAGAACTGGTGGTGCATCCAGGCTCTTCGCGGGGAACACCCAAAGAAGATGGTTTGGAACGCCTGGCAAAAAGTCTTAAAGAAGTTATTCATGCTACGTCTATGATGAGAGTTAGAATTTTGCTTGAAACTATGGCGGGGCAAGGAAGTATACTTGGAAGCTCTCTTGATGAATTACAGTTTGTTTTAGATAGAATAGGGTATACTGAAAAACTGGGGGTATGTCTTGATACGTGTCATCTCTTTGCAGCGGGACACGAACTCAGAACAGAAGAGGCATATGGGCGGTTTGTCGCAACTCTTATGGGCAAAATAGGACTTGAACGTATTGGTTGCTGGCATTTAAATGATAGTGAACATGTAAAGGGAAGCCACTTAGATCGGCACCAGCATATAGGAGACGGAGAGTTAGGGCTCTCCCCTTTTTCTTTTATAGTGAACGATCCTCGCTGGGACCATGTTCCGGCTCTTCTTGAGACGCCCCAAAATGGAATAGGAAATGAGGGGAATTTAACAATCTTACGTAAATTAAGGGGAAGGTAGGGATTCCTATGAGCCTCTGGCCCCGCCTTATGGTATATCACGATAAAATAGCTCATAATGCGGCAAGGATAGTTTCCTTGTGTCGCCAATGGAATATTGGCATTTATGGGGTTACGAAAGGGATATGCGCACAGAAGGACATTGTACGAATCCTTCTGGAAAATGGGTGTGAAGGCGTGGCAGATAGCCGTATAGAGAATGTCTATCGTATGAAAAAAGAAATGGGTGTTACTATCCCAATTATGATGCTCCGGACCCCGATGTTAAATGAAGTTAGCGAGGTTGTGGAATATTGCGATAGTTCCGTTGTATCTGAGGTTGAGACAATTAGAGCCTTGGACCAGGAATGTAGTTTTCATGGGAAGCAAGATTATAAAGTCCTTCTGATGATTGATCTAGGGGATCTACGGGAGGGCATTTGGCCGGATGAATTAGAGAATATAGCCGCTGCTTTTAAAAAATGTCGATATGTACACTGTATGGGAGTGGGAGCAAACTTTGCCTGTTTTGGAGGGATCTTACCCTCTTCGGATAAGCTACGGGAATTAGGGCGCCTCTCCCAGCAGTTGGAAGGCCTATTGGGTTATCCTATGAAGCTTTGTTCTGGTGGAGCAACTTCATCCTTGTCTTTGCTGGAGGATGGGACGATGCCTCGATGTGTTAATTCGCTCCGTATTGGCGAAGGTATATTTTTAGGGACAGATTCCTCAGGGATGAGAGTAATTCCTTATTTGCATCAGGGAACAATGGTTCTTGAGACAGAGATAATAGAAATAAAACGCAAACCTAGTTTGCCACAGGGCAGGGCGATGGCCAATGCTTTCGGTGAGATCCCTGCTTTTACAGATAGAGGATGGCGGTTGCGAGCAATAACTGCGGTAGGAAGACAAGATGTTAAAATCGAGGGATTAGCTCCTCTGGAAAAGGGGATAGAGATTCTTGGAGCTACCAGTGACCATATGGTGCTTGATGTAGAAGAATCTGAACGACAGCTGCATGTTGGAGACAGGCTCCATTTTTCTGTCGATTATAGTGCTATGTTAGCTCTTACCACGTCTCCCTATGTTTCTGTACATATGATAAGGTAATTTTGTTTGCCATCTCAGGTTGAGAGTGGAGGAAAAAGGATGCTCGATTTTTTTCGTTGGCACGATCTTTTAGACATAATTATTATAGCGGTGATTATTCATCGCCTTTTATTGCTTCTGGTCGGCACCCGCGCAATGCAGCTTGTGAAGGGGTTGCTTATATTAGGAGTCGTAGCTTCTCTGGCCAGGTTTTTTGAACTGAAAACGTTGTCGTGGTTTTTGGGGAAAGTTTTAGGAGTATTGATCATAGCTATCCCGATCGTGTTTCAACCGGAACTTCGTAAAATGTTGGAAGAATTGGGACGAGGCAATATATGGAGACGCAAAAGGGCTCAAAAGAGAGCTGAGGCTTTGAGTCAGGAAATCACTCGTGCATTAGGGTATCTTAAAGGACAGAAAATCGGAGCACTTATGGTGCTTCAGAGAGAAACAGGGCTGAAAGATTTCTGGAGTACGGCTGTTAAATTGAATGCTGAAATTTCGCAGGAACTTCTTATAGCTATTTTTTGGCCGGATAACCCCCTCCATGATGGGGCTGTTATTGTGGATCGAGACATGATTATATCTGCAGGGACCTACCTCCCTTTAACTGAAAATACAGATCTTTCTCGTTGGATAGGGACTCGTCATAGAGCTGCTCTTGGAGTGTCGGAGGTATCTGATGCTATAGCTTTGGTGGTTTCAGAAGAGCGAGGAGAGATATCTCTAGCTATTAATGGGCATCTCTCCAGAAATTTAAAAGAGAATCAAGTGTATAAACTTCTTCTCCACTACTTTGGCGCAGAAGAGAAAGAGAAACGATCTATCCTTGATCGGGTACAAGAAGATATTCGTTCTTTGTGGCAATAGGGATGGGAATAAGGAGGTCGTTGTATGTTGGCGCCAGAATCAAAAAAAATTGATGTTCTCTTAACTTCTCCTCATTTCCTGAGGATTATTTCTGTGGTTATAGCTATACTTCTCTGGTTCTATGTAGCAGGAGATCGGGGAGGAGAAGTTGTTAGAACCTTCCGTTGCCCGGTGGATTTTTCTAATGTTCCTCAACAAACTATATTGAGAGCAGAAACTCGGGAAGTGGAAGTAAGTGTGTCCGGTAGCCGAACTATGCTTGATGGGCTTAAGCAAGGAGCAATTCTTTGTGAGGTAGACACAAAAGGGCTTTCCCTTGGAAAATATCGACTTGCTGTTCGTGCTATAGTTCCTAAAGATGTTAAAGTCGTGGGTATTAATCCAGCACAAATAGCTATAGAGATGGTACGATATATCGATCGTATGATCCCAGTAGATGTTGTCGTAAAAGATGGATTGCCTCCAGGTCTTTATCTTGAATCGGTCCACATCTCACCTAAGGATGTAACAGTACGAGGGGTGGAAAAAGATTTAGCGCGAATTAAGGGTGTTCGTATTACCCCTACTCTTGATCAATTAAAGAGTGGTGAGGATGTTGTTTTGCCGGTGGAAGTAAACAAATCTGAAGTTTTTGAAGACCAGATTGATATAGATCCCAAGGAAGTTCACTTGACAGCTGTACTAGCCAAAGGGCTTCCGAAGAAAAAAGTTCCAGTTAATGTCCAAGTTATAGGAGAGCCGAATTCGGACTTCTCAGTAAAGGCCATAATAGTAGAGCCTTCGGAAGTGGAGGTTGAAGGGCCCTATAATAAATTAGAAGCTTTGCCGAAGGTTGAGACCGAGACCATTGATATCACAGGGTTGTCTCAGGAACAAAGTATGATTGTGCCGCTCAAGCCTATTGACGATGGAACTTTAAAATATGCGGGTGCATCTTCTGTACGGGTAAATATATTACTTAAGCCTTTTACGGTCTCAAAACTTTTGACAAATGTAGCTGTAGAGGTGGAAGGGAATAGTATCTATCCAGGGTGGAAAGTGGATCCTTCTGCTGTGAATATTACTATTGAGGGGACGCCGTCGGAAGTGGAAAAAATAGACGAATCGAATTTCCCTATTCAGCCCTATGTGAATGTAACGAATATTGTGTCAAGAAAATTAATGGTTCCTGTACAGGTTAGAAATACTTCACGGAGCATTCATGTTGTCAAGGTTGAACCTTCTCGCGTAACAGTGCGGGCGGACGTGGAGTAAGAAAAGAGGAGCGGGGAAGGTGAACAGGTTTGGAAGAGAGTGAAAAAAAGGTTCGCTGCCTTTTCGGTACAGACGGTGTTAGGGATGTAGCCAACAGAGGGGTCATGACTCCAGAAATGGCATTGCGTCTAGGAAGATCTTACGTGCTGTATTTAACGGAAAGGGGTGTTCCTCGTCCCCGGATTGTTATTGGACGGGATACCCGTAGGTCAGGGAATATGCTTGTGAATGCTCTTGTGGCAGGAATGCTTTCTGCGGGAGCGCAGGTTTTGTCCCTAGGTGTTATACCTACGCCTGGAGTGAGTTTTGCAATAAAACAGGTAAAAGCGCAAGGCGGTGTGGTTGTGAGCGCATCTCATAATCCAGCAGAATATAACGGCATTAAGTTTTTAAACAGTGATGGGCACAAGTTATGCGATGATGCTGAAGCTTCCATTGAGGAATACCTTGGCGATAATCTTATAGATGACTGGCGTCCTACAGGAGCTTCTATTGGGGAGGTTGTAGAGCGTCCTGATATCGCGCAATCGTATGCACGGTGGCTCGCTTCTCTTGCCTCGTCTATTCCCCTCCTGGATAGTCGGATCGCCTTTGATTGTGCTCATGGTGCGGCTTCCGACATTTTACATGTTATCAATAAAAATAGAGGCGTTTCCTCTTGGATGCTTACTGGCGATGCTCCAGACGGGTTAAACATTAATGAAGGAGTGGGCGTTATGAATATGGCCCATATTGCTTCAGTAGTGAAAGAGGAAAATGCTCAGGTAGGAATAGCGTATGATGGTGATGCCGACCGAGTTTTGCTTACCGATTCTTTAGAGCGAGTTTTGGATGGAGACATTATCCTTTGGGTTTTAGCTCGCTGGCTTGCTTCTCAAAGGAAATTGGGTAGTGGCGTTGTTGCTACAGTTATGAGCAACCTCTCTCTTGAAGAGCATTTGAAGAAGGATGGGATTCAGGTTTTCCGTTGTCCGGTAGGGGATCGTTATGTACTTGAAATGATGAAACATAGGGATTCTTGCCTTGGAGGCGAACAGTCTGGGCACGTTATAATTAGCGAGTTTACATCTACAGGAGATGGAATTTGTACAGGCTTTATTTTCCTGAGGGCATGTAGCGAATTAGGAGAAAACATAGATTCACTTGTTGATACGTTTGATCGCTATCCCCAACTCCTTCGTAATGTAGAAATTTCTAGGAGTCGTTCGGTAGATCCAGCTTTTATATCCCATATATCTCAGGAAGCAAATCAGAAGCTGATGGGGCAGGGCAGAGTCCTCATTCGACCGTCAGGGACTGAGCCTCTCATGAGGGTTCTTGTGGAGGCTAAAGATCCTCAATTAATGCGAGAAGTTTCAAAGGATCTAGTGGATCAGATACAGTTGAAGTGCTGTTAGCATTTCTTGTCTGATAGAGGCTGGAAGGAGAAATTTTTTCTTATGGGTGAATTCCAAACAGTTAGAAAATGTCTTTTCCCAGTTGCGGGATTGGGGACACGATTTTTACCCGCAACAAAAGATATTCCTAAAGAAATGTTACCGCTTGTAGACCGGCCGATTATTTCTTTTGGGGTAGAGGAAGCAGTAGCTGCTGGGTGTACAGACGTTGTCCTTATAACCAGCCGGTCAAAAAGATCTCTTGAAGATTATTTTGATCGAACTTGGGAATTAGAAAAGATATTGGAAGAACGAGGAAAGATGGATATGCTCCGTCTTGTGCGAAAAATACCTGAAATGGCTAGGGTCGTATATACGAGGCAACCTGAACCGTTAGGGTTAGGGCATGCGGTTCTGTGTGGGGAACCTTTCTGTGGCAGGGAGTATTTCGGAGTCATACTTCCTGATGATGTGATGGTAGCCCAGCCTTCAGTTCTTTCCCAGTTGATTGCTGTCCATGAAAAATGGGGTGGAAGTGTTATAGCCTTGGAAGAAGTTCCTTCTGAGGAGACAGCTCGCTATGGAGTTGTTCAGGCAGAAAAAGTGTCAGAAGGCCTCTTCAAAATTCACGATCTTGTGGAGAAACCCTCGCCTGAAAAAGCGCCGAGCAATTTGGCGATTATGGGGCGTTATATTCTTGCTCCAGAAATTTTCTCCATTCTTAAGAATACAAAACCTGGTGCAGGAGGTGAAATTCAACTTACAGATGCATTAAGACAGCTAGCAAAAGAACAACAGTTATGGGGTGTCGTGTATAAAGGGCAACGGCTTGATTGTGGAACACAAAAGGGCTGGCTCAAGGCTAACGTGGAGATGGCTCTCAAAGACCCAGACCTGCGGAAAATAGTGTTAGAAAGTGTGGAAAACTATGAAAGGGGTGAGAAATGTACAAATAGCGAAAACAAATAAACGTGCTGAGGCAATAAAAAATTATTGCGGGAGAAGGTAGCGCCAGGACTGGTTTTTATGGCCAGTTGACGAGGTTGGGGGATTATCGAATATTCGGCGGATGCCCCCATGGCTCTGAAAGCCAAGCCAATAAACTGTTCTACAAAACCGGGGAGCGATCTCCGGGACAATAAGAACAGATGGTTTTCGTGTGCCTGTACGAAAGGCGGTGCACTGTTCAGTGTGTGGGATTGTTGGATATGTAGGGCAGCGTAATGCGCCAGATATTCTTATAGATGGCATGAAGCGCTTGGAGTATCGAGGGTATGATTCGGCTGGAATTGCTGTAAACAACGGTAAAGATATTCAGGTGCTCAAAGAGGTGGGAAAGGTTTCTGAGCTTGAAAAGGCTATCTCTACCCGTAGTATCGGTGGGCATCTTGGCATTGGCCATACTCGTTGGGCTACCCACGGTGGTGTAACTCAGGTCAATGCTCATCCTCATAGCGACTGCAAAAGGCAGATTGTTTTAGTACATAATGGAATTGTCGAAAACTATATTGAAATAAGAAAAGCACTTGAATCAGAGGGCGTTTCTTTCTTAACTGAAACAGATACGGAAGTAGTTGCCCAGCTTCTTGCTAAAATTTATGGAAGTAAAAAAGATATGGTTCAGGCTTTGGTGGAGCTAGGAGCTCAGTTAAGGGGTTCTTTTGCGCTAGCTATTCTCGTTAAGGACATGCCAGATACGATCTATTGTGTTAGAAAGGGTTCTCCTCTCGTTGTGGGTAACGGTGAGGGAGAGGCTTTTTGTGCTTCCGATGTCCCTGCTCTCCTGCCATATACTCAAAATGTGTACTATATGAACGACGGGGATATTGCCTGTCTCTCCCCAAAGGGAGTGTCCTTTTGGGATGAGTCTGGTTCAATTATAAAAAAAGAATTCCATCGTATAGAATGGGATCTTTCCATGGTAGATAAATGTGGCTATCCGCACTTTATGCTTAAAGAAATCAATGAGCAGGGTGCTGTTTTAAGGAGTTCTCTAGAGGGGCGTATCTGCAATTCAAAAGTGGATCTTTCCAAGGAGCTCCATGTTCCCGCTTCTTCGGTTCAAAAGTGGAGGCGCCTCCATATCGTGGCATGTGGTACTTCGTTTTATGCGGCACTGGTAGCGGAAAGGCTTCTTGAGGAGATTACGGACCTAGATATTCGTGTGGATGTGGCTTCTGAGTATCGATACAGACCTCTTTCTATAGGAGAAGATACGTTGGCGATTTTTGTATCTCAATCTGGAGAGACAGCGGATACTCTTGCTGCAGAGCGGATGGCTAAAAGTCGAGGAGCCCGATGTTTGGCGGTGACGAATGCTCAAGGATCATCTTTGGCTCGAGAAGTAGACGATGTCCTCTTGCTGAAAGCAGGCCCTGAAATAGGAGTAGCAGCTACGAAAACGTTTACCGGGCAGCTTGCGGTGCTATACGTGCTCGCTATCTATATTGCTAAACTGCGTGGGACTCTCTCTTCAGTTGAGGAGAAAAGGCTTGTAGATGGTCTTCAGAAATTGCCATATCAGATAGAGGGGATACTGGAACGACAGGAAGAGCTTCGACGTATAGCTGAGAGATATGCAACATCTCGGGATCTTCTCTATCTCGGTCGTGGCCGTTCTTTCCCCATAGCGTTAGAAGGGGCGTTGAAGTTAAAAGAAATATCATATGTGCATGCTGAAGCTTACGCTGCCGGCGAGATGAAACATGGTCCTATAGCTCTGCTTGAAAAGGATGTACCAGTGGTAGTGATTGCTCCACGGGATAAACTTTATGAAAAAGCTTTTTCGAATATTTTAGAAGCGAAAGCCAGAAAGGCTCCAATTTTTACTATAGGTACTTTGGGGGATAAAAACGTAGATGAAATATCAGATCATGTTTTTTCTGTGCCTCAAACAGAAGAGGAGCTAACTCCTTTTATGACGGTTATTCCGTTGCAGATTTTTGCATATTATATGGCTCGTGTACGGGGATGCGACATCGATCAACCTCGTAATTTGGCCAAAAGCGTTACAGTCGAGTAATAAAGCTCTTTTGCAGTAAAGTAAAGGCTTCTGCCTCGTGTATTTAGGTAGAAGCCTTTTTGTTATATACCTATCTTTTCTTTGTGGAGACTACTTTTGTAGAGGCTCTTTGGTAGCAGGGTAATATATTCTAATGTGAGTCATATTGTAAAGAGCCTTATCTTGCCGACCAGAAACAGAAGGGAAAAATTGCCATGGGGCACCATCTAAACGGCAGAGAATGAGAGGCCGGCGTTCATAGGTGGACCATATATCCCAAAGCTTGTCTTGAAGTTGCGTGCCAGGGACTAGACCGTCTGAGAAGAGAGGTGTCGTACCCACTAGGGTATTATGACTCGTAGAAGCAATAATCATCCATTGGGTCAATTGCCAAGCAGAAGCCATTTCAGAAGAGGCACCGTGAAGGAGAGGCATGATCTGAAACCCTCCAATTTCTCCCCGAGGTGATGTGCTTATATCGATGACTCCTGTATGGTTAGCTCGTATGCGACTTCCTCGTTGGAAGAGGGTTCCTTCAAAACGGCCGGTCCCGTAAATTGGACGAATGACTCTAGCTACGATTTGAGGTCCTTGAGAGTACCAAGCGATAATACGACCACCTGGACGATTTTCTATATCCACGATGTACGGAAGAGAGGCTGTTTCTTCCACAGGAATAACAAGAATATCGCCCTCTACGGGCATATTCTCACAAGAGAGAAGAGCCTGTCTATCGTCTGGGCGGCGGACATAAACCTTTGTACCTACAGGTGGTGCCCATCCGCCGAAAATTCCTGTACCGGCATCAGAACGTACAGTAAAAAAAGTTTTTTTCCCTGCCGCTGGAGCTACAGTAGTCTGAGGTAAAATGCTGATGGTCCGGCCTTTCTCATCTTCGATGGAGCAGAGTAAATGTATAGCATTAACAGCTGAAGCACATACTGTCCCTGGCTTACCCCACCCGCTGGCTGTGTAACTGGGCCATCGGGTGGTTTCTGGTATGGACGAAATGGTTCCCAAGTCTGTTTTGGAGCCGTCAGGTCTTATAGCATATGCAGAAGCGCCAATTTTGCAGGGTATGTAAAGTGTGTATAGTAACGTTTCTGCTGCAACACAGGAGGAGAGGGTAGCTAATAGATAGAGAGAAAAAGTCATAACGAATATTTTTTTGAGATGACGCATATATTCTATCCCTTCTTTCACCGTTAACGTTGTTATAGTCTATTATAAGGAAATATCAAAAGATAAACAGCTTTTTAGAAGACTATTTGAGAGGTGATTTTTAAAATGAACATTCAAAAGATGCTTTCGGCGGCACGAGGAGAGCTTCCATGCGACCTTGTAATCAAAAATAGCCGCATCGCTAATGTGTTCAGCTTAGATTATGAACAAGCCGATGTAGCTATATATGATGGTACCATAGTGGGGGTAGGTAAGGGGTATAAAGGTTTAATGGAAGTCGATGCAGAGGGGGCCGTTTTAGCTCCGGGCTTTATTGAAGGGCATTGCCATATAGAAAGCACGATGCTTACTCCAGCTGGATTTGCCGAGATGGTGTTGCCTTGCGGCACAACAACGGTAGTGGCTGATCCTCATGAAATAGCTAATACCTGCGGTATGAAGGGATTAGAATACATGTACCTTGAATCTCGTGACCTTCCTATCGATATTTATTTTGCGGCGCCTTCTTGTGTGCCTGCATCTCCTTTTGAAACCCCCAAAGAGCCATTGGACGCACTCGCTATTAAAAACTCTTATGAGGAAGGCTGGTGCAAGTCATTAGGCGAAGTGATGAATTATCCAGGAGTTATTCATGGAGAAGAGAGCGTTTGGGGGAAAATTTTGGTATCATGGAATGAGGTACGAAGTGGACATGCTCCCGGTGTGACAGGAAAGGATTTGTGTGCATATCTGTTAAGTGGATGCGCTAGTGATCACGAAAGTTCTACTTGTAAAGAGGGCGTAGAGAAGTTGCGAAGGGGAATGTGGCTTATGATTCGTCAAGGAGCGACTGAGCATAACCTTCAAGAACTTCTACCTATTATCAAAGAGAACGAAGCTCGATCCTCTCATGCCATGTTTGTAAGTGATGATCTTACAGCGAACCACATAGAAACATGTGGTCACTTGGATCAAAAGGTCCGCCTTGCGATAGAAGCAGGGCTTTCTCCTCTCACAGCTCTTCGTATGGTTACCTTATCACCAGCGCAATATTTTAGGCTATGGGATCGAGGCGCAATTGCACCAGGCTATAAAGCAGATATGGTATTACTAGATAGTTTGGAAAATTGTCAGCCTATACATGTTTGGAAAAATGGAGAGTTTGTTGTGCGTAACTCCGCCCTGTTGAATGTGCCATTTCCCAGACGTCATTCGTATCCGTTAGCGTCAAGAGCTTTACACATCCCATCTCTTGAAGAAATTCGCGTAAAATCGTCTTTATCCTCTCAAATACGGGTATTGGGACTCAAAGCAGGACAAGTAGTTACAGATCATCGTATAGAGACCCCTACTGTTCACAAAGGGCAGATTGTAGCTGATGCAAATAGAGATCTGGCGAAGATAGTGGTTGTAGATAAAAATAGTGGGAGCAATCGCTTTTTTGTAGGGTTTGTTATGGGACTTGGTATTAAAGAGGGGGCTATTGCATCTTCTGTCGCGCATGACGCTCATAACTATATTGCTGCTGGTATGGATGATATATCCATACGCTATGCCCTTAACGAGTTATCCTATCTGGGGGGAGGGTTGCTAGCCGTTCGTGGACAAAAGACGATAGCAGATCTCCCTCTTCCAGTAGGAGGTCTGATGAGCGATGGTTCTGCCAGAGATGTTATTAATGGTTTGAATGAAGTGGAGAAAGGGGCTCTTTCTCTTGGAACAAAGCTGCCCCATCCTTTTATGGCCATGAGTTTTTTATCGCTTAGTGTCATTCCTGAATTAAAAATTACTGACCAGGGATATGTGGATCTTAATAGAGGAGGGGCAATGTCACTTTTTGCGGAGGATAAGTAGAAGAAGCAAACCTGGGATGAGGGGAGCCCAGGCAATCCATTTTGCTACGTAGATGAATAAATAAAAAGAAGTGGTAGCAAGCCCCGCAAAAAAGAGGAAAAGGGCTATGGAAATAAGCATTTTCCCTTTACCTTTAGATCGATAACCTATAGTTGCGAGAATAAGTGATAGAATAAAAAAAGCAACATTGCAAATAAGCAATGTTTTTGCAGGCATTAAAAAAGAGTTGAAAGCTCTAAACATAATTGTCCCCCCAGGTAAGAGCAGAATTCTCTTTTAGTATATAGCTAACTTTGTGTATTGACATTCAAGAAAGATAATGTTTTTCTTATAAAAAAAGAGAAACTTTTGAAACCAGTTCTTGACATGACAGAAACCTCTGCTAGTATATTTACCGGCGTTCATACTGGGGTGTAGCCAAGACGGCAAGGCGGCGGACTTTGGATCCGTGATCGCTGGTTCGAATCCAGCCACCCCAGCCATTTTAGGATTTCAGCAAGGGGGACCGTTGGTTCCCCTCTTTTGTGCTTTTTAACCGACAGAAAAGGGGATGGGGACGTGTCTAATCATCGCTCTATAGGGGTATTAATTCTCGCTGCGGGGAAAGGAACGAGAATGAAAAGTGATTTACCCAAAGTGCTGCAACCAATTTTAGGAGAGCCCCTTCTTTTTTATCCTCTTCGGGCAGTGCATAACGCAGGTCTTTCTGACGTAGCAGTAGTTATTGGACATGGTGGTACGAACGTGGAGTCGTATCTCTCTGTAGCATGTCCAAACGTTTGTTCCATTTGGCAACATGAGCAGTTAGGAACTGGGCATGCTGTTCAAGTAGCTAGAGAGTGGTGGAGTTCTTTTTCAGACGTACTGGTTATACCTGGCGATGCCCCTCTGTTACAGCCTGATTCCTTATCCCTTTTAGTTCGTACCCATCTTGAGTCTTCTTCTCTGTGCACTTTTGCCAGTTTTCACGCTAAAAATCCTGCCGGATATGGAAGAGTTACCCGTACTAACGGTGCTATTTCGATCATAGAAGAAAAAGATGCAACTCCAGAGATAAGAAAAATAACTGAAGTCAATAGCGGGATATACCTCTTTAATACTTTGGCTTTGGCTTCTCATATAGACTCTTTGGCAAATGAGAATGCGCAAAAAGAATATTACCTTCCTGATGTGGTAGGACTTCTATCAGATCAAAAACAGCATGTAGAGGCTGTTTGTTTCGACAATGAAGAAGATTTTCAAGGAGTCAACAGCCCTGTACAATTAGCAGCGGTTACTGCTATTGTAAGAAAACGCATAGTGCACTATTGGATGGAGTTAGGGGTAAAATGTCCCAGTCCGGATACTGTTTTTATCGGACCGCGGGTTTCTTTTAAAGGGGACGTTTGGATAGATCCCTTTGTTCAACTTTATGGTTCCACTGAAGTAGGAGAAGGGAGCTACATTGGCAGCCACACAATTCTTCGCGATACGAAAATAGGTCAATTTGTAGATATTATTCACTTTGTTTCAATTCAGTCTAGCTGTGTAGAAGATCATGCTACAATTGGCCCGTTTGCTTTTATTCGAGATAATGCTTGTGTTGGTGAAAAAGCTTTTGTAGGTAAGTTTGTTGAGATAAAGAAAAGCACCATTGGTTCTGGGAGCAAGGTTCCGCACCTTTCTTATATTGGCGATGCTCAAATTGGTTGCGATACTAATATTGGGGCAGGAACTATAACATGTAATTATGACGGAACCAACAAAAACCCGACGCATATAGGAAATAGATGCTTTGTAGGTAGCGATACAATGCTTGTAGCCCCTGTCTCTCTTGGCGACAACTCCTTCACGGCAGCAGGATCTGTTATTACACAAGATGTGCCCGAGGGGGCTTTGGCTGTTGCTAGAGCTAGACAGAAAAACGTAGAGGACTGGGTTGTACGCCGTCAAGGCAACAGAAAAGAAGGGGGTAAGGAGTGATGGGTTCCAGTTCCAGGGATCTAAAAATCTTTTCGGGAACCGCCCATCCGGAGTTCGCCAGAAGAATCTGCGCGGAGCTGGGGGTAGAGCTTTCCCGGGCCAAACATTACTGCTTTTCAGATGGAGAAATAGGGCTATCGATTGAAGAAAGTGTTCGAGGAGCAGATGTTTTTGTAGTTCAACCTACGTGTGAACCGGTGAATGATAATCTTATGCAACTCTTTATTATGTTAGATGCTTTGAAGAGAGCATCTGCTTATCGTATTAACGTGGTAACTCCTTATTTTGGATACGCTCGTCAAGATCGTAAGACAAAGGCTCGTGATCCTATATCTGCCAAACTCGTGGCTAACCTGATGGAGCATAGCGGTGCTTGTCGGTTAATCACGGCTGATTTACATGCAGGGCAGATCCAGGGCTTTTTTGATATTCCTGTGGATCATCTTACTGGCGTTCCCCTTCTGGCTAACTATTTTAAAGAGAAGTTCCCCAGCGAGATAAAGAGGGAAGAAGTAGTAGTTGTAGCTCCAGACGTTGGAGGAGTGGTTCGTGCACGTCGTTTTGCAGTGACTCTCAATGCTGACTTGGCTATTGTGGATAAACGACGATCCCATGATGTGGCCAACCTTTGTGAAGTGATGGAGATCATAGGAGATGTAACGGGAAAAGTAGCTATCCTTATTGACGATATTATCGATACTGCTGGTACTATTTGCAATGCTGCGGCTGCCTTGAAAGAGCGAGGAGCAGATAAAGTGTATGCGTGTGCTACCCATGGCGTTTTGTCAGGGCCTGCTATTGAAAGATTGGAAAAAGCTGATATCGATAAGGTTATTCTTACAGATACAATCCCGTTGCCTGAAAGCAAAAAGTTAGATAAAATTACACAGTTGTCCATTGCTCCATTGTTTGCAGAAGCTATAGCCCGAGTGCATAGTGACCGCTCTGTGAGCAGTTTGTTCAGCTAATTATTTGTTCGCAGCAGCGATTTGTTTTGTAGAAGGAGGATGTTTGTAGATGGCTGACATGGTCAAGTTAGTTCTCGAGGCGAGAAATGAGAAAGGGAAAGAAGCCGTAAAGAAACTTCGGCCGACAGGATACATTCCGGCTGTTTTTTATGGCCCCGAATATAAGGAGTCTGTTCCTGTTAAGGTAAAAGCTTTGGATATTGCGGCAATCGTCCGTTCGGGACATTGGGAAACTGTTCGTTTTAATGTAACTCTTCCTGATGGCAAAGAGGAAATGTGCTTAATGAGAGATGTGCAGAAGAACTTCCTGAATGACGATATTCTTCATGTGGATTTCTTCCAGCTCATGAGAGGCCGCAAGGTTAGTATTAATGTTCCTATCGTTCTTGAGGGACGAGAGGTTTGTGTTGGCTTGAAATCTGGCGGAGTAGTAGAGCAGCTGTTATATGAGGTGGAGATAGATGTTTTGCCTCAGGAAATTCCTGATTCTATCGTTATAAACGTGAAAAATCTTGATTTGAACGAGGGTGTTTACTTAAAAGAGCTTCCTCTTCCGGAAAGTGCTGAGTTGCTTGTAGACCCTGAAGATATGGTAGTTACCGTAGGCTTACCCAAGATAGAAGAAGAGCCCGAAGTCGAGGAAGAAGTGGCTCCCGGTGAAGTTGAAGTGGTGGCTAAGGGTAAGGCCAAGGAAGCGGAGGAAGAAGAGGAGTAGAATCCTTTGCGTCTCGTCGTTGGTTTAGGTAATCCAGGGCCAGAATATGCTTGGACACGTCATAATATAGGGTGGCTTGCGCTTGACCAGGTCATTCAACGTTTTTCTCTTGGCAAGTCTTCTTTGAAGTATGATGGTATGTTTTGGGGGCCGCGAAAAGTAGGGGTGACGGATTGTTTGTTCTTAAAACCCCTTACCTATATGAATTTAAGTGGCAGAGCGGTTTCTCAGGTATGTCGTTATTATCACATCGAACCTGAATTTGTTTTGGTGGTTAGTGATGACGTAGCCTTGCCTTTTGGCCGTTTGCGGTTGAGAATAAAAGGCTCGGCTGGGGGGCATAATGGCCTTGCCTCGGTGCTTGGTGCGCTTGGAACTCTTGACGTACCACGTCTTCGTCTAGGTGTTGGAGCTGTTCCGATGGGACGTGATATGGTCTCGTGGGTTTTGGGAACATTCCCTTCACATGAGCGAGAACAGTTGCCAGAATTTCTTCATAAAGCTGCGAATGCAGTGGAACTCTGGCTGACAGAAGAGAGTCAATTGGCCATGAGCCAAATCAATTCTAGAGATAACATAAACCCCATCAAGGGGCTGGAAGAGAAGTAGCGAAGTGGCGGGGCCTTGGTCTCGCCACTTCTTTGTTTTTGTTTGGAAAAAGGATGAGATTGAATAATGATGTTCTCCTCTACCTATAGTCATCAAAGTGGGTATTTATGGAGTCTCAATGAAGGGGTATGGAAAAGAGGTGCCCAGGTACATTTGCCGCTAGAAGGCGGAGCTCGTCCCTGGGTTCTCGGTGGTGCGGAGGTCCCTCTGCTTGTTGTATGTCCTGATCAGCGCCAAGCGGAAGATTTTGTAGCGGATTGGGACTGTTTGTGGGGGGGAGAAAAGAGCCATCTTCTTTATGAGCTTCCCCTCAGTGTAGAGGGGGTACGAAGCCAATCTCTTCGCCTTCAGCGAGGAGAAGTGTTGTTGCAATGGAAGAAAGAAGGAGGAGTCCTGGTAGCTTCTCCTGGGAGTTTGCTGTGCCCCTTCCTGACAGGAAGAGATTTTTTCCCCATTAATGTCAAGAGTGATCAGATACGAAGTACTCTTATCCGATGGCTTGAAGGGGCTGGCTATGAGAGAGTGGATTTGGTATGGGCCCCCGGTCAATTTGTTGTTCGAGGTTTTATTGTAGATATTTATGATCCGTCGTATGTTCTCCCCATACGCATCGAGTTTTTTGATGAAGCTGTCGAAAGTTTGCGTTCCTTTCATCCGCAGAGCCAGATAAGCGCAGCGAGGCTCGAGAGTGTTAGCATTCATAGTATACGTACTGCTCGAGAAATTCCTATAGATGCCATTCTTCCAGAAGAATGTCATGTTGTTCTTTTTGAACCAATGCAACTCGAAAACCAAGCTGAATCCTATCGTTGGTTGTGGGAGGATCTAAGGGAAGAGGCGCGCACAATGCCCCTTCCAGAGTGGACTGATTTGCTTGTATCCCTTTCGAAATGGCCTAAGATAAGAGTAAGTTCAGCTGTAGCTTTGTCAGAGGTGCCTATACCTGTTCAAGAGTGCCCTCATTTTAGAGGAGATGCAGAGAAATTTCGATGGAATTGTCAATATTGGGAGACTGAAGGTTTTTCTATTTATGTCTTTTCTACCGGCACTGTCTTGAAAAATGATCCTCAAATTCAATCTATAGCTCATTTTGAAGACGGCGCTCTCTCAAGAGG
This sequence comes from Aminobacterium mobile DSM 12262, assembly GCF_000526395.1. Classification (NCBI taxonomy): domain Bacteria; kingdom Thermotogati; phylum Synergistota; class Synergistia; order Synergistales; family Aminobacteriaceae; genus Aminobacterium; species Aminobacterium mobile. The sequence continues at coordinate 25,373 of NZ_JAFZ01000002.1, read as the reverse complement.
TTTTATAGATTCTGGAAAAAAGATAGTGGTTGTGTCCGATTTTGAGATAGCTGGCATGACTGTTACTAGAAGCAGTAAACCTTGGAGGTCTATCCCCTCTGAATGGAAAGAACGGCTCACTGAGAACCAGCTAGTAGTCCATGAAGACTATGGAGTAGCCATTTATAGGGGGGTAGAGGAAATTACGTCTGGGGGGGAATCCTTAGACTCTCTCGTGCTTGAATTTGCCAATGATCAAAGGCTTCTTGTTCCCTTTATGCAAGTCTATAAAATATCGCCGCTTCCAGAAGATGCCACTTCTGACGTAGTTCTTGATTCTCTGCGAGGAACAAGGTGGAAAAAAGCTGTAGAGAGAACGAAGGAGAGAGTTCGAGAGGAAGTTCGAGCCCTTATTCGGCTTTATGCAAAAAGAGAAATGATAAAAGGTTTTGCTTTCCCTCCATCTACTGATATGTATCGTCAATTTGTAGAAGCTTTTTCTTACATAGAAACGGCAGATCAACTTAAGGCAGAAGAAGATATTATAGAAGACATGGAGAGCCCCTATCCTATGGATAGACTTTTAGTAGGGGATGTGGGATTCGGCAAAACCGAAGTGGCTATGCGAGCTGCTTTTAAAGCGGCAGAAGCCGGGAAGCAAGTGGTAGTACTTGTTCCTACAACAATTTTAGCTCAACAACACTACTATACTTTTCGTAGTCGTATGAGTGGGTTCCCCATTCGAGTGGAGGTTTTATCCCGCTTTATTTCTTTATCAAAGCAGAAAAAGATTTTGGAGGATACTCGAAAGGGAGTTGTAGATATATTAATTGGGACGCAACGTCTTCTTCAAAAGGATATAGAATTTGCGAATCTTGGCTTGTTGATTATAGATGAAGAACATCGGTTTGGTGTTATGCACAAAGAAAAGCTAAAAAATACGAGGGAAGGAATAGATGTTCTCACTCTTTCAGCAACCCCTATCCCACGCACACTTTCTCTCTCGTTGCGAGGATTACGAAGCTTCTCTGTTATAGCGACTCCTCCCCATAATCGTTTGCCTGTAGTAACGATGGTGGGGCCAAGACGGCGGGAAACAGTGAGACGTGCTATTTTACGAGAGTTGAATAGAGGGGGACAAATTTTTTATGTCTCTAATCGTATCTATCGTCTTTCAGAAAAATTCTCTGAACTAAAAAGCATGTTTCCTGATGCTTCCATAGCATTGGCTCATGGCCAAATGGCGGAAAAAGAGTTGGAAAAGACAATGCTCGATTTTTATAATGGGAAAATAAATATCCTGCTTTGTACTACTATTGTAGAAAGTGGTTTGGATATTCCTCGAGCAAATACACTTATAGTTGATGACGCGCAAGAATTAGGATTAGCCCAGATGTATCAGCTTAGGGGAAGAGTAGGTAGGCGGGAAGAAGGAGCTTTTGCATACTTTTTCTATCCAGAGCATCTCGCATTGCAAAAGGAGACGAGGGAACGATTTGATGCTATCTCAACCTTTTCTGATGTAGGTTCAGGGTACTCGTTAGCTCTACAGGATCTGCAGATACGTGGTGGAGGCGATTTAGTAGGGACCTCTCAACATGGGCAGGAGGAGAGGACTGGGTATTGTTTTTATTATAAGATGCTTGAAGAAGAAATAACGAGGGTCAGGGGAGAAATTTTCCCTGAGGTTTCTTTGGAAAGCGAGCTTACAGGGGCAATCCCTTCAGCGTATATTCCGCAAGAAAATATTCGCATCACTCTTTATAGAAGATTGTTGAAAGAAAATGATTGGCTAGAATTGGAACACATCCGGCAAGAAGTACGTGACCGTTTTGGTCCTTTACCAGATCCACTCTCCTTCCTTATAGATATGACAATGGTCAGAATTGCCGGAAGCCGAGCAGGTATTTCTTCAGTCATATCGGATTTGGAGCAGACAATCGTTATCTTGAAGGCTGAAAGACTTCGTAAATTTCTGAAGAGTTGTAAGGGATGGGCTCTTTTCGCACAGCGTCTTATTGGACCAGGTGGGTATAGAGGAATGGCAGATGTATCAAAAGCCGTAAAAGCTCTCTTGTCTGAACGTAGAGAGGATATGGAGGTACAAGCATGAACACTTCTGTTGACGCAGCATTTGATCGATTGGTACATATTATGGCACAGCTTCGCTCTCCTGAAGGCTGCCCTTGGGATCGAGAGCAATCTTTTGAGAGTCTGAGGAGCCATATAGTAGAGGAAGCGTATGAGTTAGTTGATGCTATCACGAATAAAAATGTGGACGATATAAAAGAAGAGTCAGGTGACTTACTCCTTCAAATAGTTTTCATTTCTCAGCTCGCCCAGGAGGAAGGATTTTTTGATATAAAAGATGTAATATCCGAAATTTGTGATAAGCTCATACGCAGGCACCCCCATGTTTTTGGAAAAACAAAAGTGGAAGGGAGTGCCGATGTTTTAGCTAACTGGGAGAAGATAAAAGCGACAGAGAAGAATATTCAGAAACGAGAGGACACGTCGATTTTAGCAGGTATCCCAGAGAGTTTACCTCCTTTACTTAAAGCATATCGTATGCAGGCTAAGGTCGCCCATGTGGGGTTTGATTGGGAGCAGGGAAATGTGCTTCCCTTACAAGAAAAGGTGGAAGAAGAACTTCAAGAAGTGAGAGATGCCCTATCTTTTAAGGAAAGTCAAGAGAGTGTGGAAGAAGAAATCGGAGATCTTTTCTTCGCCGTAGTGAATCTCTCGAGGCATCTAGGGGTAAACCCCGATGTAGCCTTGCAGCGAGCTAATAAAAAGTTCGAATCTCGATTCCGTCAAGTAGAGAATATGGTTCATGAGGCAGGGAAAGAGTGGAACGATTATAATTTAGAAGAACTGGATCGATTTTGGCGTGAGGTAAAAGGTTCCAATTCCGCTACGGATAAGAACAAAGAGGCAAGCGACTCATCATTACTGTAATGGAGGCTGTGTGGAGTCATGAAAGATGGAAATGGAAAAAATACTGTCAAGAACGGCAAAAGTACGAAGAACCCCACGGTTCAAGGGCTTGAAGTATTAAATGCTCAGAAGGTGGGAATTACTGAGACCGCCTTGCGTGATGCTCACCAATCCCTTATGGCTACCCGAATGCGGATTGAAGATATGCTTCCTATTGCTGAACAGATGGATGAAATCGGGTACCATTCTTTGGAAGTCTGGGGAGGAGCTACCTTTGATACATGTATGCGCTTCCTAGACGAAGATCCGTGGGAAAGATTGCGAATGCTTCGGAAGAGATTCAAAAAAACGAAGTTGCAGATGCTGCTTCGAGGTCAAAATGTTGTGGGATACCGCCATTATGCAGATGATACAGTGAGGGAGTTTGTTAAACGAGCTGTAGGAAATGGCCTTGATATCATTCGTGTTTTTGACGCTTTAAATGACTTGCGGAATATGGAGATAGCTGCTGATCAGGTCAAAAAAGAGGGGGCTCATCTCCAATTATCCATGTCTTTTACGTTATCTCCAGTTCATACCCTTTCTGCCTTTGCTGAGTTAGCTTCTCAAATGAAAGAGATGGGCGCAGACTCTATTTGTATTAAAGATATGGCTGGTTTATTGAGTCCTGTTGACGCTTCGAGACTTGTGAAAGCCATAAAGAAGAAGACGGGACTTCCCATTCAGATTCACTCTCACTATACGAGCGGCATGGCTTCCATGGCGTATCTGGCTGCCATCGAAGCTGGAGCAGATGTAGTGGATTGTGCCATATCTCCCTTCTCGATGGGGACAAGCCAACCCCCTACAGAATCTGTTGCCGCAGCTTTGGCTGGCGGGGAATATGATACAGGATTAAGTTTGGACAAATTAGTGCCGGTGGCAAACCACTTTAAGTCTATTAAGGAAAAGTATAAAGATATTTTTGTGGGATTATCCGGCGTAGATATAAATGTCTTGATTTATCAGATTCCTGGCGGAATGTACTCGAATTTGGTAAGTCAGCTTAAAGAACAAAATGCGTTGGGGCGTTTACAAGAGGTGTTGCGGGAAGTTCCGAAAGTGAGGAAAGAAATGGGATATCCTCCTCTCGTTACTCCGACGAGTCAGATAGTAGGAACTCAGGCTACTCTCAATGTATTAGTGGGGGAGCGCTGGAAAATCATCCCTAAAGAGGTTCGGAACTACTTCCTCGGCTATTACGGGCGCCCTCCAGCAGATGTTGACCTTGAGATACAAAAGAAAGCCATTGGCGATGAGGTTCCTATTACGTGTCGTCCCGGAGAAAAAATCGCTCCAGAGATGGAGGAAGCAAGGGAAGCTGTGGCTCCTTGGGCGCTTCAGCCGGAAGATGCTGTCTCTTACGTGATGTTTCCAGCTGTAGCGAAGGATTTCCTTATGAAGAAATATGCAAAGAAAACGAAGAGGGATATAGGTCTTGAGACTTTTGTCGATGGAGCTGGATATCCCGTGTAGAGGGATCAAAAAACTATATGAGTGAAAATCATTTGAAAGCATCAGAACCAAAATCTTTTTCAGAAACAATAATCGTGTCGGATCAGGACATATTAGCGCGCTTTGCTGGTAATAACGATGAAAATTTTAAAACGATAGAAGAACGATTCCCTGTAAGAATTTTAGTACGGGGAGAGAAGGTGACTGTTCAGGGGCCAGATAACGATGTAGTAGAAACGGTATATCATTACATGGAAGAGTTGCTTAAAGTTGCTAAAAAAGGTCACCAAATTCTTGCTGCTGATGTTCGTTATGGGATGGATATGATTTCCATAGAAGGGCGGGTTGACCTTACCTCTCTTTACAATGATGTTATCTGTACTACGAATCGCGGCAAACCTGTGCGTCCTAAAACGGCAGGACAAAAGCTTTATATTGAAGCCATGAGAACTCACGATATTGTCTTTGCTATAGGTCCGGCAGGAACGGGAAAAACCTATCTGGCGGTGTGTCACGCCGTGTCCCTGCTCAAAGCAGGAGCTATTAGTCGTATCGTTCTGGTCCGTCCAGCAGTGGAAGCAGGAGAGAGTCTCGGCTATTTGCCAGGTGATTTGCGAGAAAAAGTGGAGCCCTATGTTCGACCTCTTTACGATGCGTTTTATGATCTTTTTTCTCCAGAGCGTTTCCTAAGATATGTTGACAAAAATGTTATAGAAATAGCTCCTTTAGCCTATATGAGGGGGCGGACTTTAAATGATAGTTTTATTATTTTGGATGAGGCGCAGAATACAACTCCCGAACAGATGAAAATGTTTTTGACCCGTTTAGGTTTTGGGTCTAAAGCAGTAGTGACTGGAGATATAACTCAGATTGATCTTCCCTCGGGGAAAAAATCCGGGTTAATCGAAGTCCGAGACATTTTGGAGGGGATTGAAGGCATAGCATTTCTTGAACTGACAAATAAAGACGTTGTGCGCCATGAAATTGTGCAACGGGTAGTCAAAGCTTATGAAGAATATGAACAACGTCGTCAACAACCTTAAACTTTCTCGCAAGTTTAAAAAAACGAAGGCGAAACTACTGGTGGGAAATGGATTCTATCGTTTTACATCAGTAGTTTTGCTTGTTTGTTTTGCTTGCTTTCTGCTTTTTGTTCGATGGTTTTTTGACACAGGACGATCCGGTTTTCTCTTAGGCAAGCCGTCGCCTCGTACATATTTTGCCATAGCTCCTATGGGATATATTGACGAAGAGAAAACACAGTTGCTTCGCTCCAAAGTGGAAGATACCATAGCTGGAGTTTTTGTGAAGGATTCCTCTGTAGTCAGGGGGATGAAGAGTCGTTTAGAGGCCTTGGAACAAGGAGACCTTCAAATGGCCATGATCCCTGCTGCTCTTAAGGACCTTTTAGCACAACTTTCAGAGCGAAAAAAAACTATAGTGTTGCGATCCACTTTTAAAATAGGCCAGGAGCTTTTGGCAGAAGGGGACTGGGCCCGTGGTGTTGCTGCACCGACGGCAGAGTTGATTTGGGAAAAAATAGAAGCTTTAGATTTGCCTATGGCTGAAAATAATCTTATCTATCAACTTCTGGAGGAAATACTCAAACCAGCGGTGCGGCTTGATAAAGATTTAACTCAGAGCTTAAGAAAAGATTTTACAGCAGGGCTCAAACCGGTGGAGCAATTTATAAAAGTTGGCGATGTGATTGTGGAAAAAGGGAATGTTATTACTCCGCAGCTTGCGCGTATATTGCTCTCACAAGGATATCTTCAACAACGGTTCCCATGGAAAATATTAATACTGTCTCTCTTGCTGATTTTTTGTTGGCCTTTCTGGGTGCATCTTCCAGATTTTGCTTCTGGGAGTAGACGATCTTTTGACCTAAATGAAGTTTTTGTGGCCTGTATAGTGGGAGGATATTGGTTTGCAGAGTATATCTCAAGTCTTTTAGGGGCTCGAGGTGTAGCTATTGTTGTTTTGACTGGATGGATTTATCTTGTATTACCCTTTATCCCTGCTTTCCAAGTCGTTTTCGGAGCTTCTATCGTTGCTTCTGTGCTTACTGCAGCTTTTTCGACGTCTGAAATTTTGCTAGTAGCCTCTATGGGACTTGTTGCGGCTGTAACAGGGCGCTTCTTTTTTAGAGATGTTCATTCTCGAAGCCATCTTTGGCGTCAGCTTGTCGTTGCCGGTTTTTTCCCAGTGTTGGGAGGAATGGTAGTTCGATGGGGCATGGCTATGGATCTTTCATGGCAGGTTTTTTTATATGCTTGTTTAGGCGAAGCTTTTTGGGGCGTTGTTGTCATTGCCTTTTTACCTGTGTGGGAAAATTTCTTTGATATTATGTCCCCTCTCCGGCTCATGGAGCTCTCATACCCAACCCAGCCTCTTTTAAAAAAACTACAAATAGAGGCGCCGGGAACGTATCATCACTCTCTTATGGTGGGAACTCTTGCAGAAGCAGCTGCGGATCGTCTTGGTATGAATACCTATTTGATACGTGCTGGAGCATATTACCATGATATAGGGAAGTTGCGTCGTCCTCACTTTTTTGTGGAAAATCAGATGGAGGGAGAAAATGTTCATGATGAATTGACCCCTTCTCTTTCTGCTCTTGTTATCATCGCGCATGTTCGAGAAGGGTTGGAGATTGCTCAAGAGTATCATTTACCGGCGAAGCTGCGTCAGTTTATAGCCGAACATCATGGAACTACCTGTCTAGCTTATTTCCATAGGAAGTCCATCGCTTTGGGTGAGACACTTCCCCGAGAGCAGTTTTGCTATCCTGGCCCCCGTCCCTCTTGTCGAGAAACGGGACTATTGATGTTAGCCGACTCGGTGGAGGCGGCTGTTCGTGCTGATCGGAAGAATATTACGGGGATACAAGATTTAGAAAAAGTAATTTCTGGTGTTGTAGAGGCGAAAGTTTCGGAAGGGCAGCTTGATGATGTAGACTTTACTATGAAAGAATTGGCTACAATTAGAGAAGCCCTTGTCTACGCTCTACAATCTATGTATCATGGCCGAAAAGTAAAAGAGATCAAAGAAGAGCCATCCTCTGAAGAAGAGGGGGCAACTTTAAAAAAACAGGAGGAGTAACACGTGAAGGTTCATTTATCTTTTGAGAGTCTCGATGATGGAGAGTCTGAAAGTACCAACGCCCTCAATAAATTAGAGGGCAGGGAAGATGTGTTAGGGGTAATTGTTGAACGTTTGTTTCCAGGCAAATTTACCGATCAGGAAGCGGAAGTGTCTATAGCTTTTGTTTCAGCTCCAGATATGAAGGAGAAAAATTATACATATCGAGGGATTGATGAGCCTACAGATGTCCTTTCTTTTCCTATGTGGGAGGATCAGGATGGAGTTTTTCTTCCCCCTAGCGATTGGGATGTTTTGCCTTTGGGCGATATTTTGATTTGTGAAGATGTAGTGAGGGAAAACGCTCATCAGAATGGAACGTCTTACGTAGAAGAACTCTACCTTATGGTTGCTCATGGTTTCCTCCACTTATTGGGAATGGACCACGATACGGAGGAGAAGCAGCAGAAAATGTGGCTTTTCCAGTCTGCGATTTGCAAAGAATGGCTTTTAGATGAGAAAAAGTCACATCAATCCCCCTCGCTTGGTGGAGAGGTGACTCGATAGTGGATATTCCTGTCTCTGTAATACGGATATTTATGTTTCTTTTTTTCCTATTGCTGCTCTCTGCTTTTTTTAGTAGCGCGGAGACGGCCATAACATCATCAGGAAGAGGAAAGTTACTAGCTTTACAGGAACGTCATCCCTATCAACGGAGGTTTTTACAGTGGCTTGTTGGCGATGTTCAACGAGCCCTTACTATTACTCTTGTTTCAAATAATTTGGTTAACATAGCTGCGAGCGCAGTAGCTACATCTCTTGCCATTCTTCTCTTCGGGCATAAGAGTGTCTTTTGGGCCGTTATTATTATGACAATTGTGATTGTTGTATTCGGGGAGATATTACCTAAAAGCATTGCTATAGTCAGGTCTGAGCCAATCTTGATTATAACCCTGCCCATCCTTCGTTTTTTAGGTTTCCTTTTTGCCCCTTTTATCTGGACAATGAACCAATTTGTTCGTTTTCTCGGAATCCTTGTCGGAGTAGATCTTAAGGCGCAGCATACCTTTGTGACCAGAGAGGAAATTGAGCAAATGGTTAACATCGGAGAGGCTTCGGGGGCTCTTGAAGCTGTTGAGCGGAAAATGATCCACGGGATTATTTCCTTTGAAGAGACACGAGTTTATGAAATTATGATTCCGAGAACGGATATGAATGCTATAGCCAGCGATGCAACTATTAGAGATTCAGTTACGATTTTTCAGGAGCACGGACACTCCAGAGTCCCTGTATATGACGAAAGTCTTGATGATATAGTGGGGATACTCTATGTGAAAGATACAATACCTTATCTCGCGTCAGGTGACGTGGAGGTCGTTGTTTCTAAACTTCAGCGAGAAGCTCTTTTTGTGCCAGAGACCATGCGCATAGTGGAAGTTTTCAACATTATGAAAAGCAGACATGTCCACATGGCTATCGTTGTTGATGAATATGGTGGTACAGCAGGTCTCGTAACACTTGAAGACCTTTTGGAAGAAATCGTAGGAGAAATACAAGACGAATATGACTCTGAAACATCACCGGTTCTCAGCGAAACTGGTGGGAACTATTTGGTACAAGGTAATGTAAGTTTAGAGGATTTAAGCGAGATTATCGGTGACACTTTCGAGTCGGAAGATGCAGAAAGTGTAGCGGGTCTGGTTCTCTCTCTCTCTGGAGGCTTTCCTGAAAAAGGAACTATTTTCCAGTATGGGAAATGGGAGATAGAAGTTCTCGATGTGGAGGATCATCGAATTAAACTTTTACGATTTCATGAGGTGCTTCGAGATGAAGAAGATGAAGAATAATGATTTTGCGATCCCGTGGCCTTCTCATAATGTGACCCCTGAATTTTTGCTACAGGCGGCTCGCAATGCTCAGCTTCGATCCTATAGTCCCTATTCCCACTTTCCTGTGGGTGCAGCACTTCTCAGTGTAGATGATGAAGTGGTAACAGGTTGTAATGTAGAGAATGCATCTCTTGGCCTTACTGTGTGTGCCGAGCGAAATACTATAGGGAATATGGTAGTTTCTGGGTTAAAAGATCCTTTGGTTATTGCCATAGTGGGAAAAGAGGGAGAACCTTGTTACCCCTGTGGTGCATGCCGACAGGTTTTATGGGAATTTAATCCAGATCTACTCGTTTTGGTGGAAGATGGGGAAAAAGGTTGGGAGATTCTTCCTCTTCGTATGTTGCTTCCACATGCTTTCAGCAGGAAGGAATTTAAAGATAAATGATAGATGAGTTTAAGGATTTTAAATTTGGGATTGTCCCACTGGTGGGGCGTCCTAATGTGGGGAAATCTTCCTTAATGAATGCGCTGCTTTCTTTTAAGGTCTCCATTGTTTCTCAAAAGCCCCAGACTACGAGGAACCAAGTACGAGGTTTTTACAATGCTCCTGGATTGCAGGTTATTTTTACAGATACGCCGGGGATCCATAAGCCTAGACATAAACTAGGTGAAGCTATAGTTGCCGCAGCAGAACGAGCGTTGGAAAATGCGGATCTAATCCTTTACGTAGTGGAGGCCAGTGATAGCAATATTTCTGTGGAGGACGAAAGAATTATAAATATTCTTCAATCCACGTCTACTCCTATCATTTTAGTGGTCAATAAAATAGATGGAATACGAGGAGGAAAGGATCGTGTTCCACAGGTTATTTCCCTTTACAGCCAATACCTATCTTTTGTTGCAACTATAGGAGTTTCAGCGAAGACGGGCTACAACTTGGAGAGGTTGATAGCATCTTTAAAAGAGAAGCTCCCAGAAGGTTGCCCTTGGTATGATGAAGAATCTATAACGGATCAACCTGAGCGTTTTTTGGCGGGTGAAATTATTAGAGAGAAAGTTTTGCGCCTCACTCAGGAAGAAGTTCCTCACTCGGTGGCGGTAGAGATTGAAGAATATAAAAGCCCAGATGAGTATCCTGATCGAAAGACTCTCTATATACGAGCAAATCTTGTAGTAGAACGCGAAGGGCAGAAAGCTATCCTTATTGGTGAAAAAGGGCGTAAAATAAAAGAAATTGGACGGCGAGCCCGTATTGATATAGAGAATATGCTGGGCCATAAAGTTTTTTTGGATTTGTGGGTAAAAGTCAGGCCGGGGTGGCGTCAGTCCGAAAGTGAACTCCGGAGAATGGGATATATTGGAAGGTGATAGAATCATCGTGGATTTTTTGTCTCAAGGGCCAGTCCGCAGTTCTGGAGTTGTTCTTCGACGCAATCTAGATGCCGAAGGGAATATGTCTTTGTACCTTCTGCTTAAAGGGATCGGCCCAATATGGATTCAGGCGCCAGGTTCAGCTCGGGGCAGGGTTCGTTTTGGCGGAGGTACAGAACCTCTTTGCTGGAGTGTGTTTGATCTCTATAAGGGGCCTAAAAGGCTATATCTCAAGTCCATAGACATTAAAGATGACATGTGGAAACTTCGTTTAGACCCTCATCTCCTTTTAGTAGCCCTTGAATGGGATAAGCTTATTATTCGTTATACATGCTTAGGCATAGCAGAAGACAATGTTTTAGCTCTTTTTTACTGGTCTATGCGTACCTTGTGCGAAGGAGGGGATCCTCTCCCCCTTTCTTGGCGTTTTTTATGGCGCTGGCTTCATTCTCGAGGGGAGGCTCCAGATCTTCATAGTTGTGAGAAGTGTGGCACCCCTTTGACTTCTGAGGTGCAATGGTCAGAAACAGGGTTCTTGTGTTCGTCTTGTTATAATGACCTTCACGGTCTTATCCTGTCAAAACAGGAACGGCTTATGTTGGAAGCGGCGGCTCTAATGGATCGTCGTCGTTTCATTCTTTTTTTTTCTCAAATAACTGGTCGTACTGGCTTTGATGCCGAGTTTTGGCGAGCTCAATCCGACCGTTTAAAACTGATTCTCGATAGGAGTCGTTAAATCGAAACGAGGGAGGGCTTTTTAGTGAATTTTCAAGAGATTATTTTTCGTCTTGAACGATTTTGGGCGGAACAAGGATGCATTATCCAACAGCCTTACGATATAGAAGTAGGTGCCGGAACCATGAATCCCGCAACGGCATTGCGTGTTTTAGGACCGGAGCCTTGGCGTGTGGCATATGTAGAACCTTCAAGAAGGCCAGCAGATGGTAGATATGGGGAGAACCCTAACCGTCTCCAGCATTATTATCAATATCAGGTTATACTTCAACCGGCGCCGGCAAGTATACAGGAAATATATTTAGATAGTCTTGCGGCCATAGGCATTGACCCTCAAGATCATGATATTCGATTTGTGGAAGATGATTGGGAATCTCCCACAGTGGGGGCCTGGGGTTTGGGATGGGAAGTTTGGCTTGATGGTATGGAAGTAACACAGTTTACTTATTTTCAGCAAGTAGGCGGAATTGATATGGAACTTGTTCCTTCTGAGATTACTTATGGTATTGAACGAATTGCCATGTTTGTTCAGAAAGTAGAAAATGTTTATGATTTATCTTGGAACAATGATGTATCTTACGGGAATGTTCACCACCAAGGTGAGGTGGAGTACTCTCACTACAACTTTGAAATAGCTGACACGGATATGCTCTTCACCCTTTTTAATATGTACGAAGCAGAGGCTCTCCATATCCTTGAAACGGGATATGCGTTACCAGCATATGATTATGTCTTGAAATGTTCTCATACATTTAATCTCCTTGATGCCAGAAATGCCATTAGTGTTACCGAGCGAACTGGTTATATCTCGAGAATTCGCAACTTAGCGAGTCGTTGTTGTGCAAGTTACGTGGAACGAAGGAAAGAAATGGGCTATCCTTTTATGGATAAATTTCCCAGATAGCCCAGGAAGAGGTGACGTTGTCCATGGCGTATAAAAATTTATTGCTTGAAATAGGAACAGAGGAGATCCCGTCTCGTTTTCTTCCAGAGGCTTTATCGAATATTGTTCGTTATGCAGAAGAAGAAATGGTAGCTGCCAGAATTATACATGGCAGAGTCGCGGCTTATGGAACGCCGAGAAGGATTGCCCTCGTCATACGGGATGTGGAAGAGAAACAGGAAGATAAAGTTATGACATATAAAGGTCCCACATGGGATTCTGCTTTTGATGCGAATGGAAACCCCACAAAAGCTGCTTTGGGGTTTGCTAAAAGCAAAGGCGTTGGCTATGAAAATCTTGTCCCTAAAGAAGTGGATGGAGTTCGTTATGCCTTTGCTGTCGTATCTGAAGTGGGCAATCCTGTGCGAGATCTTTTTCCTGAGATACTCCCGGCTATAATTCGTAAATTGGTTTTCCCTAAAAACATGTATTGGGTGGATTCATCTATTAAGTTTGCAAGGCCAATTCGTTGGATTGTCGCACTCCTAGACGTAGAAGTGGTCCCTTTTGTTTATGGGGATATAGAAAGTGGTAGGACAACGCGAGGTCATCGCTTTATGGGGGCCCGAAATCTCGATATAGATGATGCTGCCGAGTTTATGGAGAGGCTTTATGATAACTACGTTATTGTGGATCAGGAGAAACGCCGACAGAAAATGATCTCTGGCATCACAGCTCTAGAGAAGGAAATGGGCGGGAAAGTAGAATTAGATCCTGAACTTGTTGAAGAGAATCTTTACTTGGTCGAGTACCCTGTCCCGTTCTATGGAACCTTCGATAAGAAATATCTCGAAATCCCTGAAGAAGTGTTGACCACTAGCATGAAGAAACATCAGAAATATTTCCCGGTACGAAGCGAATCTGGGAAACTTATGCCTTGCTTTGTAGGAGTGAGCAACAACAGAGCGACGAATATGGGGGTTGTTCGAGAGGGAAATGAACGAGTTTTAAGGGCTCGTTTAGAAGATGCGGCTTTTTTCTGGAAAGAAGATTTAAAGAAGCCTCTTGCTGCTCGAATAGATGAACTTAAGAACATCCTTTACCAAGAGAAAATTGGTTCCTTATACGATAAAGTGAAAGCAACCCAAAAATTGGCTGTGAATCTCTGTCATGTCTTAGGCCTTTCAGATATTGAAAAATTAGTGGAACGTGCGGCTTCTCTCTCCAAAAGCGATCTTCTTACAAATATGGTTTACGAATTTCCTGAGCTTCAGGGGGTTATGGGAAGAGAATATGCCCTTCGGAATGGCGAACCACAGCGAGTAGCTCTGGGAATTTATGAGCAATATCTTCCTGGCTTTGCCGGAGATAAAGTTCCTTCCGATAGCGTAGGAGCTATTCTGGGTCTTGCAGAGCGAGGATACATCATTGTAAGCTGTCATAAGGCAGGTTTGCAACCTACAGGTTCCCAGGATCCCTATGCTTTACGGCGAGCGGCTCGATGTATTAATGAAATTATATGGGGAACTGAGTTAGATGTGGATATGCAGGATCTTTTCCGTAAGGCTGGAGAAGTGGCAGATGTATCTTCGGACATTTTGGATCAAGTCTGGAGTTTTTACGAGCAGCGCCTCCATGTGCAGCTTAAAGAAAAAGGTTTCGATCATGATATTGTTTCACTAGCTATATCAGTTATTGGGAAGCAACCTCTGCAAGTGTTGCGTCTTTTAGGTGCTCTCGACAAAGTTAAGGCGGAGTCGTGGTTTGAAGAGCTCATAACAGCCGCAGTAAGGGTAAGAAATATTCTCTCAAAAGCTGAAGTGGCGGATATTTCCACAGAAGTTTCTCCAGCGTTCTTCCAGAAAGAGGCAGAAGGAAGACTTTTCGACGAAATAAGGGAAACGACGGAACATGTGGAAAAAACCTTGTCTCGATATGATTGGGATGAGCTTATGGTTCTTCTTGCAAAGCTGTCGCCCTGCATTACTTCTTTCTTCGATGACGTATTGATTATGGATGAAGACATATCCGTACGCCGAAATCGTCTTGCGCTTCTTTCCTGTTGCAATAAGCTTTTCAGAAAAGTAGGCGATTTGGGGACCCTCAAATGCTAGGAGGTAGGAAGTGAGTTCTTTGTCTCTTTTTATTGTTTCGGATTCTACAGGGGAGACTGCTGAGCATGTTGCTCATGCGGCGATGAGTCAGTTTGAATCTGCTTTTAGTCAAGTTACGCGGTTTCGAGACGTGGATTCGGAAGAAAAAGCAAAAGACATATTACAAAAGGCAGCGTTAGCTCGTCCGGTCATTGTTTGTACTCTAGTAAATAGAGAGCTTCGAAGATATATGGCCCTTAGAGCTCAAAAGCTGGGGGTCCCTTTTGTTGATCTGCTCGGCCCTATTTTAGAGCTGCTCGAGATTAGATTGGAAGAATCTCCAGTGGGATATCCCGGCCTTAATCGTCGCATGGATGAAGAATATTTTCGACGCGTTAAAGCTGTAGAATTTGCTATTCAATGTGACGATGGGCGAAATCCTTCCGCTCTTCCTCTAGCGGAACTTGTAATTCTAGGAGTGTCACGTACGGGGAAAACTCCTTTATCTATGTATATTGCAAATCGGGGGTATAGGGTGGCGAATGTCCCTTTGATACCGGAAGTTGACCCACCGGAGGAACTGTACTCTGTCCCCCGAGAACGTCTAGTTGGGCTTGTCATAGACCCTGAAAAACTGATCCAGATTCGAGAAGAGCGTCTGAAACTTCTCGGTCTAGATCCAGCCATGTCAGCTTATGCTAATAAAGAGCGGGTTAAGCGGGAATTGGAGTACGCTCAACAAATTATGAATAAGCTTGGGTGCAAAGTTTTTGATGTAACGGGTAGAGCTGTGGAAGAAAATGCTCAAGAGATCATGGATTTGTTGCGGGGTTAGGATATGACGACAGAAAAAAAACTTATTAACGTATTTGTCGTTTCAGACTTTACAGGGGAGACAGTGGAAGCTGTTGCTCGGGCTGCTTCGAGTCAGTTCAACCCGGAAAGTGTTAATATCCGGCGTTTCCGATATGTGAATAATATCGATAAGGCACAGATGATAATGAATGAAGCGGTTGAAAATCAAGCTATTGTTATTTGTACCCTTGTGGATACATCTGTTCGCCATTGGCTTATAGAGAATGCGAATGCTATGGATATCGATGTTATTGATATTTTTGGGCCGCTACTCAATGTGCTTTCTGGGATTTTGAACAAAAAACCCTTAGAAAAGCCAGGCTTGTCCCATGTTATGGACGAAGAGTATTTTAAAAGAGTGAAAGCTGTAGAGTTTACTATAAATTGCGATGATGGCAGCAATACGAATCTTCTTCCAGAGGCAGATATCGTGTTAATTGGTGTTTCCAGAACATGTAAAACGCCTCTTTCTATGTATTTGGCCCACAAGGGATTAAAAACAGCGAACATCCCTCTTATACCAAGTCTTGCTCCTCCCGAGGAGCTGTTTAAAATAGATTCATCTCGGATCATTGGTTTGACTATAGATGCAGAGAATCTTGTTGATATTCGAGTAAAGCGTTTGTCCATGTTGGGGCTTGATCCTGGAGAGTCAGACTATACAGAAAAAAGTAAAGTTTACGATGAGCTTCAATACGCTCAAACCATCATGTCTTCTCTCGGAGTGCGAGTTTTTAATGTCACCGATCGCGCTCTCGAAGAAACGGCTCAAGAAATTCTGGCTTATTTCAGACGTTGAGCTCCTTCCAGAAATTAAGAGGAGGGGTGAGCCATGAGAGACGAAGTTAAAAGGAAGTTTGTGTACGACTTCGAAGAAGGCGATGCGGCCATGACAAATCTCCTGGGGGGGAAGGGAGCGAACCTTGCTCAAATGGTTCGAAACGGTCTTCGTGTCCCCCCAGGATTTATTATTACTACTCAAGCGTGTCTTTCCTATCTCCAAGAGGGTGAAAAACTTTTAGAAGACATTTGGCCCTCAATTCGCGAAGCACTTTCTCGCTTGGAAGTAAAAACCGGTAAAAAATGGGGGAAAGGCCCTTTCCCCCTCCTTGTCTCTGTTCGATCTGGGGCCCCTGTATCTATGCCAGGAATGATGGATACGATCCTCAATTTGGGGCTTAACAGTGAAACCTTGCCTCTTTTAAGTCATGCTTCTCAAAATGAACGATTTGCCTTTGATAGTTACCGTCGTTTTATCCAGATGTATGCAGAAGTTGTTAAAGGCCTTGCTTCTGCCTCTTTTGAAGAGATTCTCGCAGAAGTTAAGGCAAGAGAAAAAATTCAATTTGATTATGAAATTTCAACGGACGGCATGAGAAGTGTTGTTTCTGCTTTTCTTGCTATTTATGAAGCGAAGGTGGGTGAACCTTTCCCTCAAGATCCGTGGGAGCAGTTGCGGCAGGCTATAGCTGCTGTCTTTAGAAGTTGGAACTCTTCTCGAGCTATTACATATCGGGAATTGAATAGCATTCCTCATACTCTCGGTACAGCTGTGAATGTGGTTTCGATGGTATTCGGCAATTTAGGGGAACAGTGTGGGACAGGCGTTTGTTTTACGCGAAACCCTTCTAATGGTTGCCCTGACCTTTATGGAGAATTTCTTATCAATGCACAGGGAGAAGATGTTGTTGCTGGTGTTAGAACCCCCCTTCCTATTTCTGAGCTCCGCTATGTAATGCCTGACATGCATGAAGAGTTGCTAGGTGTTGCCCATTCCCTTGAAAATTACTATAAAGACATGCAAGACGTGGAATTTACGATTGAGAATCGCAGGCTTTATATCCTCCAAACACGGGAAGGTAAAAGATCTGCTGCGGCAGCTGTGAAGATAGCCCATGATATGGTAAGGGAACAGATAATTAACCGACAGGAAGCCCTTAAAAGGGTAACTCCTCGAGATGCAGAACTCCTATTGCATAAACAAGTTCCTTCAGATGTTCATGTTTCTTTATTGGCAGAAGGTCTCCCGGCTTCTCCAGGGGCTGGGAAGGGGATTATAACCTTTACTCCAGACGAAGCTGTTCGTTTGACGTCAGAGGGGCAAAAAGTTGTTTTAGTCCGGCCAGAAACGAGCCCAGACGATATTCATGGACTTGCAGTAGCCGAGGCAGTTGTTACAAGTAGGGGAGGTATGACAAGCCATGCTGCTGTAGTTGCTCGTGGTATGGGTAAGCCGTGTGTAACTGGCTGCGAGTCTCTATCTATAAATATAGAGCAGGGGATTCTTCAAAAAGGTGATATTGTTTTGTCGGCAGGAGATTTTATTACTGTTGATGGTAGTTACGGAAGAGTTCTTTTAGGCGATGTCCCTCTTGTGGATGCTCAGATAACCGCAGAATTTTCGGAGATGCTGCAATGGGCCGATAATGTGGCTTCTCTTCAGGTATGGGCAAATGCCGATACCCCTCTTGATGCAAAGCGAGCGAGAGAATTTGGAGCTAAGGGCATTGGCTTATGCAGAACGGAACATATGTTTATGTCTCAAGAACGTTTGCCTATTATGGAACGTATGATCGTAGCTGAAAGCAAGGAAAAACGTTTATCAGACTTGGAGCTTTTGAAGGCTATGCAGAAGGAAGATTTCCGTGCTATTTTTACAGAAATGGACGGTTACCCAGTTATTATTCGCCTCCTTGACCCCCCTCTTCACGAATTCCTCCCCAAGGAAGGAGATATAAAAAAAAGAATTTTGGAACTTCCAACGGATATGGAAGAGAAAGAGAGGCTATTTCGGGAGGAAGAGCTTATCGATATGTTAAAAAAGATCGAATCCCTTAAAGAAGTGAACCCCATGATGGGGTTTCGTGGTTGTCGTGTAGGGATTATCTACCCAGAAATTTATGAAATGCAGATACGAGCTATTCTGGAGGCTGCCATAGAAGCACAAAAAAACGGTGTTACAGTTATTCCTGAAATCATGATACCTTTAGTAGGGATATCTGGAGAAATGGAATTTTTCCGACATACGGTAGACAGAATAGCTCAAGAGTACTATAAGAGTACAGGTGCTTCCATTGACTACAAAGTAGGGAGTATGATAGAAGTTCCTCGTGCTATTCTTATTACCGAAAAAATAGCGCTTTATGCAGATTTCTTCAGCTTTGGAACAAATGATTTAACGCAGGCAGTATTTGCCTACTCCAGAGATGACGCAGAATCTAAGTTTTTAGGAGCATATCTAGAGAAGGAGTTGCTTACTGAAAATCCCTTCCATATTCTTGATCGGGAAGGGGTCGGTGAAATGATGCATTTTTGTGTGGATAAAGCCAGAAAAACTCGGCAAAATATATCTTTGGGCATTTGTGGCGAACATGGCGGAAACCCAGAAAGTATTGCTTTTTGTCATGCTCTTGGTCTTGACTATGTAAGTTGTTCGCCTTTTAGAATACCAGTCGCTAGGCTGGCAGCTGCTCAAGCCGCACTGGGCTTCACTAATTAACGAGGAGGCAGTGAGATATGGGAACGTATAGGTATATCAAGTGGTTTTCCGAGATTAATCGAAACGATATACCACTGGTAGGAGGAAAAGGGGCTAATTTAGGTGAGTTAACCCAGAACGGAGTGGCTGTACCCCCAGGGTTCTGTGTAACTGCCGGGGCGTACCGGGATTTTATAAAAATCTCTGGGCTGGGAGCGGCAATCGAAAAGACGATCCATGGGATTAATTATGAAGACACAGATGAGCTAGCGAACAAATGTGCCCTCGTTAGAGACATGATTATGGATGCATCTGTGCCTGACGAGATCAGCAAAGAAGTTCAGGATGCATATCTTCTTTTATGTAAAAAACTGGGCACTGAGAACATTCGTGTTGCTGTAAGAAGTTCTGCTACGGCGGAAGATCTTCCCGATGCATCTTTTGCTGGGCAACAGGATACGTATCTTCATATTCGAGGTGCTGAAGAAGTTTTAAAACACGTGCAGATGTGCTGGGCTTCTCTATGGACAGCCCGAGCTACGTACTATCGAGAGAAACAAGATTTCAACCATTTTGAAGTGGCGCTGAGCGCTGTTGTACAAAAAATGGTACAGAGTCAGAAATCAGGAGTTATGTTCACAGCCAATCCCGTGACGAACGATCGAAGCCAACTTATGATTAATGCAAGTTGGGGGTTAGGAGAGGCGGTGGTTTCTGGTATTGTGACTCCCGATGAATTTATTCTCGATAAAGATCATTTGGATGTTGTAGAGAAAAATATTGCGGAGAAAAACACCATGATAGTGGAGAAAAAAAATGGGATAGGGACTGTCAAGGTGGCGGTAAAAGAGTATTTAGGGCCAGACAAGGTCAAGATACAATGTCTCTCTGATATGGAAATTATTACTTTAGGTAAAGCCGGTAAAAAAATTGAAGAAATATATCAAAGCCCTCAGGATATAGAATGGGCGCTCGATAAGGATACAGGAGAGCTATATATCCTTCAGGCTCGTCCTGTTACTACATTAAAAGAGGGAGCGACTGTTATGGAAGAAAAAACCTCTTCGAAAGAAACAAAGCTTAATGTCCTTGCTCGAGGTCTTGCGGCATCTCCTGGTATCGCTGCGGGTAAAGTTATTTCGATTAAAGATATTAATGAAATTTCTCGAGTTAAAGATGGAGATATTCTTGTTACTGGCATGACAAACCCTGATATGGTTCCGGCTATGAGAAAGGCTGCAGCCGTTGTCACCGATGAAGGCGGAAGAACATGTCACGCTGCTATTGTTTCCCGCGAGTTGGGAATTCCATGCATTGTGGGAACAAAAAATGGGACAGAAACGTTAACAGATAATATGGTTGTTACAGTAGATGCTACCCGTGGCGTTGTTTTCGAGGGCGATGTTGTTCCAGAGAAGAAAGAAGAAACTGTGAGTGCTCAAGTTACCCAGGCTTCATTGCCAATAGAGGATTTAGTTTACCAGATGGCTCCTATTACAGGTACGAAGATATATATGAACTTGGGAGAACCATCTATTATCGATCGCTATAAGAAATTGCCTTTCGATGGCATTGGGTTAATGCGCACAGAGTTTATCTTTACGAATATGGTGGGTATCCATCCTATGTATTTGGTAAAGACTGGCCAGGGAAAACTATTGGTAGATAAGATGTCAGAGGGCATTACGACTGTCGCACAGGCTATTTATCCTCGCCCTATCGTCGTTCGTATGAGCGATTTTAGAACGAATGAGTTTAGAGGACTTAAAGGCGGCGATGAAGTAGAGCCGGTGGAGAATAACCCTATGATTGGCTGGAGAGGGGTTTCCAGGTATATTTCTCCTGAATATGAGGCTGGCTTTAGACTTGAATGTCAAGCCATTCGAAAAGTCCGAGAAGAATACGGTCTCATTAACGTGTGGATGATGCTTCCCTTTGTACGTACCACATGGGAGCTTGAGCGAGTGATGGACATTCTTGAGTCAGAAGGCCTTAAACGGAGTTCTTCTTTCAAGCTATGGATTATGGCAGAAGTACCGTCTGTTGTCTTTGCTGCGGAAGAGTTTGCTCAAATGGTGGATGGATTCAGTATTGGAAGCAACGATCTTACTCAGCTTGTTATGGGAGTCGACAGAGACTCTGGTATTTTAAATAATATGGGATACTTTGATGAACGGAATATTGCGGTACAACGTGCTATTCGGATATTAATTCAAGCAGCGCATAAATATGGTAAAACATGCTCTATCTGTGGGCAAGGACCTTCTCTCTATCCAGATTTTGCAGAGTTTTTGGTGCGGGAAGGCATAGATAGCATGAGCGTCAATCCTGACACAGTGGCATATACTCGTAAACTTGTTGCTGGAGTGGAGCAACGCATTATATTGCACAGCATTCGCGAGAGGGACTAAAGAAGATAGAAAATCTTTTATCTGAATAAAAAGCAAGAAAGAAGGGGCGACATATTTCTCTATGTCGCCCCTTCTTTCTTGCTTGAATATTTAGTTGTTAGAAATCCCATATTGTTTTAAGAGCTGTTGATATCGATCTTCTATAGTCTGTGCCGGACTTGGATCGTTCGCGTATGGTTTAACTGGTTCTACAGGAACATCCGACTCACTGGCCGCTTTATGATGTTGTTGAGGCTGAATTTTTACAGGAGAGGATGTCTCCCCACTTTCCAGTCCTGGTATGGAAGGCAAGGATGTTCCGTGGGGGAAACTGGCATAATCGTAATAATGCCCTTCATCTTGTGGAAGAAGGTAGAGCTTAGGAGATTGAGGATCATCTTGGCCCGCAAATAAATCTCCTCCATGGAGAGGACATGTACTCGTAGGTGCTGTCCCTCTAGGCATAAATATAGTAGCGACGGAGGTACAGTTAGGAGTCGCAATGAAGCCAGACTGTCTACAAACTTGTACTCTATCTACAGGAAGATCTTCAGGAACCTCAAAGGCTTGAGGCAGATGAAGGGCTTGAGCAGCTGTTATCATAAATTCTTTCCATATGGGGGCTGCAATAACTCCACCTGTGGCATTCCGCCCTAGAGGTTTATGATCATCATTCCCAGCATATACTACTGCTACAAGGCCAGGAATTCCTCCGGTGAACCACGCATCGCTATATTCGTTAGTAGTACCAGTCTTGCCAAAAGTCTCCCATCCAGGGACCGCTGCTCTGCGCCCTGTCCCTGCACGTACAGCATCCATCATCAAAGAACGAATGACAACAGATGTAACTGGAGAAATGCCGTCTCGAATCTCAGGAGTATGATGCTCTAAAATTTCTCCGTTGCTCGAGCGAATTTCCCGAATCATAAGAGGGGAGACGACTTTCCCACCATTTTCAAAGGTGGAATATGCTACTGCCATTTCCATAGGAGTAACGCTCGCTGTTCCCAATGCTACGGAAAGGTCTCGAGGTAGATAAGGAGTAACGATTCCCATACTACGAGCGGTTGTTATTACCGAGTTAACCCCTATAATGTCAGCCGCACGGACAACGACAGTATTATATGAATGGTTCAAAGCATCAATTACTGTTACTTCTCCGCTAAATTTTTTGCTATAATTCCCTGGTTCCCATGTTTTGGGTTCTTCTCCCGGAATATCATATGAGAGGGGAGCGTCCAAAAAGTGGTCTGTAGGTAAAATTCCCCTTTCTAAAGCTGCTGCATATACTATAGGTTTGAAGGAAGACCCTGGTTGCCGATATGCTTGAGTTACCCTATTGAATTTACTTTCAGCAAAATCTTTTCCCCCAGTCATAGCTAGAATTTCTCCAGTAAAGGGATCAATAGCTACCAAAGCTCCTTGACTCTTCAGCTTTTTCACAGCTATATCGGCTTTTTCTTGGAGGTCCAAATCGAGAGTTGTATGAATTGCCATGCCACCACTATAGACAAGATCCGCTCCGTATTTAGGAAGGAGATAGTTGAAGAGTAGATGAGCAATAAAGTAAGGAGCTTTGTTGTATTCTGTAACCTTATTAGGGACATGTTTTAATGTAATTTCTTCTTTAAAAGCAGTTTGTTTAGTCTCTTCGTTGATCCAACCTAAAGAAACAAGACGGTCAAGAACATACCCTTGGCGAACCTTCGCATTTCCCATGTTATTTAAGGGGCTATACCGTTCAG